>CAYRAK010000012.1:0-19517 GCA_964422215.1 uncultured Clostridia bacterium | reverse complement strand
TGTAAAACTTCCTGTATACTCTAAAACAGAAAGCCAAGATATTTGCTTTGTATCACAAAACAACTATAATGAATTTTTGAAAAAAAGAAGACCCTCTGCTTTTAAACCTGGTCTTATAGTAACAAAAGAGAAAAAAATAATTGGTACTCATTCTGGAATTCCTCTTTATACTATAGGTCAGAGAAAAGGTCTAGGTGGAGGAAAAAAAAGGCCTTTGTATGTGATAGAAATTGACAAGACACAAAATATCATTGTTGTAGGAGAAAGAGAAGAAGCTTATGCTAAGAGTATGGAGGTAGCAGAGGTTAATTGGGTTAGTATCCCTGAACCTAAAACTTCTATTCACTGTAAAGTAAAAGTGAGATATCAACACAAAGAAGCTGAAGCAATTATCGTGCCCTTACAGGAGAAAAAAAGATGTAGAGTGGATTTTCTGGAGCCACAATGGGCTATTACTCCAGGTCAGGCAGCTGTATTTTATGAAGGTGATACCGTAATTGGAGGAGGATGGATTGATAAAGTGATTAAAAATTACCAGAGGAGTTAAAAATATGAAGCTAGATGATATTGTAATCTCAAAAACGATAATAAATAGTTTTTACAAGGAGCTTAAAGACAATCTTAGATCTCAGGTAGCTATTGCCGGAGCAGGACCTGCTGGTTTAACTGCTGGGTATTATCTTGCAAAGAAAGGGATAAAAACGGTTATCTTTGAGAAGAACTTAAGATTGGGAGGAGGAATGCCAGGTGGGGGGATGATGTTTAATAAAATAGTGGTTCAAGAACCTGCTCGAGAGATCTTAGAAGAAATGGAGATAAGGTACTCGTGTTATGAAGAGGGATACTACGTTGCAGATTCGCTTGAAAGTATCTCTGCTCTTGTACTTAAAACGATAAAAGCAGGGGTAAAGATTTTCAACCTCATAGGAGTTGAAGATGTAATGGTAAAAGATGGAAAAGTTAGTGGACTTGTTATAAATTGGGAAGCAGTGAAAATAGCTGGTCTTCATGTTGATCCTTTAACGGTAGGTTGTGAGGTAGCAATAGACGCTACCGGTCACGGCTGCGAAGTTGTAAAAAAACTACAACAAAGAGAAAATATCAAATTAAAAACACCCACAGGAAAAATAGCGGGTGAGGGTCCTATGTGGGCTGAGGAGGGTGAAAGAGCAATACTTGAGTATACAAGAGAAGTCTATCCAGGTATATATGTATGTGGAATGGCTGCCAATGCCGCATTTGGCGCACCAAGAATGGGACCTATATTTGGTGGAATGCTTCTTTCTGGAAAGAAGGTAGCTGAAGTTATTGTAAGCAAGATAAAATAAGGAGTATACAATGCCTAGAAATTCTAATAATAGGCAAAATAAATTAAACCTATCAGAGAATGCTCTAAAAATTCTAGAGAAAAGATACTTGCAAAAAGACAGAGAAGGAAATCTTATAGAAACCCCCGAGAAGATGTTTAGAAGAGTGGCCCATAATATCGCCTCGGCCGATAAGATCTACGGAAGGGATGATAAGGAAGTAAAAAAATTAGAAGAAAAATTTTACAACCTAATGACAAGTCTTTATTTTCTTCCTAACTCTCCTACTCTTATGAATGCAGGCACTAGTTTGCAACAGCTTTCAGCTTGTTTTGTTCTTTCAATAGATGATTCTATAGAGTCAATTTACGAGACTATAAAACACACAGCTATTATACACAAAAGTGGTGGAGGAACTGGATTTTCTTTTAATAGGATAAGACCTGCAGGTTCTCCTGTGGGGACAACCTCTGGTGTAGCATCTGGTCCTGTTTCCTTTATGAAAGTCTTTGATGCCTCAACTGAAGCTATAAAACAGGGGGGAAGGAGACGGGGTGCTAATATGGGAATTTTGCATGTGACTCACCCTGATATTATGGAGTTCATTACAGCAAAAGAAAAAGAGGGTGAGCTTAGAAATTTTAACATATCAGTTGCGGTTGACGCCGAATTCATGGAAGCCGCTATTAAAGGGGAAGACTACAACCTTATTGATCCTCGTACAGAAGAGATCGCAGGAAAATTAAATGCTGCTGAAGTTTTAAACAAAATTGCAGAGATGGCCTGGAAAAATGGTGAACCTGGACTTATTTTTCTTGATAAAATAAACCAATTTAATCCTACCCCTCATGTAGGAAAGATAGAGAGCACAAATCCCTGTGGTGAACAACCTTTACTTCCATATGAAAGTTGTAATCTTGGAAGTATCAATCTTGCTAGGATGGTGGAAAATAACAATATAGATTGGGATAAATTACGAGAGACGGTTCACATTGCTGTTCACTTTTTAGATAATGTTATTGATGTTAATAAATACCCTCTACCTGAAATTGAAAAAAATACCAAAGCAAACAGAAAAATTGGATTGGGAGTTATGGGTCTTGCTGATATGTTTATAAAACTTGGTATACCCTATAATTCTAAAAAAGCTTTAAGACTTGCTGAGAAACTAATGAAATTTATCCAAGATGAATCTAAAGAAGCTTCAAGGAGACTAGCTGAGGAGAGAGGAACCTTTCCAAACTTTAAGGGAAGTATATGGGAAAAGAAAGGGTTAAAACTTAGAAATGCAACCACTACCACAGTTGCTCCTACTGGTAGTATTTCCATGATTGCCAACTGTTCTTCAGGAATTGAACCTCTTTTCAGTTTGGTCTTTTATAAAGAGGTTTTAGGAGGAGAAAGACTTCTTTATATAAATGAGGATTTTGAAAGAATCGCTCGAGAAAGAGGATTTTATTCAAGAAAATTAATGGAGAAAATAGCAGAAAATAATGGTAGTTGCCAGAATATACCCGAGGTGCCAGAAGATATAAAAAGTATTTTTTGTACAGCTCTTGACATTCCCTATCAAGACCATATAAAGATGCAAGCAGTTTTTCAGAAATATACCGATAATGCCGTATCAAAGACCATTAATTTACCCAACCGGGCTACTATGGAACAGATTAAAGATGCTTTTGTTTTAGCTTATAAGTTGGGATGTAAAGGAATTACTGTTTATCGAGACCGGAGCAGAGAAGAACAAGTGATAAGGGCAGTAAAAGAGAAAAAAACAATAACTCCTCGTCCCCGTCCAAAGGTAACTCATGGAATGACAAGAGAGATAAGAACAGGATGTGGAGATCTTTATGTTACTATAAATGAGAGCGGAGACGGAGAACCTTTTGAAGTTTTTGCACAGCTTGGCAAAAGTGGAGGATGTGCTGCCTCTCAAACAGAAGCAATAGGAAGACTGGCCTCTTTAGCCCTACGCTCAGGCATTCCCTGGTCACTAATTGTAAAACAACTTAAAGGAATAAGTTGTGACAGGCCCTGGGGGCTTGGCAAAACTAAAATTCTTTCCTGCGCCGATGCTGTAGGAAAAGCCATAGAGATGTATATAAAAGAAAAAACCGATAAAGATGTTGAGTCCCTGGAGAAAAAAACAATACCTGTATCTTTCGAAGAGAAAGTAATAGGAGCCTGTCCAGAATGTGGCTCTAGTAGTATTGAACATGAAGGAGGATGTTTTGTTTGTAAATCCTGTGGTTACAGTGAATGCGATTAGTGCATTCTTTGAGGCTCAACGTTTTACCTCATTTAACAGTCACAAAACTTCAGGTTGTTAGCTTTTGATAAATCTGTGTTGGTATGAGGCATAAGAGATGCAAAAACTTACCTTAAAAGCACCAGCTAAGATTAATCTTTACCTTAATGTTTTAGGTAAACGAAAAGATGGATACCATGAAATTGAATCCGTTGCCCAAACTATAAGCGTTTATGATATTCTTCATTTTGAAAAAATTAAAAGAGGAATTCAAGTTATCTGTGATCACCCTTTATTACCCTCTGGGGAGAATAATCTGGTGTATAAAGCAGCTAGACTTTTTTTTAACCTCACAAATCTTACCTCTGGAGTTAAAATAAGCGTGGAAAAGAAAATTCCTCTAGAAGCAGGGTTAGGAGGAGGAAGTACTGACGCAGCAAGCACTCTTTTAGGACTTAATCTTCTCTTTGACACAAATATACCCCTGTCTCATCTTGTGGATATCTCCTCTCAACTGGGAACCGATGTTCCTTTTTGTCTTATAAGAGGTACTGCTCTTTTAAGAGGAAGGGGAGATAAAGTATATCCTCTTCCCCCAATCAAAGAAGGTTGGATTGTGTTAGTGTATCCAAAAATTTCTATATCAACTTCTTGGGTATACTCTCAGATTAGTCCAAGATTGACACCAAAGTCCTCTCATAATAAATTAACTATTGACGAGTTAAAAAAAAAGATGGTCTCTGGAAAACTCATTGAGATAAAAAATTTACTTTACAATAAGTTAGAGGAGGTGGTAATTGATAAGTTTCCTATACTGGAATCTATTAAGCAGGAGATGAAAAAAGGGGGAGCAAAAGGTGTTCTGATGTCAGGAAGTGGTTCTACAATATTTGGAATAGTTGAAGATGTAGAAACCGGAAAAAAGATAGCAAATCAACTAAGAGAGAAAGGAAAGACATTTTTGGCTCAACCAACCGAGAATAAGCAAGGAGGGTTAGGGTGAAAATTTCAGAAGTAAGAATAAGAAAAGTGGAAGGGAAGGACAAATTTAAAGCATGGGTGACATTAACTTTTGATAATGAATTTCGGATTCATGGTTTAAAAATTATTCAAACAAAAAATGGGCTTTTCGTAGCAATGCCCTCCCGAAAACTACCTAACGGTGAATTTATTGATACTGCGTACCCTATAACCCAAGAGTTGAGGGATACAATTCAAAGAGAGGTACTTAAAGAATATAATCGACAAATTAAATAAAAAATCTGACAGACTTCTCCTTCTCCGAGGGAGAGTCTGTCTTGAAAAGGATAAAAGTTAAATGCAAGAAAAAACTCAATTTAAAGCAGGATTTGTTACCTTAGTGGGTAAACCAAATGTTGGGAAATCTACTCTTTTGAATAAAATAATAGGAGACAAAATCGCTATTACTTCTCCTCGTCCCCAGACAACACGAAACATTATTAAGGGTGTGGTTACTTTTGAAGAGGCTCAAATAATCTTTATAGACACTCCAGGATTAACACAATTTGAGGAAGCAGCTACACCTGTAGATAAAAAAATAATTGAAGCAACTTTAATGGGACTAGAGGGAGTAGATATTATAGTATTTATAGCTGAACCTAAAGAGATGACTTCAGAGGACCGCTTTATACTTGATTCTTTAAAGAAGATAAAAAAACCTGTTATTTTAGCTCTCAATAAAACTGATAAGATAAAATCACATCAGGCTGATTTTTTGATCTCTCATTATCAAGAGTATTTTCCCTTTCAACGAACTATTCCTATTTCTGCAAAACGAGGAACTAATATTTCTATTTTGGTGGGAGAGATAATAAATTATCTACCTTATCATTCTCCTTATTATTCCTCAGATTTGGTTACAGATCAAGCAGAACGCACATTAGCAGCTGAATTCATAAGAGAGAAGATATTCGAACTTACCAGAAATGAAATTCCCTACTCGGTTATGGTTAAAGTGCATGATTTCAAAGAGAGAACCAATAATCTAATTTACATCAATGCAACAATTTACACAGAACATTCGTCACAAAAAGGAATACTTATAGGCAAAAGAGGAAGAATGATTAAAAAAATTGGTGAGCTAGCAAGAAAAGAAATAGAAAGTCGTTTCAATTGTAGAGTTTATCTTGACTTAAAAGTAGGGGTTAAAAAAGGATGGCGTAAGGATGTAACCTCTCTTAAAGATTTAGGATTTGAAGTTGAATCAAGTTAAATAATTGTAATTTTGGAGGGAAAAAATGAAAAAATGGGAAGAAAAATTCCCGCAAAGAGTAAGAGAGAGACTGGAGAAAATCAAGATAACTCCTGAAGATAGAGAAAGAATAAAAGGAATGGAGAAATTAAGAGATCTTCTATCTAAATTCTATAAAGGGGAGTTGACTCCTGAGGAACTTGCTAATAAGCTAGAAAACAAAGAATTTTTGATAAAAGAGGCCCAATTAAAAATAATAGACTCTTTGAGTTTACAAATCTCTTCTCCAGATTTTAAAAAAAGAGGAAAAGCTCTCTTAACTTTAGAAAAAACAAAAGCTCAAGGAAAATATCAGCAACTTAAAACAGAAATCAACTTCCTTGGAGAATTGATTAAAAAATACTTAGAAGAAAAAAATAGAGCCTACACCCGACTAAAAAAGCAGGTAGAACAGGACCCTAATTTACGAGTTCGAAGAATCAAGACCGAGAATGAAGAAATAATTGTCCATCTTTCCCCAGATGAGGCAGTTATAAACTCCTCTCAATGGCAAAATTTTATATCACAACATGATCAAATATATCAATCAGAATTCACCAGAATAGTTGCACAACTGAAGGAGCTAACAGGCAGCACATAATGCTTAAACCTTATTTAGGTATTTTGTGTATATTTCAAATTGTGGGGGATTGTAAAGATGTTTTTTAACTGCACAAATATCAGCAGCTCGAACCACTGCATCTTTGTACTTCTCTGGAAACTCTGCAGGAAGCTGAATTTCTATAGTTATTTTTTCAATAAGTTTTGTTTTTTTATTTCTTTCTGTATCCAAAATTAACCTTAATCCCCTTGTAGAAATACCTCTTTCTTGACAGAAACTAAGTACATAAATACCTACACAAGTTCCTATAGAAGATAAGAAAAGGTCAAAAGGAGCAGGAGCAGAACCTTTTCCTCCATTTTCCTTTGGCTGATCCGTTTTAATGGTAAAACCTTTATAAAGAGCATCTACTCGTTTACCTCCAGGAAAAACAACTTCCATCTTCACGGCTTTCCCCTTCTTTTTTCAAGGAACTACTCCTAAGAGTATTTTCTTCAATCGTAAGTTAACAATTAATCCTACTGATTAGTTCTTTTTTCTATTAGAGATTTAGCCTCTTCGCTCATCCAAGTAAATCTATGCCACCAGGGTAAACTTACAGCTTTAGCCAAATTTTTAATTTGTTTCATTCGAGGAAGTGCTATTTTCTTAAAAGATACCTCCAAGCTGTCCCAATCTTTCGTTTCAGGATCAGTAAAAGCCTCTTTGAAGTAAGCTCTACCACACATAGGACCTGCAAAAAGATCTGCAACAATCGCATATTGAGCAGCATATTGCTCAAAATCAACTGCCGCACTTAAGAGGAGCATGGGTCTTTTTACAACTTGAAACATAGCCTCAGCCGTTTCTCGAACCGTCTTCACGCTACTTATCTTAACAATTTTCCCGTTTTCCTTTGCCCAAAGGACTGGAACTTGTGTTTTATAGAAGTGACCAAGAGAACCAAAATCTTCTGCAATCTTAACAAGTCCATCAGGTAATCTTTTAGCCATCTCTACCTTAGATTCTCCTGGCCTTTGAAACATTAAAGTTTCATTAAATAATAGTTTGCCTAATTTTTGACATTTCTCAAAAATATTTTGTAACCACTCACGATTGCGTTCCCAACTTTCCTTATGATCCGGATCAAGTTTGACTAAAGTTTTAAAAGCATCAACTTTGTCCTGTACTTCCTCTGGTTCTATTGCTAAGCGAGCAAGTTGTCCTCTCCCTCCGTCAATGGAAACTGTATTAGTGTCCTCCAATCTTCCTATAAGAAGAACATTTGGACCAAGAAGATCTCTAAAACCTGGACTTAAGTATGCCAGGTGGTTAAAAAGAGCAGCAGATGGAACACCTTCAAGAGCTCTGGCAAATCTTCTTGCTACCTCACGTACATCATCATCGGTAGCGGCTCTGTTTTCACCTATGTGCTTCAAGTAAGCCGAGGTTAGTTTAAGGTAGGAGTTATGCTGGTCCGAGGCGAAAACATCCAAGTTTCCATCAGGAGCATACTTTACCAAGAGTTTAAACATCTCTTCACTAACTTCTATGCCATCAGTAAATTTTGCCCATACATTCATATTTTCCTCTCCTTCAAATTAAATTTTTTTATATTTAAGACTAACGGAAAATTTGACTATGTCAATAGCCACTTTCCGATAATGTTGTAACATCAAGACACTTCACTTTTTTACTCCTTTTCACTTTCAGATGAATCAGTCAGAGACGCCGAAAACTGGAAAATTTTGGAAAGTTCTTTAGAAAACTTTTGTTGAGATAAAAGAAAGTTAAGATACAATTTGGAGAAATTTTTATAATAGCGATAAAAAGATAAACGAGGATTGATAGGAGGATGAATAACACTTGTAAAGCGTTGAGAGGTGGAAGTTAAATCTGAGAAAAGACCAACCGCGTAACCTGCTATAATTGCTGATCCCAAAACTGCAAGTTCTTCTCTGTTCACTTTAAAGTAAGAAAGATTCAAAACATCAGATTTTATCTGATTCCATAGGTTACTTCTCGCTCCTCCTCCTATCACCCGAACTTTTTTAAAAGATATATCTGGGGAAAGTTTATTTAGGAGAGAAAAATAATATGCATACTCATAAGCTATTCCTTCAAGAATTGCCCTATAAAAGTGATATTTCGTATGTTTCCAGCTAAAACCAAACCAGCTTCCTTTGACATACGGGTTATATGGGCAAACTCTTCCTCCCAGGTGAGGAATAAATATAAGACCCTCTGATCCAGCAGGTACTTTCTCAGCTTTTTCGTTTAAGATCTCATAAGGGTCCATCCCCTTTTCTCTAGCTTTCTTTTTTTCCTCCTCGGCAAATTGATCTCTGAACCATCTAAGACACAAACCTCCTCCATTAATGTAAGCTAGAAGATAAAACAAGCCCGGAACAACTGAGCGAAAGCAGAGAAAAGTTTTTGTTTTCACATCAGGAGTAAAATCAGAGATACACCCTGCAAAACAAGAAGCAGTTCCTGCAACATCTATAAGCTCTCCCTCCTCAACTACACTTGCACCAAGAAAACCAGCCATTTGATCGCCCGCCCCTGCAGCAATAGGGATCCCTGATATAAGACCTGTATCAGTTGCTGCCCTAGAAGAAAGTTTTCCTACTATTTTCCAGGGTTCTATTATTCTGGGAAGTTTTCCTAAAGGAATATCAAATATCTGACAGAGCATCTTATTCCATACACCCTTTTTTGTATTACTAAATCCACTAAAAACAATATAGGTATAATCAATAAAAGCTTCATCTCCCTTCAAACCTGCCATCTTTCCTGCAACATATCCTGCAGGCATTATAAATTTGTAGATTTTTTTAAACACTGAGGGTACTTCATTCTTCCACCAAAGAATTTTTGGTCCATGGTTGTAACTAGGAGAGGCTCCTGTCTCTTGTGTAATAAGGTCTTCTGCTTTTTTTCTCATCAAGTCAATGTAAGGCTCACATCTTGTATCAAGCCAAGAATCATAATGAGTTACAGGCCTCCAATCCTTGTCAATACCTCCTATTCCTGCCATCTGTCCATCGAAAGCTATAGCAGCTACATTTTTGGGAGAAACCTTCGATTTTTCAACAACTTCCTTTATTGTTTTACAGGAGGAGCGGTAAAAATCATCCATATCCTGTTCAACCCAACCTGGCTTGGGATAAAAGAGTCTCGACTCTTCATAGGCACTGGCTATAAGATTTCCCTCCTCATCAAAAATAGCTGCCTTTGTCCCAGCAGTTCCAAGATCAACCCCTATAAGATATGATTTTCCAGACATAAGGCGTCCCTAAAATAATTCTTAGCTAATGACCCATTAATGACTTATACTTGGGATTATTCTTCAGAACAGGCCTGCCATCTTCCTCCACCATTATCTTAGCAAAACCACATTTTTCTATAATCTCATAGTTATGTCCAGCATCTCCTGGAAAAAGGGTAAGAAAAACAAATTCTTCTTTACCTGTGTTTATTGTTCTGTGACCCCAGTAAGGAGGTATATATACAAGTATGCCTGGTTTCAAGTTTATAGCAGAAACTTTACCTTCCTTTGTCTGCATAAGAAGATATCCTTCCCCTGCAAGACCAAAGTAGATTTCAGCTGTGCCCTCATTTGCATGAAAATGTCCCTTGGTCATAAAAAATTCCTTTCCAACTTTTCCTGGGTAAAGTATTGTTGTACTGTAGGGTATATGACCTATTTTTTCAGGAACTTTTATCTCCTTTACCTTGTAAATCAGGGGATTACCCCGGGATATAAGATTCTTCAAAGCTACCTCATCTACATACATTCCCTGCATATCAGAAGCTCTTCTCTCAATTATTCGATCTGCCTGTATTATACCCTCTTTAAAGTCTATGAGAGTCTTTATAGGTTCCATTAATTTTTCCATTTTTCATACCTCACCTTTTTAAAAGTTTTTAAGGATTTTTTAGAAAGATAATCAATATCCAATATCTATTCTTACATGTTTTACCTGTAAATATTCCTCAACTCCGTAGTGAGAAAGTTCGAGTCCTATCCCTGATTCCTTCCACCCTCCATAGGGGTAAGGAAACTCACCTCCTGAAACGTTATTTATACCCACTGTTCCACACTCAAGGCTTTCTGCCACACGAAAGGCTCTTTTTATATCCTTAGTGTACACATAACCTACAAGTCCGTATGGGCTGTCATTGGCGAGTTTTATTGCCTCTTCAACATCTTTGACAGTCATTATGGGAGCAACTGGTCCAAAAGTTTCTTCTCTCATCACTCTCATTTTATGATTTACCCCTGTAAGAACAGTTGGTTCAAAGAAAAAGCCTTTCTTGAATTTTTCCCCTTCAGGAATTTTACCTCCACATTCAATCTTTGCTCCTTTTTTTACAGCATCCTCGATGTGCTCTATCACATGTCTTCTCTGTTCATCAGAAACCATAGGACCAAGGTCTATATCAGGCTCCTCAAGTCCATTTCCTATACGAAGCTTTTTTGTTTCTTTTACAAACTCTTCTACAAATTCATCAAAAAGTTTTGTATCAACATAAATCCTATTAATTGAGTTACAAACCTGTCCCATATTCCGAAAAGCCCTGTAGACACCACCTTTAACTGCCAGAGAAAGATCTGCATCGTCACATACGATTAATGGGCAACTTCCTCCAAGTTCAAGCGACACCCTTTTTACTCCATCTGCTACAAGTTGTATGATCCTTTTGCCAGTTGCAGTTTCTCCAGTGAAGGCTATTTTGCGTGATAAAGGATTTTTAACAAGTTCTTCTCCTACAGTTTTTCCAGGACCTGTAACTAAGTTTATAACTCCAGAAGGAACACCTGCATCCACGAAACAATGGATAAACTCTATAACAGATAAAGGAGTAAGAGAAGCAGGTTTTACAACAACTGTACATCCTGCAATAAGAGCAGGACCTACTTTCCAGGATAAAAGACTTACAGGGTAATTCCAGGGACCTATTGCAGCAACAACTCCCACAGGTTGTTTTATTACGAGACTTTTTCTTTTAGCAGAGTTTGTAGGAATTATTTCTCCTCGCATTCGATATGCTTCCTCAGCAAAGTACTCAATAGCATCTGCTGCTGACTTTATCTCACTTCTTGCCTCATTTAGAGGTTTTCCTTGTTCACTTGTCAAGATGCGTGCTATCTTATCTTCTCTTTCTCTTATAAGTCTTGCTGTCTCTCGCAAAAGGTGCGCTCTTTTATTAGGAGGTATATTTGCCCATTCAGGAAAAGCCCTATCTGCTGCCTTTAAAGCTTTTTTTGCATCCACTTTATCTCCTTTTGGAACTTCTGCAATAGTCTCCTCTGTGGCAGGATTTTTAACTTCAAAGGTAGCTTTTGACTCTGCTTCAATCCATTTGCCATCAATTAACATAAAATATTTATTATTACCCACTTTCTTCCTCCCTTTTATTTTATCTGATGATATGGGTAGCCTTATACATCTCAAAAGGAACCCTTCTTTGAGATACTCGAAGCCCTTAGAACTATGAAAAAAATAGAAATGTTCGATATCGGGCCTTATAAATTGACAGAGTCTCCAAATCTTTTTTTAAACTCTCTAATTAAATCAGGAGCCCTGCTTGTTCCTAGTTTATCAGCACCTGCCCTTATTAATTCCAGAGCAAAATCGAGAGAATGTATCCTTCCTGACGCTTTTACTTTTAACTTGCCTTCTGCTACATCTTTTAAAAGTTTTACATCCTTTACTGTCGCTCCTATAGATTCAGAACCTGTCTGGAGGAGATACTTACTTTCAACTCCTGTTGCTGTTTTTATAAAATGGGCTCCTGCCTCCTTTGCAAGCTTGCATCCTCTTACTTTCTCCTCATCGGTTAAAAATCCTGTCTCTAAGATTACTTTTACTGGAGCACCTTTCGCCTCATTCACCACTGCCTTTATGTCCTCAAATACAATATCATCCTTTCTTGACTTTAGCGCTCCTATATTTATTACCATATCTATTTGAGTTGCTCCCATCTCAAGGGCCCTTTTTGCTTCTAAAGCTTTTACCTCTGGAATATGAGAACCAAAGGGAAACCCAATGGAAGCTGATATGTCTATACCTGTACCTCTAAGAAGCTTTGCTGTTAAAGACACATTCACTGGATTTACACAAGCAGTTGCAAAATTATTCTCCTTCATAATGTGACAAAACTTTTTTATATCCTCTTCCGTCGCATCAGGCCGAACTATACTAAATTCAATCATCTTGGCAAAGTTATAAACAGTTAAGTGCATTTGAGGTTCCTTTATTTTTTTCAGGATTTTTTCATATTTAAAGTATTACAAGATTATCTCTATGTATTGCTTCATCATAATACTTATAACCTAGTTTTTCTTCAATTTTGTTTGTATGAAGTCCTTTTATTTTTTCCAATTCTTTTGAAGAATAATATACAATACCTCGAGCAAACTCTTTTCCATCTGTATCTAAAATACCAACCGTATCTCCAGATTGAAAGTTGCCTTTTATTTCCTTTATACCCACGGGAAGTAAACTTTTTCCTTGTTCAACAAGAACTTTTTTGGCTCCTTCATCAACTATAATTTTTCCTTTGACTCTGCTTCCATAGGCAATCCATTTTTTTCGGGCTTGCAACTTATCTTCAGTAGGAAAAAACATTGTCCCCACATCTTTTCCTGCAAAAAGGTCCTCCAGGAAGTTTCCTTCTCCCACCACGACAGAAACACCAGATCGGGTTGCAACTTTTGCTGCATTTATTTTTGTCCGCATACCGCCAACTCTACCTTCTACTGAAGTCCCCCGGGCCATCTTTTGTATCTTTTCATCTATTTTATAGACAGAAGATAGAAGCTTAGCTTTAGGATCCCTTTTAGGATCAGATGTATACAATCCTTGAATATCAGATAAAATAACTAAAAGATCAGCATCAATTAAAATTGCAACTAAAGCAGAAAGTGTATCATTATCACCAACTTTTATCTCTTCAACAGCAACGGTATCATTCTCATTCACTATAGGAACAACCCCTATATCAAGCAAAGTAAGAATTGTATTACGTGCATTAAGGTAAGTAGGTCGTTGGGAAAGATCTGTTGCACTAAGTAAAATTTGGCCTACGTGAAGATTGTAATCTTTGAAGAAACGAGAGTACAAATTCATAAGTTGGGTTTGACCTACACTGGCAAGAGCTTGCTTAGAAGGTATGGCCTTTAAATCGTAGGAGGAAGTTAACCCAAGCTCTCTACTTCCAAAAGCAATAGCTCCAGAGGATACAATTACTATTTTCTTTTTATCTTTTATAAGCCTAACAATTGAATCTACAAGTTCTCTAATAAAAGATATGTTAGGTTCTCCCCCTTTAAAAAGAAGACTGCCTCCCACCTTTATTACCACTTTTTTAGCTTTAACTATAATGTCTGCTCTCTTTATTTTTCTCCTCCTGAATTAAAAGCAAAAGTTCTTTCAATAGCCTATTAAGTCCTTCTCCTGTTTGAGCAGAAATGCCTATAACAGGATATTTATTTCCTATTTCTTTTTTAAGTTGGTCTAGTCTATCTTTTGCACCAGGAAGATCTAGTTTATTACCTGCAACAAGTTGTGGTTTTTTTAAAAGCTCCGGATTGTATTGTTCAAGTTCTTGGTTTATAATGTAGAATCTTTCTACTGGATTTGGAAATATATCTTCTCCCACATCAATAAGATGAAGCAGCACTTTACTTCTTTCTACATGTCGCAAGAATCTATCGCCAAGTCCCTTTCCTTCAGAGGCTTTTTCAATTAACCCAGGAAGGTCAGCAGCTACAAAGGAGTTAAATTCATCCACTTTTACTATTCCAAGATGAGGCCTAAGCGTTGTAAACGGATAGGGAGCTATTTTAGGTCTGGCATTGGAAATTCTTGAAAGAAGTGTTGATTTTCCAGCATTCGGAAGACCAATTATGCCTACATCGGCTATTATTTTTAATTCCAAAATAAGGTATCTTTCTTCCCCTTCCTTTCCCTTTTCTGCTTCTTTTGGAGCCTGATAGGTAGCACTTTTAAATTGAGCATTTCCTCTTCCCCCTTTTCCTCCGTGTGCAGCTATAAAAAAATCTCCCTCCTTCTTAAGATCAGCCAAAGTTTTTCCCTTTCCATCCTTTACAACAGTTCCTAAAGGCACCCAAAGAATTACGTCCTTTCCTCTTTTTCCGGTTCTATTACTTCCTTTCCCATGCTCTCCATTCTGTGCTATAAAATGACTTTTGTGATGAAAATAAACTAGAGTGGAAACTTTCTTATTTGCTTTAAGAATTATGCTTCCTCCATCACCTCCATCACCTCCATCTGGTCCTCCTCGAGGAACACCTTTTTCTCGACGGAAACTTACACATCCATCTCCTCCCTTTCCGCCTTTGACAAATATTTTAACCTCATCGTAAAACTTCTCGTGTTTCATTTTATTTTTCTTTTTTTCCTTTAAATCTTTCCTCTTCGCTGTAAATACATCCACAGTATTGCTGATGATAAAGACCCATCTTTTTGGAAAGCTCTCTACTTTCTTTCCAGCCTTCCCTATAAGGTTTAAGATAGGGTTTAATAGAGTATTCTCTAGCAACCTCTTCTGCGATAGCTCTCATTAAATCATAATTTTGGTGGGGAGAAGAGAGAAGAGTTGATCCAAAATAATCAAATTTTCCTCTTCGGGCAAAAATAGCTGTCTTTTTAAATCTTAAGTAATAGCAGATTGAACATCGCTTGGATTCTCTATAAACTACCTCTCGCAAAAAATCTTTTAATTCATATTTTTCTTGATAGATTACTCTTATTCCTGTTTTTTCTGCCCAATTTTTAACTGAGTCTAACCTCTTTTTATACTCTATAAAAGGATGTATATTAGGATTATACCAAAATCCAAATACCTCTTCAAATTCTTCTTTTATTCGGGGAAAACAATGAAGAGCGCACGGAGCACAGCATATATGAACAAGGATTCTCATTTTTTCAGTTAATTTATATCAAAACACTTCCCCTTGTCAAATCTAAAAGCTCTGAAGTTGATATTGTTGAGAATCTTTCTATACCTACATCTTCTCAGGAGCAGATATTCCCAAAATTTCCAAAAGGTCAGATATAGCAATTTTCACGGCTTGTATTAAGAAAAGGCGAGCGGAGGAAAGCTCTTTATTTTTAGTTATAACACGATGGCAGGTGTAAAAATAATGAAAGACAGAGGCAAGTTCTTGAAGATAAACAGTAAGATGGTGCGGCTCACAAATTTCTCCTGCCTCCCGCACCTGATCTGGTAAGAGAGCAATAAGAGACATAAGATCCCTTTCTTCAGGCTTATCTAAAAGGTCAAAATTTATCTCGTTAGGAGAGGGAAGAAAATATCCTTCCTTCTTTGCTTTATCTAAAATACTACATATTCTTGCATAGGCATATTGAATATAAAAAACAGGATTTTCTGGAGTTTGTTTCTTTGCAAGCTCCAGGTCAAAATCAAGGTGAGAGTCAGCACTACGAGAGAGAAAAAAGAATCTGGCTGCGTCCTTTCCTACCTCTTCCAGAAGCTCACGCAAAGTAATAAATTCTCCTGCTCGTGTAGAAGCAGATACCCTCTTTCCTCCTCTCCTCAAAGTAACAAGTTGGTATACTATTATCTTGAGAGTATCGTTAGAATAACCTAAAACCTTAGTAGCTGCCTTCATTCGAGGAACATATCCAATGTGATCAGCCCCCCAAATATCAATGACTCTGTAAAATCCTCGTTGAAGTTTATTTCTATGATAAGCAATGTCGCTTGCAAAGTAAGTGTAGCTACCATTTTTTCTTCGAAGTACTCTATCCTGCTCATTCTTTATTATAGCAGAAGTTTTAAACCATAAAGCGCCATCTTTTTCATAGATAAGATTTTTATCTTTCAGGAAAGAAAGAGTTTTTGCAAGCTCACCTTTTTTATGAAGTTCAGATTCAAAAAACCAACTATCGTATCTTATACCAAATTTATCAAGATCAGCTCTTATATCCTCAAGAATCTCATCTACAGCAAATTTTGATAGAAAAGATAACACTTCTCCTTCGGACTTTCCCCTCACATCCTCTTTTTTTTCTCTTAAAATTTTTTTAGCAATCTCAACAAGATACTTGCCTTTATATCCATTCTCAGGTAAGGAAACATCCTCACCTTCAAGTTGTCGCAGTCTAATCCAAAGTGACCTGGCCAACTTTTCTATTTGTCCCCCTACATCATTAACGTAATATTCCTTTTGAACCTTAAATCCTAGTTTTTTGAGATTATTGGAAAGAGCATCTCCAAGTGCAGCTCCCCTTCCATGCCCCACATGGAGTGGTCCAGTAGGATTACTTGAAACAAACTCTACCTGAATCATTCTTTCATCTCCAAAGGAGAACTGAGTAAAATTTTCCTTTTCTGTAACTATTTTTTTAAGCGCGTCTTTAAGATAAGAATTTGAGAGAAAGAAGTTGACAAAACCTGGAGGAGCAAACTCCACTTGAGAGAAAAGCTTTTCTTTAGAAAGTAAAGAGGCAAGAGATTCACCTATCTTTTGGGGAGAGAGTTTACCCTTCTCAGCAAGAAGAAACGGCAAATTAGTGCAAATATCTCCCCATTCTTTTTTCTTAGGACGAGTAATAGTAAAATAAGGAATTTCAACTTCTTTCTTACCTATAGCTTCTTTTGCCGCCTCGTTAATTAAATCCTTTATTATAAACTTTATTGAATTGTTCATTTCTTCTGTTTAGTCTATTTAATTTTAGTTTAGTTCATTAAGTTCATACTACTATTGACCACTTATTTACTCAGCTTCATTAACCAACTAACAAACGTCTGTTACAAATTCTAACTTCGTGTTTCAACAGTTACAAACATGGTCCAGCGACCATGACGAAGCCTTAACAGTACAGTCTCACCAGGATTGATTTTAGCCATAACAGACCTAAATTCACTGAGATTTTTTATTTCCTCTCGGTTCACACTCTTTATCACATCTCCTGCAGCTATTCCTACTCTATCCGCTGGTCCTCCAGGTTCTACCTCCACAACTACAACACCTCTCTCATCTGGAAAAATTCCATATCGTTGACGAAGTTCAGGTGTTATTTCTGCAACTTTAATCCCTAAAAGTTTCTCTTCAATTGGAGCTTTGGCTTCTATAACTTTCTCTGGTTTTGGAGCAGTTACAAGTTCCACCTTGATCTTTTTTCCTCCCCTTATCAAAGTCAAAGTTATCTTTTCCCCAATCTGAGTTTTAAGAACAGCTTCCTTTAAATCAAAAGGAGTTTCTACAGTTTGTCCATTTACTTCTTGAATGACATCCCCTGGCTTTATTCCCGCCTTATCAGCTGGAGAATCAGGAACAACATCAGCTACTAAAACTCCCTTCTTAACACCAAATTTCTCAGCGAGTTCAGGTGTAAGCTCTTGCATATAAATTCCAATCCAAGGCCATTTTATCTCACCATATCTAACCAGACTCTGAAGCAGCCTTTTAGCTTTATTTATAGGAATAGCAAAACCAATTCCTACTGATGCTCCTACAGGACTGAGAATCGCTGTATTAATACCTATTACTTCGCCATATATGTTAACCAAGGGACCACCACTATTTCCTGGATTAATGGAAGCATCAGTCTGAATAAGATCCGTATAAACTCTCCTCTCCCCACTACTGCTTGCTTCAATAGCTCTCCCTGTTGCACTTATAACTCCTACCGTGACCGTAGGTTCATATTTTTTGTTAAGCTCAGACAAGGCAAATCCAAATGGATTGCCAATAGCTATAACCCATTGTCCCACCTGGATATTATCTGAATCACCAAAAGTTACAACAGGAAGATCCTTTTCAGTATTTATCTTTAAAACAGCAATATCTGACTCAGGATCTGTTTCTACAACTTGTGCTTTATAGGTCTCATTTGTGGGTAATGTTACTATAATCTTATCTACACCGTGAATAACGTGTTCGTTAGTGAGAATATATCCGTCTTTATTAATAATCATTCCTGATCCAAGTCCTCTCTGCTTAAACTCTCTTTGAGGAAATTGCTCAAAAAATCTGCGAAAAAATTCCTCAAAATCCTCAAAAGGAGGACCAAAGAACCTCTCTCCACCTAATCCAGGAACATTAACGGTTCTCTCCGTGCTAATACTTACAACTGCTGGACTTACCTTTTTTATCGCATTTATTATCTTTCCTTGAAAACTTTCAGGGTCAATAGGGTGAGGCTTAGGATTTTCCTGGAAAAGAGGACCTTTAAGCTCGCTTAAGTCAGCAGCTAAGGCAAAAGAAAATAAGCTAAATTTAAAAATAAGGATCACAGCTATAAGCAAAGACAATGAAAAAAGCTTTTTTGACTTATTAATTTTTTTCATTTAATACCTCCCATTTGTCCTTCATGTCTTTCATTTATTTTTGACATTGGCTACAAAAATAAGTTCCCCTTCCTCCAATTTTTTTCTTTTTTATGGGGAAGTTGCACCGAAAACATCTTTGTCCTTCTCTGCCATAAACTCTAAGGTGAGGCACAAACTCCCCTTCTTTTCCATCAAGATCAACATAAGCATCAACGGAGGATCCTCTATATTTTATAGCTTCCTTTAGAACTTCTACTAAAGCCTGGTAGAGAAGCTCAATTTCTTTCTCGCTCAATTTGGAAACAGGTCTTTCTGGATGAATACCTGCCCGGTAAAGAGCTTCTTGAGAGTAAATATTTCCTATTCCAGCTAGCACTGTTTGATCCATAAGAAGGGGCTTTATTTTACCCTTTTTACCTCTTAAAATCTCTTTGAACTTCTCACAGGTAAAGTCAGATGAAAGGGGTTCAGGACCCATGTTTTTAATTGCATCTATACTCTCAATTTCATCTTGTGGGATTAAAATTACTTCAGCAAATACTCTCATGTCAGTAAAAAATAATTTACTTTCATCAGTGAAAGTAAAAATTATACGGGTGTAGTCGGGCTCTTTTTCTATTTCTTTGGAGAAAAACAAAAGTCTTCCTGTAAGTTTAAGATGAAAAATTAAAAGTTCATTTGAGCTTAAATGGAGAATTAAGAATTTTCCTCTTCTTTCAATATCTTCTATAGTTTTTCCCACAAGTTTTTTTTGAAATTCGGAAGGAGAGAGAATTTTTATATTTCTCCCATCTTTCACTTTCACCTTTTTTATTTTTTTACCCTTAACCTTTTTTA
>CAYRAK010000011.1:12208-22547 GCA_964422215.1 uncultured Clostridia bacterium | reverse complement strand
GGAGATAAATGAAAACTTATATTCCAAAACAGGAAGAGATTAAAAGAAAGTGGTATTTAGTTGATGCTGAAGGGAAAATTTTAGGTCATTTGGCAACTAAAATTGCCCAGATCCTCTCAGGGAAAAACAAACCCATATATACTCCTCATCTTGACACAGGTGACTTTGTAGTGGTGATTAATGCTCGAAAAGTTGAGGTAACGGGGAAAAAAAGAGAGGGAAAGGTGTACTACCATCATTCAGGATACCCAGGAGGTTTAAAGAAAAGAACGTTTAAAGAGTTGATAGAGAAAAAACCCGAAGAAATTATAATAAGAGCTGTAAAAGGAATGTTGCCTAAGAACAAATTAAGAAAAAGAATGCTTAAAAGATTGAAGGTTTACTCTGATGCTTCTCATCCTCATCAGGCACAGAAACCGGAGAAAATAGAACTTTAAGAAAATTCAAAGAAAAAATGACCAAAAAACTTAAAGACAAAATTAAAGAGGCTCAAAATTATATCCAAAAGAAATGTAAACTTGTGCCGGAGATTAGCATAATTCTAGGAACAGGACTAGGGAAACTTGCTGATCGGATTCAAAATCGGGTGAGTATTCCTTACCAGGATATTCCTCATTTTGCTGTATCTACTGCTCCTGGTCATGCAGGGAACCTTATAGTGGGAAAGATAGGGGATAAGAGAGTAGTTGCTATGCAAGGTAGATTTCATATTTATGAGGGATACTCATTGGAAGAGATAACTTTCCCTATTAGGGTAATGAAAGCATTAGGAGCTAAGATCTTAATTGAATCCAATGCAGCAGGAGGCATGAATCGCAATTTTAGACCAGGTGATGTGATGCTCATCGAAGACCATATAAACTTTACTGGGACAAATCCTCTTATTGGTCCTAATGATGATACTCTTGGTCCACGGTTCCCTGATATGTCCGAGCCATATGATAAGAAGTTGATAGAACTTGCTGAAAAAATAGCACTAGAGGAGAAAATTCGGTGTCATCGAGGAGTTTACATTGGAGTCACAGGACCAAGTTTTGAAACAAGAGCTGAATATAGGTTTTTTCATCTCATAGGAGCAGATGCTGTGGGTATGTCTACTGTGCCTGAGGTAATTGTAGCAAAACACAGTGGCTTAAGAGTTTTAGGAATAAGTTGTATTACTGATATGTGCATTCCTGATAAGTTAGAGCCGATAGATGCCGAAAAAGTAATTAAAGTAGCAGCTCAGGCTGAACCTAAAATTACAAGATTAGTGGAAAGAATAATTAAGGAGATGTAAAGGTGAGTTTAAAAATGAATTACAGTGAAACTCTTAATTTGCCTAAAACAACTTTCCCTATGAGAGCTCGCCTTCCACAAAGAGAACCTGAAATTTTACAATTTTGGGAAAAACAAGAAATTTATCAAAAAATAAGAGAACATCGACAGGGATGCAAAAAATTTACACTTCATGATGGTCCTCCTTATGCAAATGGCGATATTCATCTTGGTACGGCCTTTAATAAGGTTCTAAAAGATATAATAGTAAAATATAAAACAATGGTGGGATACGATGTTCTTTTTGTTCCAGGATGGGACTGTCACGGATTACCTGTAGAACATCAACTATTTAAAGAGCTTGGTATTAATAAACAAGATATATCTTGTGTTGAGTTTAGAAAAAAGGCAAGAAATTATGCCTTTAGCTTTGTAAAAAGACAAAGAGAGCAGTTTAGGAGATTGGGGGTTTTTGGAAGGTGGGAAAGACCCTATCTCACTATGGATCCATCCTATGAGAGTAAAATTATTGAATGCTTTGGTAAATTAGCGAAACAAGGCTATATTCATCGGCGGCTTAAACCTATATACTGGTGTTTTAATTGTCAAACAGCTTTAGCTGAAGCAGAGATAGAGTATAAGATTAAAGAGTCTCCCTCTATATATGTTAAATTTCCTCTTATAAAAGATAGCCTGCCATTTTCTACAAAAAAGCCTGTTTATGTCCTTATCTGGACGACTACTCCTTGGACATTACCTGCTAACCTTGCAGTAGCGGTTCATCCTGAGGTAGAGTATGTA
Source organism: uncultured Clostridia bacterium (assembly GCA_964422215.1). Lineage (GTDB taxonomy): Bacteria > Aerophobota > Aerophobia > Aerophobales > B3-G15 > CAYRAK01. The sequence continues at coordinate 20,489 of CAYRAK010000011.1, read as the reverse complement.
CTTGTAGAGAGAGAAAAAGAGATTCTTTTGATTGCACAAAATTTTCTTGAAAAAATTCAAGAGAAAATACCAGGAGCTAAAGCAACCGACCATTTTTTAGGTAAAAAGCTTGAGGGGGTAAAGTACAAAAGACCCTTCGCTCAGAAAGAGGGTCAGATTTTACTTGCCGATTTTGTGAAAGTAGAAGAAGGAACAGGGTGTGTCCATATTGCTCCAGGACATGGAGAAGAGGATTATTTTTTAGGCTTGGAAAATAATCTACCTATTTTTTCTCCTGTAGATAATTTGGGTAGATTCACATCTGAGGTGAGTGAATTTCAAGGAATCGGGGTTTTTGAAGCTGACAATTTAATTCAAAAAAAACTGCAAGAGAAAGGAATTCTTTTTCATCGTGAGAGAATCAAGCATTCCTATCCTCACTGTTGGAGATGTGGAAGACCTGTTATTTTTAGAGCGACTCCTCAATGGTTTTTACTTGTTGATGAGCATGATTTAAGAAAGAAGGCTATCGATTGGGTAGTCTCTAAGATAGAGTGGATACCTCCTTCCTCTCAAAGTAGGATGAAAAGTATGCTTGAAGAAAGACCAGATTGGTGTCTTTCTCGTCAAAGATACTGGGGAGTTGGTATTCCAGTTATATATTGTCTTTCCTGTGGTAGAGCAATTATAGATGAAACAATAATAAATTTAGTTAAGGAGCAGGTACAAAAAGAAGGGTCTGATGTATGGTTTAAAAAAGATGTACGTCTTTTTCTGCCACAAAATTTTGAATGTCCTTATTGTAAAGGGAAAAAGTTTAAAAAGGAGGAGGATATTCTAGATGTATGGTTTGAATCGGGAGTTTCTCATGAAGCAGTTGTAGCAGAAGAAAAAGATTTGGAGGACCCCTCTGACTTATACCTTGAAGGTTCAGATCAACACCGAGGATGGTTTCAAACTTCTCTTTTGACTTCCTTAGCCTTAAAGAATAGAGCACCTTACAAAAAAGTTCTAACACATGGTTTTGTTGTAGATGCGGAAGGAAGAAAGATGTCAAAATCTTTGGGTAATGTAATAGACCCTCAGGATATTGTGAATAAGTATGGTGCTGACATACTCAGGCTTTGGGCCTCACTGCAAGACTATGGTGAAGATGCTAGGATATCCTCTGAAATAATTAACCACACAATAGAAGTGTATCGAAGAATAAGAAATTCCTATCGTTTTATGTTAGGTAATTTGTTTGATTTTTCCTACCCAGAGGATAGCGTAGAATATGAAAAACTTCGCAGTGTAGATAGATGGATTTTGTCAAGATTACAGAGAATCATTGGCAAAGTGAGCAATTGTTATGAGGAGTTTAGATTTCATGAAGCTGTTCAGAATTTACATCTTTTTGCAAATAATCTGTTAAGTGCATTTTATTTTGATATTCTTAAAGACAGATTATATACCTTTCCTCCTAAATCTTTACCTCGAAGAGGAGCACAAACGGTTCTTTTTTCCTTATTAACTACTCTTGTAAGGTTAACAAGTCCTGTTCTTTCTTTTACAGCTGAGGAGGTCTGGCAACATGTAAGAAAAATAGATAAAAGATCAGAAGAAAGCATTTTTCTCTCCTCTTGGCCAAATGAAAATTTTTCTTTGATTGATGAAGAGCTTGAGGAAAAATGGAAAAAGATAATGAATGTAAGGGAAGTTGCCTTAAAGAAGATGGAAGAAGCTCGCCAGGCAAAGAAGATTTCCTCTTCCTTAGAGGCAAAATTAATTATTGAAGCTCCACCCTCTGTTTTCCCTATTTTGAGCGAGATCGAACCTGAATTAAAAGAGGTTTTTATTGTTTCACAGCTTGAGTTAAAGAAAGGGTCAGAACTTAATATACAGGTTATGAGGGCTGAAGGGGAAAAATGCGAAAGATGCTGGAACTACAGTACTAGATTAGGAGAAAACAAAAAATATCCTTCTCTATGCGAAAGATGCTGGCAAACAGTAGAGGAAATGACTGCAACAATAAATGGAAGCTCTATGTAGACACTCTCATATAAAGGTAAGTGAAGAAAAAGGTGCAGGGAAGCGTCTGGATATTTTTTTAAAAGAAGCTTTTTCTCAATTTTCTCGAAGTTATTTCCAAAAACTTATCTCTCAAGGAAATATTACTGTGAATGGAAGAAGAGAAAAGCCTTCTTATTTACTTAAAGCAGGGGACGTGATTGATGTAAGTTTTCCTCTAAGTAAAGAGATTATTCCCGTCCCCGAACCCATACCTCTCGATATAATATTTGAAGATGATGCGATCATTGTGATCAACAAGCCTGCAGGAATGATAGTACATCCTGTTCGTTCAGGTCAAAAAGGTACAATAGTGAATGCTCTTCTTCATTATTCTTCCAGACTTTCAAGTGTTGGAGGACCTCTGCGTCCAGGTATTGTTCATCGTTTAGATAAAGATACATCAGGTCTTATGGTAGTAGCAAAGGATGATCTAACTCATATTGCTTTATCCATGCAATTTAAAAAAAGAGAAGTAAAGAAAAAATACCTTGCACTTGTAAGGGGAGTTCCGTCTCAGAAAGAGGGAATTATCGATTTCAAAATTGGTAGACACAAAAGATTGTGGGGAAAGATGGAAAAAAATGGAAAACTGGCAAGAGAAGCAGTAACTTGTTACAAAATTTTAAAATCTTGGGGGAAATGGGGTTTACTTGAGCTCTCACCTCTCACAGGAAGAACCCATCAAATTCGAGTTCATCTTAAAAGTATTGGTTGTTTTTTAATTGGAGATAAACTTTACGGAGGTAAAATGGGAAAAGATTTTCCTTTTCCTGTTTCACGCACCATGCTTCATGCAAAATTTTTAAGTTTTTTTCACCCCAAAAGAGGAGAGTGGATGGAATTTGAAGTTCCACTTCCTAAAGATATGCAAGGTGCAATAAAATATTTGGAGAAAAACTTTGAAGTTAGAGGATAAAGTTGCTATAGTTACGGGAGGAGCACAGGGTATTGGCAGAGCTATCTGCCAGAGATTAGCTAAAGATGGTGTGAGGGTTGTTGTATTTGACATTATGGAAAAGTTAAGCAACAAAATAACTGAATTGGAAAAAGATAAAGATATTTTTGGTATAAAAGTGGATGTGAGTTCCTTAGATGAGGTTAAGCAAGCGGTTCAAGAGGTGATTGACAAGTTTGGTCATATTGATATATTGGTCAACAATGCCGGTATTACTTGTGACAGACTCATTCTTCGAATGAAAGAGGAAGATTGGGATGTGGTAATAAAGGTAAATCTTAAAGGTGCTTTTAACTGCATAAAGATAGTCTCTCCCTTTATGATGCGGAGAAAATGGGGAAGGATTATTAATATTTCTTCAGTAATTGGGCTAAGAGGTAATGAAGGGCAGGCAAATTATGCAGCTTCAAAAGCTGGTCTCATTGGACTTACAAAATCAGCAGCTAGAGAACTGAGTCGTAGAGGAATTACAGTAAATGCGGTAGCACCTGGCTTTATTCAAACTAAAATGACTGAGAATCTTATAAAAGAAGGAAAAGCTGACAGCTTAATATCTCAGATTCCTTTAGGAAGAATTGGTAGGCCAGAGGAGGTAGCTTCTCTTGTTGCCTACCTTGCATCAGAAGAGGCCTCATATATTACAGGAGAGGTAATAAGAATTGATGGAGGCCTAAGTATGTAAAATTTTAAAAAAATTTTTCACACCACTACATGAGAAAGATAAAGATAAGGAGGAAGAAGAATGACAGAAGAAGAGATCTTGAAAAAGGTTAAAGCAATTACCAGTGAGCAGCTTGGTGTCGATGAATCACAAATTACTCCCGAGGCCAAATTTGTGGATGATTTAGGAGCAGACTCTCTTGATACTGTGGAGCTTGTTATGGCATTGGAAGAAGAATTTGGTTTAGAAATCTCAGATGAGGAGGCAGAGAAGTTAACCACTGTACAAAAAGCAGTTGATTATATAAAAGAGCGTTTGAAAAAGTAATCTTGTAGAGATGGATAAAAGAAGAGTTGTTGTAACGGGAATGGGAGTGGTAAGTCCTGTGGGGGTGGGTATAAAGGAGTTTGAAGAGGGTATATTTAATGGCAGAAATGGTATTGGTAGAATAACTCGTTTCGATCCTTCACTTTATCGTTCCCAGATGGCTGGAGAGATAAAAAATTTGAAGTTAGAAAAATTTCTTTCTCCAAAGGAAATAAAAAGAATGGATAGGTTTACACAGCTTGGAATGATAGCTGCCCAGGAATGTATTGAGACAGCTGGATTAGATCTCGATAAAGAAAATTTAGATAGGATAGGTGTACTAGTTGGCTCAGGTGTTGGAGGGCTTGAAACTATTGAACGGGAAAATGCTACTTTGCTTAAACAAGGGCCCAGGAGGGTGAGTCCTTTTTTGGTGCCTATGTTGATTACTGATATTGCCTCTGCTCATATTGCAATAAAATATGGATTCAAAGGACCTAACTTTTCAATTTCTACAGCTTGTGCAACAGGTACTCACGCTATAGGAGAAGCTTTTAGAATAATACAGAGAGGGGAAGCAGATGTAATGATAACAGGAGGAGCTGAGGCTGCTATTACTCCTCTTGGGCTTGCTGGATTTTGTGCAATGAAAGCTCTTTCAACTAGAAATGACGAACCAGAGAAAGCTTCTCGTCCTTTTGATAGAGAAAGAGATGGATTTGTTATTGGTGAAGGTGCGGGTATCTTAGTTTTAGAGGAGTTAGAAAGGGCTAAAAAAAGAGGAGCTAACATCATAGCAGAGATACTTGGTTTTGGTATGAGCAGTGATGCATATCATATTACTCAACCAGTTGAAGATGGAAGAGGGATTTTTGTAGCCATGAGAGAAGCATTAAAAGATGCAAGGGTAAATCCAGAGGATGTGGATTACATTAATGCTCATGGAACTTCCACTCCCCTTAACGATAAAGTAGAAACTGTTGCAATTAAAACCTTATTTAAAGAAAAGTCCTATGAAATTCCTGTAAGTTCTACAAAATCCATGACTGGTCACCTTTTGGGAGCTACAGGAGGAGTGGAGATTATTGCTTGTGTTCTAGCGATTCAAAGAAAAATGGTTCCTCCCACTATAAATTATGAATTTCCTGACCCTGAGTGTGATCTTGACTATGTTCCAAATAAAGCTCGAGAGATAAATGTAAATGTAGCCCTATCGAATTCAATGGGTTTTGGAGGACATAATGCAACAATCGTGGTGGGGAAGCCTTCTCTTTAGAATAAATAATAAAAGTTTATAAGCTATGAAAAATTTATCCTCTCGAATAAAGGAGCTTAAAGAGCTCCAAAAAGTAATAGGAATTGAGCTGAAAAATATAAACCTTCTTGATCAGGCATTAACTCACTCATCTTATGCTAAGTCGGTGGAGGGTAAAGATATTGCAGATAATGAGCGGCTAGAATTTTTGGGAGATGCAGTGCTGGAGCTTGTAATAGCTGATTATCTTTTTCGCAGGTATCCATACTTGGACGAAGGAGATCTTTCTAGGATGAAAAGTGCAATTGTTTCAGAGGAAAATCTTGCTTATCATGCAAATAAAATAAAACTTGGCGATCATCTTCTTGTTGGGAAAAATCAAGAAAAAATAAGATCTCAAGATGCTATACTTGCCAATGCTTATGAGGCAGTAATTGCTGCCATTTATCTTGATAGAGGAATAAGAGCCACTAGAAGGTTTATTCTAAATTCTCTTGTTAAGAAGACAAATTTGACAGCTCGGGCAAAGGATTTTAAATCTCTTTTGCAGGAGTATACACAATCGGTATACAAAAAACTTCCTCGATATCAAGTAGTGCAAGAAGAAGGTCCTGACCATAAGAAGATGTTTAAGGTTAAGGTGGAAATAATGGGTACAACAGTGGGGGAAGGATGGGGTCCTAGCAAAAAGAAGGCAGAGAAGGTAGCTGCTGAGAGAGCTTGGAAAAAAATAAAAAATGGCTCCTTTTGTTATTAGTGCATCAGGTGTGAGGGGAGTAGTTGGGAAGGGACTTACCCCTGAAATAGTGGTGAGTTTATCTTCTGCATTTGGATCCTTGAGAAAGGGAAAAATTTTAGTAGGTTATGATACACGAACCTCAAATCAAATGTTTAAATGTGCAGCCTTTAGTGGTCTTTTATCTGTGGGATGTGAAGTTGTAGATGCAGGTGTTTGCCCTACACCTTCTTTGCAGTTTATGGTTAAGGAGGGAGATTTTCAAGGTGGTATAGCTATTACAGGGAGCCATAATCCTGTAGAGTGGAATGCTCTTAAATTTATACGAAATGATGGGCTTTTTCTTTTTCCAGAAGAGGGAGAGAGGTTAATCAAGATACATGAAGAAAAAGACTTTTCTCGAGTATCATGGAATGCTCTTGGAAAAATATCTAAAGATAAATCAGCAATTGAACGTCATATTGGAAGAATTTTGGAAGTTGTAAATGTAGAAAAGATAAGAAAAAAAGGTTTCAAAGTAGTTATTGATGCTTGCAATGGCGCAGCTTCTTATGCAACTCCTATGTTATTGGAAAAACTTGGTTGTGAAGTGATAAAGGTTAATTGCGAACCAAATGGTATTTTCCCTCATTTACCAGAACCTGTTCCCTCTAATCTGACTCAACTTTGCGAAGTAGTGAAAAATTCAGGAGCCAATATAGGTTTTGCTCATGATCCTGACGCTGATAGATTAGCTATAGTTTCAGAAAAAGGCGAAGCGATTTCCGAGGAATATACTTTAGTTTTGATAGCTGACTTTATCTTACAGAGTTCAAAAGGGCCGGTTGTAACTAATATTTGCACCTCTCAAGCAATAGATGAGGTTGCCAGAAAATATAATTGCCCTGTTAAGCGAACAAAAGTTGGCGATATCCATGTTTCTCGTTTTATGAAAGATTGTGGAGCAGTCGTAGGAGGAGAAGGAAATGGAGGAGTTATTTTCCCACCTGTTAATTATGCGAGAGATGGTATAACTGCAGTAGCCCTTATATTAAATTATATGGCTGAAGAAGGGGTTTCCATTTCCTCTCTTATTGATAAGTTGCCTCAATATTATATGTTTAAGAGAAAAATTGATATTTCAAATATTGACTTCAATAAGATAAAAGAAGAAGTTTATCTAAGATTTGACTCCACCAAGCTTAACTTTTTAGATGGGGTTAAGATATGGTTAGAAGATGGATGGGTTCACATAAGGCCCTCTGGTACAGAACCAATTCTGAGGATAATAGGAGAAGGTGTAACTTCTAAGGCAGCGGATCGAATTTTAAACTGGACTTTAAATTTTATCTCAAAATTTTATAGGAAGAGGCAAAATGCGAATAATAATTGTTCCTGACTATGATGCATTATCTTGGGAAGCTGCAAGAATAATAAAAAGTAGAATAGAAAAAAAACCGGATCTTGTTTTAGGTTTAGCTACTGGAGATACCCCGTTGGGAGTATACGAAAAACTAATTCAACTGCATCGAGAAGAGTATCTTGATTTTTCTAAAGTAATAACATTTAACCTTGATGAGTATGTAGGACTTGGTCCAAAGCATCCCCAAAGCTACCATTATTATCTATGGAATAACTTTTTTCGCCATATAAACATAAAGGAGGAGAATATTTATATCCTTCGAGGAGATGTAAAAGACCTTAAGTCTTACTGTGAGTGGTATGAACAAAAAATTAAAGAAGTTGGCGGAATTGACCTACAACTTTTAGGAATTGGTCGAGATGGACATGTTGGATTTAATGAACCTGGTTCATCTTTGTATTCTAGAACAAGGGTAAAGACATTAACTCAAGAAACAATTGAGGATAATGCAAGATTTTTTAAAAAACGAGAGGAAGTACCTAGGTATGCTATCACTATGGGTATAAAGACTATTTGGGAAGCAAGAGAATGCATGCTATTAGCCTCTGGGCCTACCAAAGCAGATGCTGTAAGAGATTGTATTGAGGGTCCTATATCTGCTTCTATGCCTGCCTCTTTTCTTCAATTCCATCCGAGAGCTACTATTATCTTAGATGAACAAGCAGCAAATAAACTATGTAGAAAGGGTTATTATAAACATAGCGAGAAACTCCAGAGGGAGTTGGAATCGTCCTGAGTTTATCGCTTATTATTTAAACTTTTTCTCTATTTTACAGGCCTGTTGATTTATTAAGCAAATTAAGCTATTATAAAAATGGGTTTGATTTGTTAGTATTTAGGTGGTGTACAGGCTCGATTAAAATCGAGCCTGTAAAAATAACGAAAACTTAAAAAAGGAGGTGATAAAAGTGAAAGCTAAGCTTATCAAGATTCTC
>CAYRAK010000011.1:0-12108 GCA_964422215.1 uncultured Clostridia bacterium | reverse complement strand
ACTCTAGCTGCACTCCTTCTTGCTGGAGGAGCCAACTTCAAATGGGGAGGTTAGTAAAAACAAAGGATAAACCGAAAACTTAAAAAAGGAGGTGATAAAAGTGAAAGCTAAGCTTATCAAGATTCTCTTTACTCTAGCTGCACTCCTTCTTGCTGGAGGAGCCAACTTCAAATGGGGAGGTTAGTGAAAGCAAAGGATAGGAGAAAAATTTGAATATCAAATTAAATAAGCTCAAACTGTATACCTTCTTTGTAATAGCTTTAGGTTTTGTAGCCTTATTTCTCTGGACATGGAAAGCGAGCTTGAATTGGGAGGCAGTGAAGGGTTTTATTGTTTGGGGAACACTTCTTATAATTGCTGAATCCTTCTCTGTCTCCCTTCCACATGGAGGATATGTTACATTAGGATTTCCTATTGTCTTTGCAGCTCTTTTGACTCAGGGTTCTCCAGTAGGTGTGTGGGTTGCTGTGTGTGGGGGTTTAGCTGAGCTTAGAAAAGGAAAAAAAGCAGATTTTTATAAAATCCTATTTGACTGTGCTCAACTTACTCTCTCTATCTCTGGAGCATGGTTAGCCTATATTTATCTGGGAGGGGGTATTATAAATAGTTTAGCTTCCACTCGAGTTATACCCCTTGTCGTAGCTGCATTATCTTATTTTGGACTTAACTCATTTCTTGTGTCTACTGTGCTTGCCCTACAAAAGAATACTTCCATTTTAGATATGTGGTCAACCAACTTCCGCTGGGCAACTCCTAATTACTTAGCTCAAACTCCTCTTGGATATCTTATGGCTATTATTTATAGCCAGATTAGCTGGTGGGCTGTTACTTTTGTGATGCTACCTCTTTTTACTGCTTATTGGGTTTATAGGTTATATGTAGAAATGAGAAAAGGTCATTTTGAGATGATTCAAGCTTTAGCAACAGCAGTTGAGGCGAGAGATCCTTACACTGAGGAGCATTCCCAACGAATGGCAGATTACGCTGTAGCTGTAGCTAAAGAACTTGGATGCTCCATTTATTTTACAGAAATTATAAGGTATGCTACTATCCTTCATGATATAGGCAAAATAGGAATTAGCGATCGAATTCTCTCTAAAAATGGTACTCTAACCGAGAAGGAATGGGAGGAGATTAAAAAACATTCTGTTATTGGAGCCGAAATAATTGCTAAGATAGATTCTTTTGGTGAGGCTTCACGACTTGTATATCATCATCATGAGAGATACAATGGAAAAGGTTATCCAGGAAAACTTCGAGGAGAAGAGATTCCTTTAGGAAGTAGAATTATTGCTGTTGTTGATGCGTATGATGCTATGACCTCTGGAAGACCTTATCGTAAAAGAGCTTTAACAAAAGAGGAGGCAGTTGCGGAGTTAAAAAGATGTGCGGGGGAGCAGTTTGACAAAAAAGTAGTAGAAGCCTTTCTTAAAGTGTTAAGTAAAAACAGTAAAAATGATACTACTTGATGTTCTAATTATTTCTATTATTGTTGCTCTTTTGCGGGGTGGTAAATTTAGAGAGTTAACCAAAATTGAATTTAAAAGACTCGAATTTATAATTATTCCTTTTATTTTTCAATATATTTTAGTTTTGGCTGGAGAAAGGGAGATTGAATGGTTTAGCAAATGGGGGTCTTATTTACATTTGTTCTCTTATGTTTTTCTACTTATTGGCATATGGTATAATAAACACATAAAAGCAATATCTATTTTTGGGACAGGAATTTTAATCAACTTTATAGCTATTTTAGCCAATAAAGGTCAAATGCCAGTTTCTTTATGGGCATTAAAAAAAGCAGGAATGTTGAATTTTTTACCTCTTTTAACTAGTAAGAATTACACGATCCATACTTTACTTACCTCTGAGAGTAAATTAAAATTTTTAGCTGATATAATTCCTCTGCCTCCTCCTTATCCACGGCCTAAGGTTGTAAGTGTGGGGGACGTTATAATGGCGGTGGGAGTTTTCTTTCTTATACAAAGGTATATGGTTAAAAGATAAATTCTTTTAAATTAGGAGGAAAGATAATGGATATAAAGTCTTTACTGAAGAGGATGAAACAGATAGGTGCCTCTGATCTACACCTGGTAACCGGAATTCCTCCTGCTTTTCGAATAAATGGAAATCTTAAATTTTCTAAGGAAGATGAAGTCCTTACACCAGAGAAAATTGAATCCGTTGTGCGTTTTTTGCTTAATGAGAAACAATGGGCTCTTCTAAAGGAAAAAAAGGACCTCGATTTCTCCTATGGAATTTCTGGGATAGGAAGGTTCCGTATAAACATTCACTATCAGAGGGGATCTTTAGCAGCGGCTATTAGACTTATTCCTTATGACATTCCTTCTTTGGAAGAGTTAAATCTTCCAGATGTTATTGAAAAGTTGTGTCTTAAAGATCGGGGACTTATATTGGTTACAGGACCTACTGGTAGTGGGAAATCTACAACCCTAGCTGCCATGATTGACATAATTAACAGAAGAAGATCCGCTCATATAATAATAATAGAAGACCCCATAGAGTATCTTCATTCACATAAAAAAAGTGTGGTAGAACAAAGAGAAATAGGAGGAGATTCCAATTCCTTTGCTGACTCTCTTAAATACTGCTTAAGACAGGATCCTGATGTGATAATGATTGGAGAAATGCGAGACCTTGAGACAATTTCCACTGCTTTAACAGCAGCAGAGACAGGACATCTGGTTATGGGAACCTTACACACTCCTGATGCTCCAGGAGCGATAGATAGAATAATTGATGTTTTTCCTCCTTATCAGCAATCTCAGATAAGGCTTCAGCTTTCCACCTGTTTGGTGGCTGTTATTGCCCAGACTCTCATTCCTAGAGCGGATAATAATGGCAGAGTACCAGCGGTAGAAATTTTAATTGGAACACCAGCTGTTGGAAATCTAATTCGTTCAAGTAAAACTCACCAGCTTTACAATATAATGCAGACAAGTTTAGATATAGGAATGCAGACAATAGATCAGTCGCTTTTGTACCTTGTTAGAAATAAATTAATTACCAAAGAAGTCGCTCTTCAAAGGGCACGAGATCCTCGAATGCTGGAAGAGGCACTGAGTAAATGAAAACTTTTGAGAAAAGTTAAAGAAATAATGAATCAAAATGAGTTAGAAGAGTTTTTGGAGAGAGGAAAAAATTATGCCCTTTATCTTTTAAATTATCGTAATCGGAGCAAGTTTGAGATTGAGGAAAAGCTTAAGAAAAAACAGTATCCAGAGGAAGTGGTGGTACAGATTCTTCGGTACCTTGAGGAGAAAGGCTTTGTGGATGATAGAAAGTTTGCTATAGAATGGACAAGAAAGTGTATTAAAAAAGGAATCGCTCATAAAAGAGTCGAATATGAACTGAGGCAAAAGGGTATAGAGGAGAGCCTTATAAAGGAGGTATTCAAACAAATTTTTTCTCAGATAGACGAGAAAAAGATGGCTTTGCAAATCCTTTACAGAAAAAAATATCTTCCCATCAGCGATGAATTAAAAGGAGAAAAGAAATTGAAATATTTTTCTAAGATGTATCAATTTTTGCTTCGTCGTGGTTTTCCCAATACCGTTGCAAGGGAGGTGATAGAAGGTTTGAGGGTGCAAAATTCTTGACCAGATGAGAGATTTTTCTATTATTTAGTAGTGTAAAAGGAGGGATTTTAAATGCCAAAAAGTATTCCGAAAAGGCATCCGTTAAGTCGATTATTTACAGCTTTAACAGAACGAAGTTTTTATGAATATCTTGGTATTTGGGATCCCTATATTAGCCTTTACATTTCTGATCTTTTAATAGAATTTACTCATGTGGACAATCTCTATAAAATTAAAGATTCACAAGGTAGGAGTTTAAAGGATGTGGGGAAGATGCTTGCTGAATCTGATATTTCAAGAGCTCGAATGACTGATAAAGAAAGAGAAATACGCAAACATATAGGTGATTACACTCTCTTTTTCACAGGAATGTTTCCCGAGAGTCTTAAAAGGAGAGTCGGAGCTTTTTATATAGACCATTTTCGTGAATATATTCGTACAGGAAAGGAATCTTATCGCATTGTTTCCGAGTTTAATTATGGTGAATATAAAAAAGAGGCTCCTCTTTTTAGAAAATTAGCTGATAATTTTGATGTGTGTGTAGTTGGATTAAACTTTGTCAAAAGAGAGCTTGAGAAGATGCAACAGCCAGATTATCTAAGAATAAAAAGGATTTTATTCTGATGCCTGTTAAATTTTTTGCTGATTCCATGTTAGGAAAGTTGGCACGATGGTTAAGACTTTTAGGATTTGATACCCTGTATTATCCTTCTATACCTGACGAAGAGCTTGTAAAAGTAGCAAAAAAAGAAGGAAGAGTAGTTCTCACCAAAGATAGCCAGCTAGCTAACACAAATAAATATGATAAACTCCTATATGTGGCTTCCTCAGATCCGGATCAGCAAATTAAAATGGTACTAAAGAAGTTTAATTTGAATCCTTGGAAGGGTTTATTTTCACGTTGTGTTTACTGTAATGAGCTGGTGCAGAAAGTTACAGATATTTCGAAGTTTAAAGACAAAATCCCTTCTCACACCTACCATACAACCTCTTCTTTCTATTATTGTCCAGCCTGTGGTAGAGTATACTGGGAGGGTTCTCATCACGAAAAGATAAGAAGAAAAATAAAAAAATTAGTTAACTGGCAGTGAGAACAAGGGAGGATTTTCTCATGAAATATCAGGAGCTTTTAAAAATAGTTCAAGATTTGCCATGTTTTCCGGTATATAGAAATTCCACCCCTGTAGTGAAAATTGATGGGGTTCCTCTTACCATAGAGGAGGTTGTAAAAGCAGCTATCTTTAGTGAGCTTAATATTCTTCTTATAGGAGAGAGAGGTGAGGGAAAAACTCAATTGATGCAGGATATAAATTCTTCTTTATTTGGAGGGAAGGGAACCTATATTCGGGCAAGACCAGATATGAAGACAAAAGAACTCTACGAGCTTTTCAATCTCGAAAATCTCAAAAGAGAACTCTCCCCTGAGGTTAAAGCTCCCCTCACTCAAATTGATGAGATAAACCGGACTCCTCCCATAATTCAAAATGAATTTTTCCACATGTGTGATGGCTACATTGAGTATGAAGGAAAACCTGTTAATTTGGGAAACGGCTTTCATATCACAATAGCATCTGCAAATGTAAAGAATGAGAGATATGGTGGAACATTTGAAATGGATGATGCAATCTTAGATAGATTTTATCTTGTGCTTAATGTAGATCACTATCCAACTCAAGCAAAGGATGATTTAGAGCTGATGACCTCAGCTTCGGGTAAAAATCCAAAACTTACAAGATCTACAGGAGAGGACTACACTAAGCAAATTAGTAGGATACGAGATGAACTGCAGCAGATAAGAGGTGAAAGATTTGATTTGGATGCCTATATAGCTCTTTTGTATCTTAAGAGGGGACTGGATTACTGTTCTCTCAAACAGAGCAAACGTAAAATATCTTATGCTATTCCCACTATTTGTAAACAAAAAAACTGTATAAGATTGAAAGAGGAAAATTGCGGTTATATACGTCCTCTTTCTGAGCGAACTACAGAAGCTGTAGCTACTTTGGCCCCGGCGTTAAGGTTGATGGCTGATGCAAAAAGAGGAGAGGGAGATGGAACAGTAACCTACAGGGAAATTTTGGAAGCATTTAGACTCACTGCTCCTTATGCCGGAATTCTTGATCTGGTATGGATTAGGAATGAGTACTTCAGCAATCCAAGTTTAGCTTTAGATGATATTGTGGAACGAATTAAAGAGAAGTTTCTGAGAAAAGAAGAAGAGGCAAAGGTGGCGATGAATTTTGCTTTAAAGGGAAAATTAAATGAAGATATTAGAGATAGGTTTAGAGGAGAGTGGAGATTTTTCGTTGAAATTTTAGAAGAAATAAACACAATAGGAAAGAAATTTCCCAATCTCGTAAAACGTTTAAAAGATAAAGAAATTACCGACAAATATCCCTTTATGAAGGCGCTTAGATGAGAAAATATAAGTACAAGAGGTTTTTTAAGGTTCCTTTAAATAAACTACCTTGGAAGCTTCCTTTAAAAAGGGAAGAAGAAAGTACTGAGGTTACAATAAAAGGCAAAGGTCAATCATCTGAACAAAATAAAGCCTTTACCGGAACGTTTGGAGATAGGAACTGGCAAAATATTGATGACATTGATCAAAGAATATTGCTTGAAATTTTGAGGCTCATTCAACAGCGTCGTAGGCGAGACTCATTCCGTGTAGCTATTGTAGCTTCTAGCAAAGCAGGAAGGGCAAGAGGTTATAATTCTACTACTTCGTATGAGGAGCTTGATTCAATTTATGAAAGCCTAGCTCCTGAGGTTCGTATTTCCACTCAAATGAGAAAAAAGGGACTTAGTTTACCTGTAGTTGATTACGGATATGAAAATTATGATCCTAAAAGCCATAAGATAAGCAGGATAAACTTTAAGCGCATGGTGGTTGATCCTGAAAGTCCTTTTAAAAAAAAACTTGGGATGCCTTTGAACTTTCAGGTGTCTGTGCACCAGTATCATATCAATGTACCCTGTAGAATAAGCAATAAAAGTTTTCCCGATGTTTGTCTTCTTATAGATACTTCAGGTTCAATGCGAGAGGGGGGTTATCATATTGGTATACCTTGGGGAGAAAGAAGTGGATATCATTATGCTCTTTTGGGTCTTTATGGGATCATTAAGTATTTGGAAGGTATAGGGGTGGCATCTTCAATTTTGTGGAATGTGATAAACTTTTCCGACGTTACTCGAGCTAGTGGTTGGAAAACATATAAGGAAATATCTCAATTAAAGAAACATGCACTTACTCCCCAATTTGGAGGAACAGAAATTGATATTGAAGTTTTAAGGGAACAACTCTCACATGAGGCATCACTTGTTATTATTCTCTCCGATGGTGAAATATACAATTGGGAAAAGATAAAAGATGAGATGGAAGAGATTATTGAACCTCACTATGTTTCTTTTATCCAAATTGGGAAAGAAACTAAAGTAGGTAGAGATATGCAAAAATACGGGGTAGGTGTTGTTACTGTTAAAAGAAAGGAGGATATTTCTCAATTAATGGTGGATTTGACAAAACAGGTAAAGCAAGTTTTATAAATTTTTGGTTTTTATCCTTTCAAGGTAGAAAGAGAGAGTCCCAATTTTTTCACTACCGAGAAAACACTTAAGGAGTGTTTTTCAAAATCGGCTATTTGTTCTATGAGGTGAGAGTTTTTTTTGGCTAACTTAAAAAGCCCCTCTAAAAAGTGAATGCTTCTTTTCTCTAAGATTTTCCTTATTCTTAGAGCGGATTGGATTTCTTTACCTAAAAACTTTTTCCATCTCTTTTCATATAATGAAAGATTTCCCTCTTTTATACAATCGGCCAAAATTTCTGCGCATCTCATTCCGTAATAAAGACCTCCTCCGCTTAGAGGTTTTACTTGGCAGGCAGCATCACCAACTAGAGCAATGTTGTCTTTAAGAGTCTGTCCATAACCTATAGATAACACTCCACCCCCAAATTCTAGAATTTCTCCTCGCGGATTTAGATTTTCTAAAAATAGATTGAGAGTTTTTCGAGGATTCTCAGAGATACTTCCTAAACGACAGGTTTCTTCATTTTCTGGAATAAGCCAAGAAAAATAAAGAAAAGGCCGAGAAAATTCAATTCTCACCATATCATTTGGATGTGCTTTTATTTTTACTTTAGCTAAAGCTCCCCTGTAATAGATTGGTCTTAATTTGAAACCTGCTAACTTGCGAATCGTTGAAGTTGCTCCATCTGCTCCAATTACTATCTCAGAATAAAAAGAGCCTTTGTTGGTATGTAAGAGATATTTTCCGTTTTTTTCTTCAAGTGCTAATACTTTTGTGTTTTTCCTTATATTTAATCCTCTCGAAAGCTTCTCGTCTAGTTTAATCCTGTCGATCACAAAAGCAGCATTTTTGCGTTTTAAGACAAAACTTTGTTCTTTGTAGTAGATGATAGCACCGTTTAATCTATTAATTATGACATCTTCAGGGAGAGGAATTTTAGAGTCTCTAAAAAACGAACTTCCTACAAGGCCAGCACAGTGAGCAGGAACCCCTATTTTAGGATGCTCTTCTAAAATAAGGGGAGAAAAACCATAACTTTTCAGAAGTTGTCCCAGATAACATCCAACAGGTCCTGCTCCTACAATAGTTATACTCATGACGCTTTCAAGTTTTTTACATTAAATATAATACGAACAAAAACAAGGTCAACAAAAATATCTCAACCTCAGAGAATGTGGTTTGACAAAGATATAGCAGAGGATAAAATTTTACCACTGGAGGAAAAAGAAAGAATATAAGAGGAAGGGGATGAAAAAAGATAATAGTTTGAAATACAAACTTTTTAAACCACTGATTGGAATCACAATGGGAGATCCTGCAGGAATTGGACCTGAAATAGCAGCAAAGGCTCTCAGCAGGAAGGATATATACAATGAATGTAGACCTCTTGTTATAGGAGATGCAAAAGTTATGGAGGAAGCCTGCAGAATAGCAAAGGTTGATTTAAAGGTAAATCCTGTCAAAAGGGTAAACCAAGGAAGATATACTTGGGGCATTCTGGATGTATATGACCTTGAAAATGTAGATATTGAAAAACTTGTTTATAAAAAAGTTAGTAAAATGGCAGGTAAAGCTTCTCTTGATTATATCTACAAGGCAATTGATCTTGCTGTAAAGAAAAAAATAGATGCTACAGTGACAGGTCCGATACACAAAGAGGCTATAAATCTTGCAGGTTGTCCTTACGCAGGTCATACTGAAATATTTGCGGCTTGCACCGGGACAAGAGACTATGCCATGATGCTTGTAGAAGGAGATTTCAGAGTTGTTCATGTTACAACTCATATTGCCTTAAGAGATGTTTCTTCTAGGATAAAAAAAGAAAGAGTTTTAAAAGTAATAAAGCTTGCCCATAGTGCAATGAGAGATCTTGGTATAGAAAATCCAAAAATACTTGTTCCAGGACTTAATCCCCATGCAAGTGATGGAGGACTTTTCGGAGACGAAGAAGAAAGAGAAATAGCTCCAGCTATCAAAGAAGCAAAAAAAGAGGGAATAGACGTTGAAGGGCCTGTTTCTCCTGACACAGCTTTTGTTAAACTTAAAAGTAAACAATATGATGTAGCTCTTGCCATGTATCATGATCAAGGACATATCCCTTTAAAACTTTTAGGTTTTGAATGGGATGCAAAATCAGGCCAATGGAAATCAATAAGTGGGGTGAATGTAACTTTGGGCCTTCCCATTATAAGAACTTCTGTTGATCATGGTGTAGCTTTTGAGATAGCGGGTGAGGGGAAAGCAAATCCTGAGAGTCTTGTTCAGGCAATAAAACTTTCTGTAAAACTTTCTTTAATAAAAAATAAACCTTATCACTTTACATAGCAAAGTTAACTAAAATGACCAAAACTCTTATTCCTCTTCCTCGAAGTTTTTATGCAAGAGATACAAAGATAGTGGCAAAAGAGCTCTTGGGAAAATTTCTTGTAAGGATTTTATTTCAAGAAAAACTTGTCGGCAAGATAGTTGAAACAGAAGCCTACTACGGAGTGGGAGATCCTGCTTCTCACAGTTTTAGAGGAAAAACCAAAAGGTCATCTGTAATGTGGGAAAAACCTGGAACAGCTTATGTCTATTTTACCTATGGCATGCATTTTCTATTAAATGTTGTGACAGAAAAAGAAAATATTCCAGGAGCAGTTTTAATAAGAGCTGTTGAGCCGGTGGAGGGGATAGAAATTATGAAAAGGAATAGAAAAAAGGGGAGGTTGAGAGAACTTACAAGAGGTCCTGCAAGGTTGACACAAGCTTTTGCAATTGATGGAACTTTTAACAGATACGATTTAACAAAGGGAAATACTCTTTTTATTGCAAAAGGAGAAGAAAAGAGAAATTTTGAAATAGAATGTACGAGTAGAAAAGGAATAAAAAAGGGTCTTGATAAAAAATTAAGGTTTTTTATAAAAGATAACCCTTTTGTATCTTAATCTCTCTAAAGCTTTTCCGCACTATCTATTTTAATCCCTCACTGAAATTGACGTTTCCCTTGGAATTAATAAAATTAACCTAATAAAAAGGGAAAAAGGAGAGATAAGATGACCTGGCCAACAAGAGAGGAGGCTATAGCTGTTTTAAAGCAGTACACCACAAGTAAAAGTCTTATAAAGCACGCCTTAGCTGTAGAGGCAGCTATGAGAGATTATGCTAAAAGATTTGGTGAGGATCCAGAAAAATGGGGTGTGGTGGGACTTTTGCATGATTTTGATTATGAGAAATATCCCTCACTTGAAGATCACCCTTTTAAAGGAGCTAAAATATTAGAGGAGAAAAATTATCCCCAGGAGTTGATTAGAGCTATTCTATCTCATGCAGACCATTCCGGTATTAAACGAGAAAGTCTTATGGAGAAAACTCTTTATGCTGTAGATGAACTTACTGGTTTAATTGTAGCCGTTGCATTGGTGCGTCCTTCTAAAAAACTATCCGAGGTGAATATAAAATCAATAATGAAAAAATGGAAAGATAAGGCTTTTGCACGGGGTGTGAATCGAGAGAATATAGAAAAAGGAGCCTCAGATCTTGGAATAGACCTTAAAGAGCATATAGAAAATGTTCTTGAATCTATGAAAAAAATATCTGATAAACTTGAACTATAATTTTTGAGAGGAAATTGTGACGAGAGAAAGACACTTAGCAAAAGTAATATCAGAGAAGGAATTTATCCCCAAATTAAAGAAAAAAGCACGTAGGCTTTTTTTTCTGGGAACTCTTTTGATAGAAAAAAAGCAGTTAAGCCAGGAGTATTATTCAAACTTAGAGAGTGAAGCTCATAGCCTAGAAACCTTTCTGGATAATTACAAAGCAAGAGGAAATAGAACTTTTGTTTTCTTTACCGAACTTGTTGCTTCCCTCAGATGGATTGCAAAAGCAGTTCATACTTTAAAACACATCCTAAATAGATACACAAGTTATGGCTTGAAAGAAAATGAGAAATTCTTTAACGAAGTAGAACAAACTATACAACTTTGTCATGGTGCTCTTTTGGAACTTTATAAAAATTTAAGAGAAGAAGCTCACTCTCTGGATGTAAGTTTTCCTCTTTATTCTTTAAAGAAGGAAGATTTTATAAAAAAAGAAGCAGAGGAATATCTTGTTCAAGATATTGATGAGGTATACTGTATAAACAAGGGAGAAAATATTACAGAAATCACTTTTAGATATGTAGATGCAGCAGAGAAATTATGCGAACTTTTGAGGAAAAAAGAATCTCCTACAGAGGATGAAATAGAGGAATTAATGAGTGCTTTTCACAGAATACAGTCAAAATACGACAGCTATATAAAAGGTGGTGAAGAGGAGAAAAAAGATAAAAGACTCAGCCTGCTTAGAGGTTATATCTCCATATCTTTACACCTGCTTGAGGCAGCTTTATATCTTTCACACTTTTATGAAAGACATGCTAACGGAGAAAGATTAATTGGTCCTCAAAAAAGAGTATCCGAAATTGTGGATCCTAGAAACATTAAAGAAAAGGTTAATATACTCCTCTCTTACGCAAGAGATTACGCTTTGGAAGGTGATAAACTTGCCCGAAAGTTCTTAAAAAGCTATGCTGATATGACCTTAACAAGGGAAATAATTACTATCCCCAAAGGTTCAATTCTTCATTTAAGACCAGCATCAGCTTTGGTGGAGCCAGTTATACGATGTAACAGCCCAGTGCTTCTTGAGATAGATGGAAAAAGGGTGAGGGCAAATAGTGTTCTGGAGATTATAGCGGTTATGGGAGAAGTTGCTGATAAAATAAAGGAAAATGATGTAGAAATGGTCCTTCAAGGAGACAGAGAAGTGGTTAAAAAAATGAAAGAAAACTTCTTATCGAAAATACTGGAGACAAAAGTTTAGTAAAAAATAAAAACCGCAATAATGATGGATAATAAAGTAAAACAACGCTTGCTTCAACTTATAAAAGAAAAAACTTTATTTTATCAACCCGTGGTCCTTTCCTCTGGAAAAAGAAGTAACTATTACATAGATGCAAAAC
>CAYRAK010000010.1:0-22547 GCA_964422215.1 uncultured Clostridia bacterium | reverse complement strand
TAAAAGTTTCCTCTCTCTTTCTCTTAATCTCACACTAACCGAACTTGTAAGATAGGTTATAACAAAAAATCCAGTAATAAAGAAAAAAAGATAGGTAAAAATTGAAAAAGGATGATTGTAAAAGTTGCCCATGAGAATTGGAGAGGAGATATGAGGTAGTATTTTTTTGTACTCCATAATAGTAACAGCTACGATAATTCCACTTGCAAATACAGCTTGCAAGAGACAGTTACGACGAGAAAGAAGAATGGCTGAAATAACAATGTGAAGAACAAAATAAAATATGAGAGGACTTTCAATTCCTCCTGTGTAATGTATAAGAAAAGCAAGTATTATCCAATCTATGCTTACCTGAAAGTTGGCAAAGTTATGAAACGTGTGAACATTGCCTCTTGATTCCCTCAAATGAGAGGCATATTGAGTGAAAAAGGTATTGTAAAGGATAACCACTCCTCCTATGATAAGTAGGGGGATTACAGGAATAAAAATTCTCAAAAGAAATCTTACCCCTAATGTTATTACTATAAGCATTATTACCGCTATCCATCTTAATTTGATTAGCCATTTGATCCAGTAGATAAGCTCCTTTTCTAAGGGAAGAGAAAATTCGAGTTCCTTTTCTTCGTTCAAAGATAGGGTAAGTTCTTTTTTCATGAAAGGTAAGATAAGGATTTTGTCTCAATTATACCCTTGAAATCAAGAATTGTCAAGAAATTTGTGAGTTTGGTTCTTTACAAACCTGAAGTTTAAGCTATTATTGAAGCACCACAAAAAGATACAATAAGCTGGAGCTTAAGGGGTGAAAATAGGAATTCCTCAAGCTCTTTACTTTTTCAAGTATGGAAGAGTATGGGAAAATTTTTTTAAAAGACTTGGGTGCGAGGTAATTCTTTCTCCTCCCACAAATAAGAAGATACTCACAGAAGGTGTTGAACTTGCAGTAGAAGAAGTCTGCATACCTTTAAAGGTATTTTATGGACACTGCCGAAGTTTAATAGGAAAATGCGATTTTGTGTTTATTCCTCGATATATAAGTCTCATAAAGAACACATATACCTGTCCTAGATTTCTAGTTTTACCTGATGTAACAAGGTTTACGGTTAAAAACCTGCCCATTTTAACAATTTCCATTAAAGGAAAAGAAAGACCTGGTATGTTGCAATTTTTGCTCTTTGGTATAAAAATGAGAAAAAAAGCTTCTTTAAAAGATATGAAAAACTTTGTTAACGTAGCAAAAATGCAACGGATATTCAACTCTTGCCAAGATGAGGAGATTGAAGAAAAAAAGAAATTGAAAGATAAATTTTCCTCTCTTCTTGAAAGGGATAATTTGAAGGTGATGCTTGTAGGACATCCTTATAATTTGAAAGACAACTATATAAATAAAGATATTTTAGAAAAACTTAAAACTTTGGATGTCACAGTCATTACTCCAGATGAGGTTCCCTCGTTCCTTATTCAAAAAGAACTCAAAGAGCTTCCCTTTATATATTGGAGTGAAGAACAGAATATAGCAGGTTCTGCATACGTTGGATTAAAAGACTCCCGAATTAATGGTCTCATAATTGTCTCTAGTTTTGGTTGTGGCCCGGATTCTCTTGTTGCCGAACAGATAGTAAGAGATGCTCAGAAGTTTTCTAAACCCGTAATACATCTTTTTTTTGATGAGAATACAACTGATATAAACATTCAAACAAGACTAGAGGCTTTTGTTGACATGTTAAGAAGAAAAAAATGAAACCAATTATCACCTCCCCTCATATGGGCAACACTTACATTGCTGTTAAGGCTTTTTTAGAAACGATGGAGTGCAAATATATGCCACCCCCTCCAACTTCTCGAAGAACAATCGAACTTGGCGCAAAGTACAGCCCTGAGTTTGCCTGTTTTCCATATAAGCTCACCTTAGGTAACATGATTGAGGCACTGGAAAGAGGAGCTAATATTATTTTAATGGCAGCAGGCAAAAGAGGACTTTGCAGATTAGCATATTATCATATTGTTCAAGAAAAAACTTTAAAAGATTTTGATTTTAATTTTGAAATGGTGGGATTGGGAGAAAATATATGGGATGTTCTTTTTAACAAGATAAAAGAATGGTCAAGGGATTCCTCTCACCATTTCATAAAGCTTGTAAAAGCTACAAGAATCACTTTTAGAAAACTAAAGCTTATAAAACGTGTTGAGGAATACAATAGAAAAATCCGTCCCTATGAAATTGAAAAAGGCAAAACAAGCAAAGTTTATGAAAAATCTCTTAAACTGATAGACGAAGCAAAAACCTTGTCTCAACTTCGGGAGGCGAAATATAAAATAGATAACCTCTTTTCCTCTATCCCAAAGGATCCCAAAAGAAGAACTTTGAAGATTTTGGTGGTAGGTGAGTTTTTCTGCTGTCTTGAACCTGTAGCATCCCATTATATAGAAAATGTTTTAGGAAACTTTGGAGTAGAAGTTACACAAAATATGAGCTCTTATCGGCTGGCAAAGGGTTTTTTATTCCCGGATCTTAAAAAATGGTGGCTTAATAGTTTTGTAGTAAAAAAATACCTAAAATATAGAGGTGGAGGAGAGGAAAGAAGAAGTCTTGGGGAGGCAGAAATTTATGCTAAAAAAGGTTACGACGGAGTTATTGCTTTAAAACCCTTTACTTGCCTTCCAGAAAACACTGCTGAGGCTATATTTCCCTATTTAAGAGAAAAATTTAAAATTCCCATTTTAAGTTTTTCTCTCGACGAGAATTTCTCAGAGGTAAACATGCTTACTCGGATTGAATCTTTCATTGATATGCTTAAGAGGAGAAAAAATGTTTCTAGGAATTGATGTTGGCTCAGTTACAACCAAAGCAGTTATATTAAATCAGAGAAAAAAACTTATTGATGCAGTTTGTCTCCCCACAGAGAGTTCTCCCATTCAGGCAATTAAACGCTGCCTTAAAAAACTAAAAGCTTATCTTGACAAAATCAAAGCAGTTGGAACAACAGGAAGCGGAAGAAAACTAGCTGGAGTTATGGTAGGTGCAGATGTTATAAAAAATGAGATTTCCGCTCAGGCTATTGCTGCCTTAAATTTCAATCCTCAGGTTAAAACGGTTATTGAAATTGGAGGACAGGATAGTAAACTAATCATTATAAGAGAAGGAGTAGTTGTCGATTTTGCTATGAATACACTTTGTGCAGCGGGTACGGGGTCCTTTCTTGACCATCAAGCAAAAAGGATGAATATCCCTATTGAAAAGTTTGGAGAACTTGCTCTCCTTTCTAAAAATAGGGTGAGTATCTCTGGTAGGTGTACAGTTTTTGCCGAGTCAGATATGATTCAAAAGGCTCAACTCGGATTTGCCAAGGAAGATATCATAAGAGGGCTCTGCGAAGCTCTTGTGAGAAATTACCTTAATAACCTAGCTAAAGGAAAAAAACTTCTACCTCCCATAATTTTCCAAGGAGGTGTAGCCGCAAACAAAGGAATAAAGAAAGCCTTTGAAGATGTACTTAAAACTTCTGTCTATGTCCCACCTTTTCATGCTGTAACAGGTGCAATTGGTGCAGCTATCCTAGCTGAAGAAAATTACAGGGAAGGAAAGCTTTCATCTTTTAAAGGAATAAGGATTCTGGAAGATGAGTTTGTCACAAAGGGATTTGAATGTAAGGATTGTGCAAATCAGTGCGAAATTATAAATATCTTTCAAAATGGAAAAAAAATTTCCTCTTGGGGCAGCAGATGTGGAAAGTGGAACAGTTAACTTTTACACTAAAGTCTTTTTTACCTCTTGAACTATTCTCAAGGGCTTAGTTAAAAGACGGAAAGGGAAAGTAGACATAAACTGAATAGAATCTCTTTTTGCCTCAATTGCTATTCTTATAGGTTTAGTGAGAGCTCTTTCCCCCCATTCTTTAAGAGAAGAAAAAAGAATTTGTTCCGGTTTTGAATAGATTCTAATTTTCTGACCACATCTTTCGCAACTTATTTCAAACATTGAATCATGCAGATACTTAATTTTAACAGGTGATTCTTTAAAACAATGACTGCAAACAAGAATAGTTCTTATCTCTTTCATATCCTGTCTCTCCTATTTTTAGTGATATTAATTTTACCATAAAAGAAGGACAAATCAACTATTTTACACGAAGTTTTCATATGCTATAATTTATACAAATTAAAAAGGCGAGAATATTGACAACTGTGAAAAAAGAAAAATTGATTTTAATTGATGGTAATGCTCTTCTTTATAGGGCTTTTTATGCCCTCCCACCCCTCAGCACGAAAGAGGGAATACCCACAGGAGGGGTTTACGGGTTTACCCGAATCTTATTAAAACTTTTCCGCGAAGAAAGACCAGATTATCTTGCCTGTGCCTTTGATAAGGGTAAAAAAACTTTTCGTCATCAAAAATGGGAAGAATATAAAGCAACACGACCTAAAACACCTGATGAGCTTGTTGAACAAATTCCTCTTACAAAAGAAGTTTTAAAAGGTTTTGGTGTGCCTATATTTGAAGATGAGGAATACGAGGCAGATGATATTCTGGCAACACTTGCCAAAGAGGGAGAAAAAAAAGGCCTGCATATTGATATTTTCACCGGAGATAAAGATATTCTTCAAATTGTTTCTTCCCGGATTAACATTATAAGATTTAAAAAAGGAATAACTCAGACAGAAAAATTTGATCCACAAAAGGTGAAAGAGGAGTATGGTGTATCTCCTGAGCAGATTGCTGATTATCTTGCTCTGGTAGGGGATGTCTCTGATAACATCCCTGGCATCCCAGGAATTGGTCCAAAGGCTGCTAGAAGACTTATAAAAGAATTCGGAAATTTAGAAGAAATACTTGCTAATCTGGATAAGCTTTCTCCAAAATTAGCTCAAAAAATTAAAGAAAATTTAGAACAGGTAAAATTAAGCAAAAAACTTGCCACTATAGTTACTAACGTTCCCCTAAAATTTAATCTAGATGAGTTGAAGGTAAAAAATCCGAATGAGAAAATTCTTCTTCCTGTATTTCAACAACTTGAATTTAAGGGATTAATAAAAGATCTTTCGTCATCTTTTAAATCGTCCAATCCTGGCTTAAAACAATACAAGATAAAAGAGAGAGAAAAAAACATAAAAATTAACTCTCCTGAACACTTTGATAGAATAGTTGATGAATTTTTCAAAGCCCCTCTTATTATTCAACTCCAAGTTAAAGAAGAAAACCTTTTCCCTGATTTTAAAATTTGGGAACTTGCCTTCTCTTCTTTAAAAGATGAGGTTATTTTTCAGATAGAACTTAAGGAGAGACCTCGGGAAAGTATTCTTTTTAAAAAGTTTACCAAAATTTTAAGTTCGGAGAAAATTAAAAAAATAGGCCATAATCTAAAAGATACTATTTTAATCTTTAAAAAATGGGGAATTGATTTTAAAGGAGCTTTTTTTGATACAAGTATAGCTGCCTACCTTCTCAATCCCTCCTCTGTTGGATATTCCCTTTCTGAACTTTATAGTCTCTATCTAGGAAAATTCTCGGGTGATATAAATTCTGCTTCTCAAAAGATAGAGATTATAAGAGAGCTTTACCCTGTTTTACAAGAGCAGATTAAAACTCAGGGAATGGAGAACCTCTTCTTTCAAATCGAGATGCCTCTTGTTGAGGTGTTGGCAGATATGCAATACAGGGGAATAAAAGTTGAATCCAAAATTCTGGAGAACTTTCTTATAGAGGTTGAAGAAAAACGCAAAAAAATTAGGGAAGAAATTTACGAGGATATAGGTGAGAGATTTAACATTAACTCTTCTCAACAGCTTGGACAAATTTTATTTGAAAAACTTAATTTACCTGTCGTAAAAAGAACTAAAACAGGATACTCTACTGACGAGGAGGTTATTCGGGCCTTATCTGCTCTTCGCCCATCCTTAACAAAAATACTAGAATACAGATATTTATCAAAACTTGAGTCAACTTACATAAGACCTCTTCTTAACATGATTGATCCTACAACAGGTAGAATTCATACCCAGTTTAGCCAAATAACCGCATCAACAGGAAGGCTAGCTTCTTCTCATCCTAATTTACAAAATATTCCTATCAAGGAAGAGCTTGGTCAGAAGCTGAGAAAAGCATTTGTTGCTGAGGATGGTTATCTTTTTATCTCTGCGGACTACTCTCAAATAGAGCTTAGAATTTTAGCTCATCTTTCCCAAGATAAAAATCTAATCTCCTCTTTTCTTAAAGGTGAGGATATTCATAGACAAACAGCAGCAGAGATATTTGACTGTCTCCCTCTTCAAGTTACGCCCCAGATGAGAAGAAAAGCAAAAGTGGTTAATTTTGGAATTGTCTATGGAATAAGTCCATTTGGACTTTCAAGAGACCTTGGAATTCCAGAGAAAGAAGCTGAGGAATATATTAAAAAATACTTTTCCCGCTATCCTAAGGTAAAAGAATATATAGATAAGACTTTGAAAGAGGCAGAAAAAAGAGGGTATGTTACCACTATGATGGGAAGAAGAAGATATCTTCCCCAAATTATCTCAAAAGATAGAAGACAAAGAGAACTTGCAAGGAGGACCGCTATCAATTCACCTATTCAGGGAGGAGCAGCGGATCTTATAAAACTTGCCATGATAAATCTCCATCGAAGATTGAAAAAAGAGGCTCTTCCTGCCTGGGTAGTTCTTCAGATACATGATGAGCTTCTTTTAGAAGTTTCAGAGGAAGTAGTGGACCAGGTAAAAAAGATAGTAAAAGAAGAGATGGAAGGTGCAATGAAACTTTCTGTTCCTCTCGTAGTGGATACAAAGGTGGGGAAAAATTGGGCCGAGATGAAAGATTAAAAAAAGTCCCTCAACCATTCTTTTATTTTTACACTAAGTCTTTCTTTAGAGGCAAGTTCCTCCCGTCTTTTAAGACCAAAAAGAAGAAGTCCAATTCCTGTGGCATACACGGGATTTGAAAGTTCAGGAGGAGATTTAATTCGAGGATAACCTATTCTTACAGGTAGATTCAATTTTTCTTCTGCTTTTTCTTTTATTCCAGGAAGAAGAGAACTTCCCCCTGTAAGAACAACTCCTGCAGTTATTAGACCTTTATATCCGCTTCTCTTAAGTTCAAGATCAACAATTTCAAATAACTCCTCTACTCTAAGTTGAATAATATGAGCAAGGGTGGACCTTCTCACCCGGTATTTTCCCCTCCCTGCGATTCCTTTTACCTCCAAAAGCTCATCTCTGTCAAGATAATCTACAGAGGCGATTCCATAGTGTAATTTTATTTCTTCAGCATCCTCTCTACTTGTATGAAGACCGACTGCAATATCATTTGTGAGATGGTCTCCTCCGACAGCAATTACTTTAGTAAATTTTAAGCCCTCTTTTAAAAAAATAGCAAGATCAGTGGTGCCTCCTCCTATATCTAAGAGGACAACTCCAAGATCCTCCTCTTGAGGATAAAGTGTCGAAATCCCAGATGCTAGAGGCTGGAGTACCAATCCTTCAAGTTCATAACCTGCATTTCTCACAGTATCTTCTATATTTCTACAGGAGCTTGAAGAAGCAGTCACAATATGTACCTTCACCTGAAGTTGAGCTCCTTTCATTCCCAAAGGATCTTTTATTTGATTTTGCCCATCTATTATATAGTCCTGAGGAAGAACGTGAATGATTTCTCGATCTGGAGGAAGAACAACAGAAGATGCCTGCTTTAAAACTTCTTCCACATCCCGAGCAGTAATTTCTTTATCCGGCCCGGTTATCTTGACAAAGCTTTGATTATCCCTTCCTTCGATGTGAGAACCTGCAATACTTACCCACATTTTATCAACTCTTCTTCCTGCATTTAACTCAGCAGCTTTTATCGCCTTCTTAATTTGAGAAGATGCCTCTTGTATATTGGTTACCTGTCCTTTAATTACTCCTCTTGAAGAAGTTGTACCTGCTCCAAGTATGTTTATCTTACCTTCTTCGATTTTCCCAATTATAGTACATATCTTGCTAGTTCCAATATCTAAACCAACAATTAAGTTTTTTTTCTTCCGCTTCATTTTTCAGAGGCTACAATTTGGTTATCAAATCTTAAATCTACACAGGTAAATTTTTCTCCTCTATAAGATGCATCCTTGAGTATACTTGGAATATAAAAAAGATACACATAATTTTCGCAGTTTCCAAGAATAACTCGAAGACCATTCTCAAGATATGCAACAGCACCCTCATCAGTTTTCTCAAATTTCACTTTTTTTATTCTAAATTGACTTTCAAGATTTTGGGAAAATTTTATAACCTCCACTATCTCTAAAAGCTTCTTTTTTTCCTTAAAAGGATCAATTCCAGATATTAAAGGAAAACTTTCTTTGTCTTCAGCTACTTTCAAAACAATACCTTCCTCATCTATCTCCCAAACTTTGCCATTTTTTTTCACATAGGCAAAAGGAACTCTCTCTGTGATTTTAATTATCAAAGTGGAGGGAAGTTTTCTTTTAATTTTTACTTCTTTAACCAAAGGCTTTGACTTAATTTTATTAAAAATTTTATCTACATTTAGATAAAATATAGAGGTATTTGGTAAAATTTTAACCTCTTGTAAAATCTCTGACGCTTTCAATCTATTCAGTCCTTCTACTTGAATATTTTTTACATAAAAATAGGGTAGGGTTGATGTGAATCCAGCAGTCAAAACAACAAGTCCCACTATAATAGAGAAAAAAATCAAAAAATCTGTTTTCTTCTTTTTTTTAGGTTGGTAATAGCCTGAGCGGACATATATTCTACCATAATTTCCCATCTCAACTTTGTTTTCTCCTTAGAGCTGATTGAACTATCTTATCCACAAGTTCAGGAAATTCAATACCTTCTGCCTTTGCTGCCATAGGAAGGAGGCTACCTTTCGTCATTCCTGGTATAGTATTTACTTCAAGAAGGTAAATCTCACCCTCTTTCCATATAATATCTACCCGACCAAAATCTCTGCATCCCAAAATTTTGTAAGCCTTAAGTGCTACTTCTTGTACTTTTTCATAATCCGCTCTAGGTAGGGAGGCAGGAATAATGTATTTGCACACACCTTTTGTATATTTGGTTTCATAATCATAAAGAGCTGCTTTTTGGGGGACAATCTCAATTACGGGTAAAGCTTTTGGTTCAGGATCATCTATAATTCCTACAGTTACCTCCTTACCTTCAATATAATCTTCAACTATAGCATGCTCTTTGTCGTATTTAAAAGCTCTCTCTAAGGCAGGTTTAAATTCTTCTTCCTTTTTAACCAAACTCACCCCCAAGGTGGAACCACTTCGCCCAGGCTTAACTATGAAAGGAGGAGAAATACTTAGCTTGAAGGAATCTTCTTTTTTTACAATCTGATACCGAGGTTGTTTTAAACCATCAATTGACCATATTTTTCTTGTACTTGCCTTATCCATAGCTATTGCACTGGTTAATACTCCAGAACCTGTGTAAGGAATATCTAAGATTTCAAGCATTCCCTGAACGGTTCCATCCTCTCCTCCTGGACCGTGAAGGGCAATAAAAACAACATCCACCCTCTCCTTTTTGAGGAAAAAAAGACTTTCAGGCTCCTTTGGATCTATACTAAAAACATCATATCCTGCCTTTTGTAAAGCTTCTCTTACAGCCTCCCCACTTTTAAGAGAAATTTCTCTCTCTGCCGACACTCCTCCTTCCAATACACACACTCTTGCTTTCATGATTAGATTATTTCTACTTCTGGTTCTAAGATTATATTAAATTTCTCTTTTACCTTTTCTCTCACTATCTCTATAAGTCGAAGTATGTCCTGTGCCTTAGCTTTACCTTTGTTAATTATAAAATTCCCATGTTGAAAAGATACCTGCGCATCTCCAACTCTCATACCAAGACATCCTGTATTCTGAATAAGATAGCCTGCTGAATAATGAGGAGGATTTTTAAATATGCACCCCGCTGAAGGAAAAGAAAGGGGCTGAGTCTGAATCTTTCTTTCTGTGGCTTCTTTAATACGCGAGATTATTTTTTCTTTAACATCGGGAAAAAGCCGAATTTTAACTTCGGTTAAAATAAGATTTTTATTTTCCCAAAATAGACTACTTCGATATCCAAATTTTATCTCTTTTCTAGAAAGAATAAAGCTATTATTTGTATGATTGTTAATGTCTATGGCCTTTACCCAAACAATTCTGTCAGAAAAAGCTTCTCCAAAGGCGCTTGCATTTCTCACAACAGCTCCACCTATTGTTCCGGGAATCCCAACAAGGTATTCTAATCCAGATAAGCCTCTTTGAGCTGTAAAATCAATAAGTTCAGGTAAATCCGCTCCTGCTCCCACTAAAATCTCATTATTACCTTCCTCTATTATTTTCTTAAACTCTCCCCCTAACTTAATTACAACTCCTCTAAATCCCTCATCACGAATAAGAAGTTTACTTCCGTTTCCGATAACAAAAAAGGGATATTTTCCTTGGATACAAAAGTTAATAACTTCCTTGAGATCTTCCACGTCCTGAGGAACCACAAAAAGGTCTGCCACACCTCCCACTTTAAATGAATTTAACTCATTCATTGGTTGCTTCTTTACTATTTTCCCTTTAATCCTCAGCCTTCCCTGTTGCATAATCTGCATCTGCATATTTGATCCTCTCTTTTCTAATTTCTCATTGGAGTGGGTTAATTGTAACCCAAGTAGAAAAACTAGTCAAGAATTGTTTGGTTAAATTACATTATCTATCTTAATCATAGAAGAATGCCTAAATTGTGTCAATTTACCACCTCCCGATTGATTCTCCTTCAAAAAGTGATAAAATAGGCAAGATAACCACTTTAGCAACTTTAACAACGGAGGAAAAAGAATGCAAGATAAATCCTTTAGTCTTAAAAAAATTCTCAATGATGGTATCATACCAGTTGTGAGAGCTTCCTCAGCAGAGGATGCTCTGAGAATAGTAGATGCTATAAAAGAAGGAGGAATAGATACTATTGAAATAACAATGACTATCCCCGATGCAATCCAGGTAATGGAAACCATTGCTAAAAAATTTGAAAATGATGTGCTTTTAGGAGCAGGAACGGTACTTGATGCTGAAACTGCAAGAGTTTCCATACTTGCCGGTGCCGAGTACATAGTCTCACCCTGCTTTAACGAAGATCTTATAAAAATGTGTAAAAGATACTCTAAAATAGCTATTCCCGGCGCAATGACACCAACTGAAATTTTAAATGCTTGGGAAAAGGGGGCAGATATAGTTAAAGTCTTTCCTGTAGACCAGCTAGGTGGTCCTGCATATATTAGAGCATTAAAAGCACCTTTGCCTCACATTTTACTTGATCCCACAGGAGGGGTAAACCTAGAAAATGTAACCGATTATATAAAAGCTGGTGCAGCCTGTGTTTCAGTTGGTTCTTCTCTTGTTGATAAAAAAGCAATAGCCGAAGGAAAATTTGAGATTATAACCAAAAGAGCAAGAGAGTTTATGAGAAGAATAAAGGAAGCAAGAAATTATTAAGTCTTTAGCTTTTATTTACTTGACAAAAATTGTCAATATTTTAATTCTTATAACAGAAGTTGAAAATTTTTCATAAAAAGGGAGGTGTAAAAAATGTTTAAAAAAGTAGCTATTTTATTGCTGGTAGTAATTTTTGGAACCGCACTTCTAGCAGGAGTAGCAATCCCTCAGGAAAAGGAAGAGCCTGTAGAGATATACTTTTTCTGCGGAGGTCCTCCTGGAGGAACCTTCTCAACCGTGGTTTATAACGGTGCAAAGGCAGCAGCAGAGATACTGGGAGATAGAGTAGATGTTAAGTATGTATGGTCAGACTGGAATCCCCAAAAGATGGTATCCCAATTCCAGGAAATTGTTGCCATGCGACCTGATGGAATAGCTGTTATGGGACATCCTGGAGTGGATGCCCTTAAACCTTTTATTGACGAGGCTGAAAAACTTGGAATCATTGTAACAAGCCAAAATGTAACACTACCTGAACTTGAGGAAAAATATAAAGTAAACGGTTTTGGATATGTTGGCCAGGATTTATATGCCTCTGGTTACATGCTAGGTGAGGCAGCTGTAAAAAGAGCAGGGCTTGGTAAAGGAGATAGAGCTTTTGTATGGGGACTTTTAAGGGAACCAACTCGTGGTCTTAGAACAAAAGGGGTAATAGATGCCCTTAAAAAAGCTGGTCTTACAGTTGACTATCTTGAGATATCACCAGAGGTAGATAAAGATGCCTCTGCCGGTATTCCAACTGCTGTAGGTTATTTACAAAAGCACCCGGATTGTAAATTATTTATCACAGATCATGGACAGCTCACTGCCACAATTCCAACTTATCTAAGAGCTGCTGGTTTAGGACCAGATGATGTATATGGTGCAGGGTTTGATCTTTCCCCTCCAACACTTGAGGGAATAAGAAGTGGCTATGTTGACCTTGTCCACAGCCAACAGCCTTTCTTGCAAGGATTTTTACCTATCTTCCAGATATACCTTACAGCTAAATACAAAGTTGCAGGTCTTCATATTGATACAGGAGTTGGACTTATAGATAAGACAAATGTTGATCGTATTGCTCCCCTTGTTGAGAAAGGAATGGCAGGATAAAAAATAAGAAGAAAGCATGCGGACCCGCAAAAACGGGTCCGCATTTTTTATAATTTTTAATATCTGGGGGTTATTTTATGAGTGACAACAACAATTTATTGGTAGAGATGAAAAATATACATAAATATTTTGGAAAAGTTGTTGCTTTGCAAGGAGTTGATTTTGAAGTTGGACCAAACGAGGTTGTTGGCTTAATAGGTGACAACGGTGCAGGAAAATCAACATTGATAAAAATTTTAAGTGGAGTATACTCCCCAAGTAAAGGAGAGATATACATTAAAGGACAAAAAATAGACCTTAGGCACTATTCAGTTGAAAAAGCTCATGAGTTAGGTATTGAAACCGTTTTTCAGGAGCAAGCTCTTGGAGTTAAGCAAACCATTTGGCGAAATCTTTTTCTTGGCAGGGAAAAAGAAATCTCAGGTTCCTTTGGTTTTCTAAATACAGAAAAAGCAAGAAAGGAAACTGACAGGATGATGAGAGAACTTCTTGGATTTACTGGAGAAGGAATATCACCTGATTCACCGGTAAGAACACTCTCAGGAGGTGAACGTCAAGGAATAGCAATTGGTAGAGCCATGTATTTTGAAGCTGACCTTATAATTCTAGATGAGCCTACAAGAGCGCTTTCAGTGAAAGAGGTAAGTAAGGTGCTCGATTTTATAAAAAAAGTAAAGGAGGCTGGAAAATCCTGTATCTATATATCTCATACCATTGCCCACGTTTATTCTGTCTCTGATAGATTTGTAATCCTGGATCGAGGACAAGTGGTGGGTAGATATAAAAGAAAGGAAATATCTGAACCTGAGCTTAACGAAGTGTTAATTCGAATTCACGAAGCCCCAGAATTTGGGTCAGAGTCAAGATAAACCCAAGATAAACTTAAAATAAGAAAACTCTAAACTGAAGGAGTAGAAGATGAAGGTAGGAAGGATAGACTTTGGAAAATATAAAGTGCAGATCGGACTTATTGCTATGTTTTTTGCAATTCTTGCATTATTTATGATTACAAGTCCTCGGGTCTTTCTAAGACCCACTATTTACTTTGCTTTTTTATCAACAGTTCCCTTTGTAGGTATTATGGGCTTGGGGTTAACACTTGTTCTTGTAAGCGGAGAAATTGATCTTTCCTTTCCTTCAGTAATGGCTCTCTCAAGTTTTTTTTGTGCTGTGATATTTCACACCACAGGAAGTCTCGTTCTAGGAATATTAGTTGCTTTTGCTGTAGGCATTGGAATTGGGACACTTAATGGCATTTTAATTAGAAAAATTGGTATCCCCTCAATAGTGGCTACTATAGGAATGATGTTTGCCATAAGAGGATGCGTCAATATTCTCTCAGGAGGGCTAGGACAGTCTCTGGTAGCTCTTTTGGGGAATCCACTGCATAGTGCATTGGTAGGTAAAGTAGGAGGTAAAATTCCCGCGCAATCTCTATGGTTCATAGGTCTTGCAATTTTTATGTGGTTTATTCTTTTTCGACATAGATTTGGAAGTCAGGTACTCTTTGTAGGTGATAATGAGGATGCAGCAAGAATGATGGGGGTAAAAGTTGATATAGTAAAGACAATGGTATTCATTATAATGGGAGTATTAGCCTCTTTCGCTGGGCTTATAGATAGCTTTAGACTACTTAAGTGGTGGCCCACAATGGGAGAAGGTTTCTTAATGACAACTATAGCTGCCGTATTTGTGGGTGGCACCTCTATGTTTGGAGGTGAAGGAAGCATACTAGGAACTTTTATTGGAGCCTTCCTTATAGGCTCATTGGAAGCAGGAATTGTCGCAGCGGGTCTTTCTGGTTTCTGGACACAGCTAATTTACGGTGTGCTCATTGTTACCGCTGTTACCATACATATATTGGTGAAAGGAAGAGCAGGTTAATTTAAAGTGTGCAGTATCATTATAGCCAAATGAAGTCTTGATTTGACAAAAGCTATAGAAGAATTAAAATTGGTACAAACCAAATTTACTTAAAGGAAGCAAAATTAAATAAACCATAAATTTATTGAGGAGGCTTTAAGATGAAAAAGATTTTAGCAGTTTTTCTTACAGCTGGTTTATGTTTTTTGGCTTTTTCTCTAGTCGGTTATACTGCCCCTGAAAAAAAACACTTTGAAGATGTAACAATTCGTTTCTTCTGCGGAGGAGCTCCAGGAGATGCTTTTGCCTCCATAGTTTATAAGGGAGCAATGGACGCACAGAGAGATCTGGGATGTAAGGTAGATTATGTATTCTCAGGCTGGAATGTGGAAAAAATGATGTCACAGTTTAGAGATGCTATTGCCGCCAGACCTGATGGTATTGCAATGATGGGACATCCAGGTGATGAAGCTCTTATGTCACTGGTTGAGGAAGCAAGAAAAGCAGGAATTTTGGTCACCTTTCAAAATGTCGACTGTCCTAAAATCCGTAAAAAATACGGTGGTGGCTACGCTGGTGCAAATCTAACTGTACAGGGTAGGCAGTTAGGTGAATATGCTATAAGATACCTTGGTTTAAAGAAAGGAGATAGAGCACTAGTTTTTGGAGCCTGGGGACAGCCAGGGCGATATTATAGAGAAGAAGCCACAGCTAAGGCTTTTGAGGAGGCGGGTTTAATTGTTGACAGAATCGTATCTAAACCTGAATGGGCTGCTGATCCACAAGCAGCAATACCTACTGTAACAGGATACGTTCAAGCTCATCCAGATGTAAAAGTGATAGTATGGCCTGGTGGACAGCATCTCGCAGCTGTACCAACCTATATGGAAGCATTGGGTAAAAAACCTAGAGAAATCTACAATATAGGATTTGACCTCAACCCAGCAGTTATAAAAGCTTTTGAAACAGGATATGTCCAAATAACAGCAGATCAGCTTCCCTACCTTCAAGGATATTTGCCGATCCTTAATCTTTGTTTTATGATAAAATACAAAATGCCGGGACTATACATTGACACAGGAGCAGGTATTGTGGATGAGACAAATTATAAAGCTGTTGCTGATCTAGTTGAAAAGGGAGTAAGGTAAAAACCTGTATTGCCCCACCTCTTTGCAGGTGGGGCTTTTTATACATTATCAGGGAGGAAGGTATTGAAACAGGATAGAGGTTACCTTGCCGAATTAAAAGATGTTCATAAGTCCTTTGACGGTGTAAATGCCCTGAGAGGAGTAAGTTTTTGTATAGGATATAATGAAATCGTGGGACTTGTTGGCGATAATGGTGCAGGCAAATCAACATTAATAAAAATTCTTACTGGAGTTTTTCCTCCCGATAAGGGAGAGATATACATTAAAGGAAAGAAAATGGAAGATTACTCTGTCCAAAAAGCTCACCAGATGGGAATTGAAACTGTTTATCAGGAAAAAGCTTTAGTTGAACAGCAACCATTATGGAGAAACATCTTTATGGGAAGAGAAATAACTAATCGTTTTGGTTTTCTTCAAATAGAGAAACAGAGAAAAGAAACCGAAAAATTAATGAGAGAGATAGGATTTACCTCAGCAGGGGTTTCGCCTGATTCAATTGTAAAAACATTATCTGGCGGAGAAAAAGAGGGAGTAGCAATATCAAGAGCCTTGTATTTTGAGGCAGATCTTATTATTTTAGATGAGCCTACAATGGCTTTATCATTATCCGAGGTAAAAAAAGTTTTAGATTTTGTAAGAGAGATAAAAAATAGAGGAAAATCTTGCATTTTTATAACTCATAATATATATCATGTGTATCCAGTAGCAGACAGATTTGTTATTTTAGATCGGGGGAAAATTGCGGGAGAATTTAAAAAGGAAGATGTATCATTGGAAGATCTTATAGAGAAATTGCACACTGTTGCAGAAACTGGAAAAATCTCTTAATCCGGTTATAGCTCTTTTGGACTTAAGAAACTCAATTAAAAGTTAAAACCTTACCAGTATTTTTACAAGTTAGATTTTACACAAAAGGGGGGAACTGCTATTTGGCTTCAAGCGTATTAAAAAAATATAAACTGCAGATAGGTATATCTTCTGTCTTCCTGATACTTCTTATAAGCTTTATTATTGCAAATCCTAGAGTTTTCTTCAGTTTTAGAACCTACACAGCTGTTATGACCACCCTCCCTATTACAATAATTGTAGTTGTATTTTTAGCCTATGTAATCATATGTGCAGAAATTGACCTTTCCTTTGGCTCAATAATGGGACTTTCTGCCTGGACATTTACAAGCATGCTCGTTTCCACTAAAAACCCTATCCTGGCTGTACTTCTTGGAATAGGTGTAGGTCTTGCTGCTGGAGCTTTAAACGGTATTCTGGTGACAAAAGCACGTATTTCTTCACTTGTTACAACTTTAGGAATGGCATTTTTCTGGAGAGGAGTCATTATGGTAGGAACTCAGGGAAAGGGTAAACCACTTGTAGCATTTAAAGGAACAGCCATTTACAATACATTTGTTCAAAGAATAACAGGTGGATTTCCTGTTCAAATGTTATGGGCAGTTGGATTAACAATTATTGCCTGGTTAATTTTAAACTGGCACAGGTTTGGTGCTCATGTATATTATACAGGGGACAATGAGGAAAGCGCAAGAATGATGGGAATAAAAACCGACAGAGTAAAAATTATCTGTTTTTCTCTTGTAGGAGTTGCCTCCGGTTTTGCTGGAATAATATCCGTGTTAGTAAATTTAGTCTTCTGGCCCACGTGTGGAGAAGGAATGCTCCTTCCGGTTTTAGCTGCTGTCTTTATAGGGGGAACCCCAACCTGGGGTGGAGTGGGAACTATTTTTGGATCTTTTATAGGGGCACTTATTATAGGATTTATTGAAACAGGAATTATATCATCAGGACTTACAGGATTTTGGACACAACTTTTCTATGGACTGGTTATAGTTCTTTCTCTTTTAACTCACAGGTTCTTAAGAAAATAAAAAATTATATAAAGGGGGCTTAATATGAGCCTTAATAAAACTCAATGGACCTCCAGGGAAAGAGTCCTCGCAGCCTTAAATCATCAAGAACCTGACCGGGTGCCTATTGATTTGGGTGGCACCATAACCACAGGTATAATGGCAACAGTACTTCATCGCCTCCGAGAACGCCTTGGTCTGGAGAAAAAAAGAGTTAAGGTGTATGATGTTTTTCAAATGCTAGGGGAAGTGGAATTGGACGTGGTAGAAAAACTTCATATAGATGTTCTTCCTGTGGAACCACCTGCTCTTTTCTTCGATATCAGACGAGAGAATTATAAACCCTGGAAACTGTTTGATGGAACTGAGGTATTGGTGCCGGGTGATTTTAATGTTGAAGTAGATGAGAAAGGAAACTGGCTTTTGCATGAGAAAGGAGATCCTAATGCTCCAGTTGTAGGAAAAATGCCCAAAGGAGGATATTATTTTGACGACTTGAGCATGATTCGAAGCAGTGATCAGCTTCAGCGCCCCTCACTTGATAACCTGAGAGAAAAATACCTTCTTACAGAAGAAGAGATAGAATGGATGGCTCGGCGCGCATCTCTTCTTCGCAAAGAAACGGATAAAGCATTAGTCGCTGGTCTCTGGTTAAAATCAGGACTGGGAATCATTGGAAGTATACCAGACTTTCTTGCTCTGATTGCCTTAGATAAAGAATATGTGAAAGAATTTTTATCTAAAAAACAGGAAATTATTCTGGAAAATCTCAAAATGCTCTGGGAAGCTTTAGGTGAGAATGTAGATATAGTTGTGCTTGAAGGATTTGACTTTGGCTCTCAAAATGGAGAACTTATATCTCCTCTTGCTTTTGAAGAATTGTATCTGCCATTTTATAGGGAGCAATTTGCCTGGATCCATGAAAATACAACCTGGAAAGCTTTTCAACACTCCTGTGGCTCTATAACAAAGATATTACCTCTCCTGGTTGATGCGGGTCTTGATATAATTAATCCTGTACAAACCTCGGCAAAGGGAATGGATCCCAAATGGCTTAAAGAACAATTTGGAAAGAGAGTAACTTTTTGGGGCGGAGGTGTTGATACACAAAAAACTCTTCCCTTTGGCACTCCGGAGCAGGTAAAAGAAGAGGTAAAAGAAAGAATAAAGATATTCGCTCCCGGTGGGGGCTTTGTCTTCTGTGCTGTCCATAACATTCAACATGGAGTACCAGTTGAGAATATAATTGTTGCTTTTGAAACAGCATATAGGTATGGGAAATATCCTGTTTGTAAAAATTAATTTTACCTCATTTCTATTGTAATACTCAAAGCTCCTCTTGACAAAAACTGTTAATAGGATAAGCTAAGCACAACTTTGATGCAAGATACTTGACTTGTTTTTTCTCATGCACTAATATATAACAATGACAAGCAGGAAAGAGCCGATAAAGGCACACCATCCGAAAGGATGGGTCGCAAAGCCACAGGCCCCAAAGGGGGTGGCTGGGTTGCCGAAGCTCTTTGGGCAAAAGGCTCGTCCTTTCGAGAGCCTTTTTTTATTAGATATAAAAATGATGGTCAGGTTAGAGTAAAAGTTTTACTCGCCTGATAGAGTGCTGGTTTATCCCGGAAAGGTTCTTATCAGCAAAGATAAGCTTTTTCTTGAAAAGGTATCTAATCTAATTGTTAAGAAGTCAGGAAAAAGGTATTGCTGTATGAGTTAAAGAGAAAAAAAAGAAAACCGATAATATAGAGATTAGATAATAGATTAGATACGAGGAAGGAGGTGGAAAAATGAAGAAAATGATGCAGAGAATTTGGCATAGGAAGAAGGGGTTTACCTTGATCGAACTTCTGATCGTGGTAGCCATCATAGGCATCCTTGCCGGTATTGCCATCCCCAACTTCCTGGCCTCACGAACAAAGGCAAAAATATCAAGGGCATTTGCTGATATGAGAGCTATTGCAAACGCACTGGAGATGTATTATCTGGATGAGGGATCATATCCTACTACTGCAACAGCAACTGAGTTAACTACCAGAAAGTATATATCATCTATTCCCAAAGATCCATTTGGAGGAGGAAGAAACACAAACACTACTATCGATGGAAATGCCAATGGCTTTGGATATTTTACTACAGGTGGTACAACACCAACTGGTTGGCTTTTAGTTTCTAATGGACCTGACACAAGTGCAGATGTAACCTCATATCCAGATGATATAAGTGGTGCTGGACAGTATGGAGGACCGGATACTCAGTATGATTACGGTAGTAATTGGTACAATCCAGCAAGTGGTACAACAAGTGGTGGTGACCTTGGTCTTGCAGGTCCGTAAATTAGCATGTTTGAGTTTAAAGGTCCCACAACTTCACACTTAGTCTGCTAATGTAAAAAAGCGGGGAGGTCACTCCCCGCTTTTTTATTCAAATTAGCTTTGCTTGCCAACTTTTAAAAAGACTGATAAAGTTAAGACAAAATGCAAATAAAGCTCACTTTATCTATATTTACCCTTGCAATGGGCCTTGTCATAGGATCTTTTCTCAATGTAGTGATCTATCGCCTTCCTCGAGGAAAATCTCTCTGGAATCCCCCTTCTCACTGCCCAAGCTGTAAAAAAATTCTTGCCTGGTATGATAATATCCCTATCTTGAGCTTTATTCTCCTGCATGGTAGATGTAGAAACTGTAAAAGTCCAATATCCTGGCGCTACCCTGTAGTGGAGGGTATGAGTGGTCTTTTTTTCCTTTTTATTCTCCTGCACTGGTATCCTTTTTTATTTTTAGGACCTCTTTCATTTGTAAACCCTGTAAAAGAGTTTGTTTTTATATCTTTTTTAATCCCAACTTTTTTCATTGATCTTGAACACCAGATTATTCCTGATTCTCTCTCCTACCCTCTTCTTTTCTCGGGAATTTTTTTCTCCTTCCTGCAGGGATTTCTTCTTCCCTCTCTTGCAGGAATAGCTTTAGGAGCAGGGATATTTCTTGCAATCTTCTACCTCAGTCTTCTTATCCTGCATCAGGCAGGAATGGGAATAGGAGATGTAAAGCTTGCTGCAGGAATTGGTGCCTACTTTGGTTGGAAAATGGCACTTTTATCTTTTTTCCTCGCCTTTCTTACAGGGGCAGTGGTAGCCTGTATACTCCTTGTATTTCACCTTAAGGGAATAAAAGATAAAATACCCTTTGGTCCGTTTCTGGTAACAGGAGCTTTTCTTACCCTCTTTTTAGGTAAAGATATCATCAATTTGTATTTTTCCCTCTTCTGGTAAAATTGTTTATTAATTTAATTTACATTAAAACTATTTTGTTTATAATGCTATTTAAGGTAGGGTATAATGAGAAAAGTAAAGGTGAAGATTCCTGCTTCCACCACCAATCTTGGATGTGGATTTGACTGCCTGGGACTTGCTTTAACCTGTTACAATGTGGTGGAAATGGAACTTATAGAGGAAAAAGGAGTTTTCATAAGGGTAGAAGGAGAAGGAGAAAATTTTATTCCCAAAGATACTAAAAATATCATCTTTCCTGCTCTGGAGGAAATTTTTAAAAAGATAGGGAAAAAACCCTCAGGGATTAAGATAACCGAGATAAACCATATTCCCATAGGAAAAGGACTCGGAAGCAGTGCTGCCACACGCCTCGGAGGAATAGTGGCAGCAAGTCATCTTTTGGATGTCAATTTATCTTACAAAGAGATTTTGAAGATTGCAACCAAACTTGAAGGACATCCTGACAATGTGGCAGCATCACTTCTTGGAGGATTTGTTGCTGTAGTAAATAATGGAAAAGATCTTTTATGGATAAAACTTGATATTCCTGAAAATTTAAAGGTAGTTGTTGTTGTTCCTGAGTTACAAATCCTTACCGAAAAGGCGCGCAAAATTCTTCCTTTAAAAGTTTCTCTCTCTGATGCTGTCTTTAACCTATCAAGAGTAGCTTTACTTGTTCCTTCTTTAACTCAGGGCGTATGGAACAATCTTCAAGTTGCAATGCAGGATAAACTCCACCAACCATACAGAGCCTCTCTTCTTCCAGGCATGGAGGACGTTTTTAAGGCAGCTTTTCTTGCAGGTGCAAAGGGAGCATTTCTATCTGGGGCAGGATCAAGCATTGCGGCATTTACCCTCGAAAAAGAGGAAGATGTTGGCAAAGCAATGAAAGAGGCTTTTTCTAAAAATGGAATAAGATCTAAGGTAATGATTTTATCTGTAGATAGAGAAGGAGTAAGAGTAGATGAAAAGAAGCAGTAAAATTTTTCTTTTTTTGTTGCTTGCAGAAATTGCATTTTTTTCTATCTGGTGGGTAAAAATCAATAATGATATTGCCAGAGTAAATGCTCAAGTTGAAAACGTCAAAGAGGAAATTAAAAGATTAAAAGAGGAAAATCAAAGACTTCTGGAGATGCAGGGAAAAGCGAATAATCCCTTTTTTAGAGAAAAGATGGCAAGAGAAAAGCTAGGACTTGCAAGAAAAGGAGAAATTGTATACAGGATTGTTCAAAAAAAGAACTGAAAAACCTTCCAAGCTTGGAGAAAAAGGAGGGGTTGACACTTCACTATATTAGAATATAATAATATACGGAGTTTAGAATGTAGCCATGATAGACAATAAAGAAAGATTAAAAAAACTTGAGCAGGCTGATAGGGTAGCTGAATCTCTTAAGGCACTCACTCATCCGGTAAGAATACGGATTCTGGAAGAGCTGAGAAAAGGATCAGTATGTGTGGGTGAGCTCTCAAAGAGAATTGGAGTCAGTCAAACAAATCTTTCTCAGCATTTGGGTCTCCTTCGAAACTATGGATGGGTAAGAAAGAAAAAAGAGGCTCTGTATGTGTACTATTCACTAGCCGATGATAGCATTACTTATATTCTGAAAAAGGTGTATGAACTAATACAGATTTAAAAAGAAAAGGAGGTGGTAAAGATGGCAAGATGGGATCCTTTTAGAGAATTTTCTAGAATGGAAAGAGAAATAAGAAAAATTTTTGATGATTTCTGGAGTGACTTTTGGGGTGAAAGGAGAAGGAGAAGTGCTCTACCTGGTCCACGGAGAGCCGAGACTGCCCTGGCAGAAAGGGAGGAAGGCTTAATTGGTACACCTCCTG
>CAYRAK010000009.1:0-22755 GCA_964422215.1 uncultured Clostridia bacterium | reverse complement strand
TTTAATTCGACCTACAATTTTTCCATTTTCTACTTTAAAGGCAAGGTCTAAATTTACTGAGAATTCTCCCATAAGCACATTACTTTGTCCTGATCCAATCACCTGATCAATAATGATGCCTTCCTTCATATCTTTTATCATATCCTGCGTAGAGAGTTCTCCGGGTGACACTATAAGATTTGTAGTAGAAGGAGAGGGGAGACTGTCATAATCCCTTCTTCCATTTGCTGTAGTTTCGGTCTTCATAAGTCCTGCAGTTTGGAGATCGTAAATGAAGGTTTTTAATATACCCCTTTCAACAATGGTGTTCTGGCGGGAGGGAACTCCCTCATCATCTATAGGACTGGATGAAGGACCAAAATTTAAAGTTGCATCATCCACAATGGTAAGAAGAGTAGAAAATATAGGTTGGTTAAGCTTAGAACAGAGGGGTGAGGAGTTTTTTTGAACTAGTTTTCCATTGATTCCTTTCTCAAGCGAGTTAAAAATAAGAGGCATAGCTTTGGAAGTGAATATAGCAGGATAAATA
This sequence comes from uncultured Clostridia bacterium, assembly GCA_964422215.1. Lineage (GTDB taxonomy): Bacteria > Aerophobota > Aerophobia > Aerophobales > B3-G15 > CAYRAK01. Next base: position 22,226 of record CAYRAK010000009.1, on the reverse strand, counting down.
CCTGTTTGAATATCGGCCTTTTTTTGAGCAAGTTTTATTTTTTCAATAACCCTTTGAGCAAGAAGAGTTGAATAATCTTTGTATTGACAGCCACATTCTTCCTCAGCTACTCCCAAAAAATCTCCTTCTTCAGCTAAAAAAGCATAAATTGAAAACGAATAAAAACTTTTTTTATAGGTTAGATTCAATCCAGAGCTGTTTAAAATTGAGATGGTAGCTATTTCTTTTTCTAACTCAGCTTCACACTGAACAGAAGGGAACTCTTTGGTAATAATTTTTATTGTATTTTCTCCCTCTTCAATCATACGTTCAACCGGAACCGAGGGGAGATTTGAGTCAAAACATTCAACCTGGGGTACTTTAGATGGTGAAGGAAATTTAAACCGAGCCTTTTGTCCAAAAGAAGCAGAGGCTATCGCTGAGGATACAAGAAGTTCCAGGTCTTTATTTGTGGTAACACTTGAAAAACCTATTTTTCCATTTTTTATTACCCTAAGTCCGACACCCTGGCCAAAGCAACTGTCAACAGATTTAAGATGGTTAAATTGAAAATTAACTATTGTAGATTGAAAACTTTCTTTATAGACTTCCCCTTCTTCGGCCTTAGAAAGAGCCATTTTTAAGACTTTCTCCACTATCTACCTCCTACTACTAATTCCCTTACACGAATATGAGGTCCACCAGTAGAAACCGGTAGAGGGGACTGACCACCTTTACCGCATCCTCCCGGACCGGTAAATAAAACTAAGTCATTTCCTATTGCATCAATGTGAGACAAAGTAGTAAAAATATTTCCAGTTAAGTTCAAATCCCTTATTTTCTTAGTAAGCTTGCCATTTTTTATTATATATCCTTCCTCAGGTGCAAAGGTGAACATCTCAAGGCTAGTCTGACCTCCACGAAATCCACTTACGTATATACCTTCCTTTACCTCGGAGATCATCTCATCTTTATCTTTGTCTTTAGCTTCGATATATGTGTTGCTCATTCTTACTATGGGAGGGTATTCATAACTTATTGCTCGAGCGTTCCCGGTTGGTTTTTCACCCATCGCTGCTGCAGTCTCTCTTGAATGAAGCCTTCCCACTAATTTTCCCTCTTTAACAAGGTAGGTTTTTCTAGCTGGCACTCCTTCATCGTCGTAAAGATAAAACCCTCCTTCTCCTGGTATGAGGGGATTATCTACAATATTGAGTATTTCGCTTCCAAAACGTCGACCAAGTTTCATAATTTGGCGCAATCTTTCATTTTCGTAAAGATAATCAGCCTCAGAAAGATGACCAAATGCTTCATGGGCAAAAACACCTGCCAGTTTAGGGTCAACAATTACAGTATATTTTCCTCCTTTTACTGGTTCAGCATCAAGTAAATCAGAAGCTCTTTTAGTAGCTTTTTCTGCCTTTTCCTCTTGATTTTCCACAAGTTCATACCCTCCCACTCCTCCCACTCCTTCATGCGCTAGCTGAATATTATCCCCTCTGCGTGCTATTGCTGTCATTCCTAAAAGAGTATAAAATCTTTCCTGTTGAATATAGGTTCCCTCAGAGGTAGCAAAATATTTCACAGTATGGATGTCAGCATATCTTAAGTCTGAACTTTGAATCTCTGGTGCGGAAAGTAAAATCTCATTGTAAGAACGACAAAGTTCATATTTTTCCTCAAGGTCAATTTTTCGGGGATCTTTTTTGGCTTCTCCTGTTACAATATCAATTTGAGGAGAAACGGGAGCTAATTTTACTAAACTTCCTTTGAGAAGAGAGGATTGTCTAACGGCTTTTTGAAGATAAGTTGGAAGGTTATCTAAATCATTGAACGAGATAAAACTCCATCCACCTCGGCCTTTGCTTCTAATCCCACCTCCTCTTTCCACAGAAGTTCCTATAGATTCAAGCTCCCTACCTACAAAGTGTATATAAGTTATTCTTGTTTCCTCATATCTTATCTCTGCGTATTCACTTTTAACTTCATTTAAAGCCGATTGTAAATAAGATTTCATGAAGCCACCTTTTCCATTATTTCTTCAGAAATATCAAAGTTGGCATATACATTTTGTACTTCTTCTGCTTCTTCCAGTGCATTCATTAAGTTTAGCATCTGAACAGCTTCTTTTCCTTTAAGAGGAACAGTAGTTTGAGGAATCATGGTCAACTCAAGAAGCTCTGGATTTAACTTCTTTTCTTTAATTTTTTCTCTTACAGTTCTGAACATCTCGGGTGGAAAAATTATCTCTATAGTATTTTTATCCTCACGGACATCTTCTGCTCCTATCTCAACCGCAAACTCCATTGCTTCCTCTTCGTTTAGATTTTTTTTATCAAAAACTGCAATGCCCTTTCTTTCAAAAAGCCAGCTTACACATCCAACTTCTCCCATATGTCCTCCGTTGCTGGTTAAGATGTGTCTTATTTCTGCTACTGTTCTTTTTTTATTGTCTGTTACTGCTTCAATGAGTAAAGCCACTCCTCCAGGTCCATATCCTTCACAGGTTATTTTCTCAAAACTTGTCCCAGGAAGCTCTCCAGTTCCCCTCTGAATAGCTCTAATTATATTTTCTTTAGGCATTCCTGCCTCTTGTGCCTGTTCTACAACCATGCGTAAAGAGGAGTTTTTTTCAAGGTCACCTCCACCTTCTCTTGCCTCAACAGTTATTTTACGGGCCAATTTGCTGAAGAGCTTCCCTTTTTGTGCATCTTTTCTTGCTTTTTTGTGTTTTATGTTAGCCCATTTAGAATGTCCTGACATACTGTAAACTCACCACCTTTCTTTTTTGAAAATAAATTTAACAGAAAAAGCTATAGTGTCAATAAAAAAAGGAGGCAGGGATTTCCCTGCCTCCTTTTTTTATTTGTCTCCTTTTAGTACTCAGGAGGGGTATAAGGTGCTTTCTTTTCCTCTTTCTCAGGAATTTCTGCCACAAGAGCCTCGGTTGTGAGAATGAGAGAGGCCACACTTGCTGCGTTTTCTATTGTTGAACGGACTACTTTAGCTGGATCGATAACTCCGGCCTTTATTAGATCCTCATATCGGCCAAGTTCAGCATTGAATCCCTCAGCATCTTTTCTTTTCATAACCTCTTCTACTATCACACCACCTTCAAAACCGGCATTCTCAGCAATTTTTCGTAGAGGTTCCTTTAGAGCTTCTTTTATTATTCTTATCCCAATCTTCTCATCCTCAAACTCAGCAGTAAGCTTATCTAAAGCAGGAATACATCTTATTAACGCTACTCCACCTCCAGGAACTATTCCTTCCTCAACAGCCGCTCTAGTAGCAGCAACCGCATCTTCAATTCTTGCCTTATTGGTTTTCATTTCTGCCTCAGTTGCAGCTCCCACATTGATAACAGCAACACCACCAGAGAGTTTAGCAAGTCTTTCCTCCAATTTCTCTCGATCATAATCTGAATCAGTTTCTTCTATCTGCAGCTTTATTTGCTTTATTCTATCTTCAATTTTCTTTTTATCTCCCATTCCTTCGATTATTGTAGTCTCTTCGTTAGTTATGCGAACTCTCTTCGCTTGACCCAACATGGAAAGTTCTACATTTTCCAGTTTGAGACCAAGGTCCTCTGATACTACCTGACCTCCAGTGAGAATAGCAATATCCTCAAGCATTGCTTTTCTTCTGTCTCCAAAACCGGGAGCCTTAACTGCTGCGCATTTCAGAGTTCCTCTTATTTTATTTACTACCAGTGTAGCAAGAGCTTCTCCTTCTACATCCTCAGCAATCAGCAAGAAAGATTTACCAGTATTGGCAACTTTTTCCAAAATAGGTAAAAGATCCTTCATATTACTCACTTTCTTATCATGAAGGAGGATATAAGGTTCCTCTAGAATCGCTTCCATTTTTTCCGGATTAGTCACAAAGTATGGAGAGATGTATCCTCGGTCAAACTGCATTCCTTCAACAAGTTCTACGTTAGTCTCAGCAGTTTTTCCTTCCTCAATAGTTATAACACCATTTTCACCTACCTTCTCCATTGCATCAGCTATAAGATCTCCTACCGCTGGATCATTTGAGGCTGCGACAGTTGCAACTTGAGCAATGGATTTTTTATCCTTAACAGGTTTGCTCATCTTTTTTATTTCCTCAATTACTGTGCGAACTGCCTTGTCCATTCCCTTTCTCAGATGTGTTGGATTAACTCCAGCGATTACGTTTTTGATGCCTTGATGAATTATGTACTGAGTGAGAAGAGTTGCTGTGGTAGTTCCGTCCCCGGCAACATCCTTTGTTTTTTCTGCTACTTCTTTTACCAATTGAGCTCCCATATTCTCATAGGGATCCTCGAGCTCTATCTCTTTTGCTACTGTTACTCCATCATCAGTAACAGTTGGAGAACCAAAACTTTTAGCTAACGCAACATTTTGACCCTTTGGTCCTAAGGTAATTGTAACAGTATCTGCTAATTTATCGACTCCCCTTATGAGAGCCTGCCTAGCATCGGATCCAAATAAAATTTGTTTAGCAGCCATAGGTTAACCCTCCTTTGAAAAATTTATTCTTCTAATACCGCTAAAACGTCATCCTCTCCTAAAACAAGGTATTCTTCCTCATCTATCTTTACTTCTGTTCCTCCGTATTTTGCGAAGATGACAGTATCACCCTTTTTTACCTCTTTGAACTCAGGTCCTACTGCTATAACCTCTCCTCTTTGAGGCCTTTCCTTGGTTGCAGTATCAGGTAGATAAATTCCACCTTGTGTTTTTTCCTCCTGCTTAAAAGGCTTTACCACTATTCTTTTACCTAGTGGCTTTATGGTCATTCTGTCTCCTCCTTCTTCATTTTTTATATTGGTTGGTATAAAGGGTCTTAACTTAAATTATATTTTAACCAAAAGCCAGTGTCAACCCCCTTTATTTCTGAGATAGAGAAATTTTTAGTTTCGTTGACATCAAAGGTAAACTTACTATTATTTAGTAGGACGATTTGCTCGTTAGTTAGTATGTATAGTTTAAAGTTTTTGGTTAGTTTTTATGTTTAAGGATCTAAAAGGAGATTTTTCTGTGAAAAGATTTAATTTAAAGGGTGTGAAGGATTTTAAAAGGATAAACTACGAGGCGCAACTAAATCCGCAGCAACTTACAGCGGTGACTGCAGGGGAAGGACCCATTTTAGTTATTGCAGGAGCGGGAAGTGGAAAGACAAGAACTATCACCTATAGAGTTGCCTGGCTTTTAGACTCTGGAGTTAATCCTGAAAGGATACTTCTTGTTACTTTCACCAACAAGGCAGCCAACGATATGCTTCATCGAGTGGAGCATCTTCTCTCAAGTAAAGTTCGAAGAATATGGGGAGGAACTTTTCATCATATAGGTAATCTTATTTTGAGACGCTATGCCCATCTCCTTGGCTATAGGAATAACTATACCATAATAGACAGAGAAGATTCTAAAGAACTTTTAGATTTGTGTCTTACTGATTTGAAAATAGATATCAAAAAAAGAAGATTTCCCAAATCTGAAGTGCTCTCTGATATTGCAAGTTTATCTATAAATATGGGAGAGAGTATAAAGAAGGTGGTACAAAGAAAATATCCCTTTTTCATGGAGCAACTTGTTGATATCGAGAGAGTCCTTAAACGATACCAAAATAAAAAAAGAGAACTAAATCTTATGGATTTTGACGATCTTCTTTTGAACTGGAAGATCCTTCTTCTGGAGCATCCTGATATAAAAAATCTTTATTCAGAAAACTTTCTTTATATTCTTGTTGATGAATATCAGGATACAAATAAGCTTCAAGGGGAAATTGTGGATCTTTTAGCTTCTTTTCATCGCAATATTATGGCTGTTGGTGATGATTCACAGAGTATATACTCTTTTCGAGGGGCAAATTTTTCTAACATAATAGAGTTTCCTAAAAGATATCCTGATGCAAAAATCTTTAAACTGGAGATAAATTATAGAAGCACTCCCCCCATACTTCATCTTACAAATTGTATTATCAGTTACAATAAAAAACAGTTTCCGAAAATTTTACGTCCTATAAAAAAGGGAAATTTTAAACCCGTAGTTGTTCCTCTAAGGGATGCAAACCAGCAAGCTGAGTTTGTAGCTGAAAGAATTTTGGAGCTTCGTGATGAAGGAAAATCTTTAAAAGACATTGCAGTTTTGTATCGTTCTCATTACCACTGTTTAGAGGTTCAGATGGAACTTACCAGGAGAGGTATTCCATTTGAAGTAAGATCAGGTTTAAGATTTTTTGAGAGAGCTCATATAAAAGATGTTACCGCTTATCTAAAGGTACTTGTTAACCCCAAAGATGAACTTTCTTGGAAAAGGATATTGAAACTTTTACCTGGAATAGGAAACGTTACAGCTGATAGGATATGGAAAGAGATATCAAAAGATGAAAATCCTTTAAATAAGATAAAATCAAAAAAAATTTTGAATCTTTTTTCAAAAAAAGTTCCAGAGGATTGGTTTAGATTTACAAATCTTTTGTTCTCTTTACAGGATTCCTCTCTTCAAAAAAATATTGGGGGAATGATTCACCTTATTGTTCAGCAGGATTATCAAAACTATCTTAGATCCAAATATCCGGATTATGAGGAAAGAATGGAAGATTTAAACCAGCTTGCAAGTTTTGCTCGTGATTATACCTCCCTTAGGAGTTTTCTTTCAGAACTTGCCCTACTTGGGAGTGTAGAATCAGAGACAGTTGTCTCTGGGGGAGAAGATGACGAGGTTGTGGTGCTTTCCACTGTGCATCAGGCTAAAGGGCTCGAATGGTCGGTAGTATTCATTATTTGGCTTGCCGATGGTCGCTTTCCAGCTGCAAAGGCTTTAAGAAAAGATGAGGATTTAGAGGAAGAAAGAAGACTTCTTTATGTTGCTACCACAAGAGCAAAGGAGGAACTTTATCTTTGTTTTCCCATAATTGGGGGTAACTGGCGGCGTGCTGTGCTTTTAAAACCTTCTCGCTTTTTAAAAGAGATAGAAATGATAGATGAGAAAGCTTTTGAGCAGTGGATTGTAGATGAAGAGGTTGAGATACTTCTTGAGAGAATGGAAAAGAGAGATTACATGCTGGAGTGATTTTAGCCAAGCTTTAGGTTAGGTTGAGCCTCAAGAGAAAGGGAAGATATTTCTCCCTCCTTTAATTTTTTATAAGCAAGAGCTGCTACCATGGCAGCATTATCAGTGCAAAGTCTGGGTGGAGGAACAAAAATCTTAAGCTTGTTTTCAGATTTTTTAAAAATAAATTCTCTAATAAATCTATTAGAAGCAACACCTCCTCCAATAATAACTTGATTGATTTTTTTTAAAGAACAAGCTTGATTTATTCTCTCCCACAAAATCTTTGCCACCTGTAACTGAAAACTTGCTGCTATATCCTCTACCGGAACAGGAACTTTTTTTTGTTTTAATTTTCTCACTTTATAGAGCACTGCTGTTTTTAGTCCACTGAAACTGAAATCTAAGGTTTCTTCTTTAAATTTGGGTGTTGGAAGTTTTATCCTTGAAGGATCTCCTTTTTTTGCCACTTTTTCAATTATAGGTCCTCCCGGGTATCCAAGGTCAAGAATTCTTGCCACTTTATCAAAAGCTTCGCCCACTGCGTCATCTCGAGTAGAGCCAAGGAGTTCATATTTCCCTTCCTCAGAAAGGTGGACAAGCTCAGTATGTCCTCCAGATATAATAAGGCCAATAAGAGGAAGATGGAGAGAAACGTTTTGAAGAAAAGCCGCATAAAGGTGAGCTTCCAGGTGATTTATACCTATTAAAGGAATGTTTAAGGAAAGAGCGATCCCTTTGGCTACAGTTACACCTACGAGCAAAGACCCTAAAAGTCCTGGGCCTGCAGTAACAGCAACAGCATTTAAGTTTTTTAAGCTTATCTTTGCTTCTTGTAGACTTTTGTTTATTAGAGGAAGGATAACTTCGAGGTGTTTTCTGGAAGCAACCTCTGGAACCACTCCATAAAATTCCCTGTGAAGTTCCACTTGAGAAGCGACCAGGTTAGAATGGATATACTTTCCATCCTCAACTACTGCTACTGCTGTTTCATCACAAGAGGTCTCAATTCCCAAAATTAGCATTAATCCTCCTCTACTTTAACTTCTTGTAGGATACAGTCAATCAGTTGAGGTAGTTTCTCTTTAACAGGCGGAGAAAGCTCCATTCCCCATTTAATTTTTCCAGGTTCAACTCCAATAATTACAATTTTTTCAGGCATTATCTCTTGTTGAAAAATGGCCAAAATATTAGCAATACCCATCTCATGCAAAGAAAGAAAGTTTCCCTCTTTTTTCTCTATCTGTTCCGGGAAAAGACGGTAAATGTCTCCTGCCTTTCCACCTGCTTTTACCGCATCAACGATAATTACTTTCTTTTTCCCTACCATGTATGAAAGAAGGGGAAAGCTTGCAACGCCAATATCTAAAAGTTCCACATTTTCTGGAAGTTTTAACTTTTGAAGCTCTCTTATAACATGAATTCCAACTCCTTCATCTCCTAAGAGTATATTTCCTACTCCCACTATTAGTGTATCCTTCAACCTTTCACACCTTTCACAGGTTTTAAATTTTTTACTTTCCCGGAGTATTTTAATCTTAACAGAAGTTTACGTCAAGAATCATTTAGAAGTCTCAAGTATTAACTTAAGACTACACTTATAATTGGTTATCTTCTTATTATTTGCTCAAAAACGTTTATTAGAAGAATTGATCTTGTATTGTTCTAAAAGAATGAAATTTGACACGGTATACTATTATGCTATTGTTGAAAATAAGCTAAAATAAAAGAGAAGTTTCTAAAAATTAAATGGGAGCACCCATAAAATTTCTTCATACGGCAGATCTTCATCTTAAAAGAGATGAGCCGTTCCGCCTCAATGTACTATCTTGGATAGTTTCAAAGACAGAAAAGTTAGCTAATGGTCTTATTATAGCAGGTGATTTGTTTGAAAATGATATTGAAGCTTCTTTTCTAAGAGGAAAAGTAAGAGAGATTTTTGAAAGAATAAATCCTCTTCCTATCTTAATTATCCCCGGGAACCATGATTCTCTCGCCTACTCTCCTGAAACTCACTATGGTGATAATGTGATACTTTTTTCAGAAGGTCCTTCCAAGATCAAGATAAAGGGGATAAAAATTGCGGGAATTCCCTTCCATCCTCAGTTAGATTTTTCCCAGTGTATAGAGAAGTTGGAATTTGAATCAAAGCCCGATGTTGCTATAGCTCATGGTACTTTATACGACAAAAAATTCCCCGAAATTTACACAGAACTTGAGGAAGAGGCTAAATATATGCCGATTTACAGCTGGCATGTAGAAGGGAAAATGAAATATCTTGCTCTTGGTCATTACCACTCAAGGTTTATCCAAGTTGGCTTTGGAAAAACACAGGTGGTTTATCCTGGTGCACCTCTTGCTACAAGCAGACGCTCTGTTGGGAAAAGATTTGTTGCTTTAGTTCAAATTGAAAAAGATGGAGAAGTAAAAGTTGAAAAAATTCCAGTAGAGATTTCCTCTTATTGGGAAAAAATTGAATGGATGGTATTTCCAGGCAAGGAAGAAAAGAAATTGGAGGAGATTGACAGAGAGATTAAAAGACTTGCTTGTAAAAAAGTTATGTTGGAAGGAAAAATAAAAGGTTCTATAAAGATGGGTGAAAGGGAGTTTAGAGATAGGGTGAAAGAAATAGAAGAAAAGTATCGTTCCAGCTTTAAGTGTATTCATCTTTTGTGCGAGATAAAACATTGGGCACACCTTCTCCAAAATCCAACTGTGGCTCTTTTTATGGAAAAATTGCGGGGAAAAAATTATGATGATTTATTAAAAGAGAGAGCACTTGAGCTTACTTTATCTGCACTAGAGAAGTTGAGAAAATGAGAATAAAAAAAGTGGTGGTAAAAAATTACGGGCCGATTAAAAATTTTTGTATTGAATGTGAAGATATTAATGTGATTTATGGAAGAAATGAGGCTGGAAAAACTGCACTGATAGATGCAATAACAGGTACACTTTTTCAAAAAAGAAGCATTTTCCCTGGTCAAGATAGATTTGAGAAAAATTCCTCTTCTGCTGAGATTATCTTAACTTTAGAACATTTAGAAAAAGAGTATACCTTTCCAGGATCTTTTAAGTTTGAAGATATAGCAAATCTTCCCCATTATCACCTTGCAAGTCTTTTTATCATAAGAGCAGGAGATCTTAGCCTCAAAGAGGGAGATAAAAAATGGCAAGATAAAGTTAAAGAGTTTCTCTCTGGTATACCGGTAAATATAGAAAGAATAAAAGAGAAAATCGGAGAGGATGTAGGTCTTACCCCTGGAGGGGAGTGGAGTGACCGTCAACCTATGCGCAAAAAATCAAGGATGAGAGAAAAAGAGGATAGAAAAAAAGACCTTCTTGCAGCCATAAAGCGGTTGGAGAGTATAGACAGGAAAAAGAAAATTCTTAGAGAGAAAAAAGAAGAGAGAGAAAAATTAAGAGAGAAAAATAAAAAAATAAAACTTCTAAGATCCTACATACTTCATCAAAGGATAAAAAAGGCCTTTTCTGAATGGTCAACTCAAAAAATATCCCTTCAGAATTACGAAAGATATTGTAAGGAGGATTATGAGAGATGGTTGAAAAAAGAAAAAGAACAAAACTCTCTTCTAAACCTTAGAGAAACATACAGCAAAGAGTTACAAGAGATAAGAGATGATTTAGATAAAGTAGAGAAGGAAATTAACTCTTTGAGAGAGGAAAAGAAAAGTTTGACTTTCCAGAAAGATAGACTAGTAGCTCTCTCTCTTTTTCAAGACACAAGAAAATTTTTATCTTCTGAGGAAGATATTACACAAAGTCTTATTAAACTACCTTTTTATAGTATTTTAGGCTCAATTTTATTCCTTGGAGGAGTTCTTCTTTTCTTTATGAAAGGTTTTAAATTTAGTTCTCTTTACACCTTATTTTCTTTTTTTCTCTTAGGAGCTGGAGTTTATCTTTTAATTTTTTCTCACCTACTAAGAAGTAAAAAAGCGGGCTTAAAAAAATTGGAAAAATCTATTTTAGAGAAGGGAAAACAAGTGTGGCCAACTGTAGGAAGTGTAAATGAGATTATAAAGATGTGTGAACTTATTAGCTCACAGATTTCGGGAGTTGAAAGTAAGTTGGAGTATGCAGAAAAGGAGAAGGAAAAGAGGCTTTTCAGGCTTCGGGAGAAGGAGAAAAAATTGGAAAAAATAGAAAAAGAAATTCAAAAGGTAGAAGATGATATAAAAAAGTTGCGTGATAGAACAGGTCTTCCTTTTCTTTCTCAACTAGAGGAAAAGCTTAAAGACAAGGAAAAAATAATTTTAAATATTAAATCTAATGAGGATATTTTAAAAACTTCTCTGGGGACAGATGATCCTGCAATATGGGAAAAAGAAGCAAAAAGGGAAATTGTAAAACCTGATATTGACGAAAAAGAGCTTGCAAGAGAGGGAGAAATTGAAGAAAAACTTTTAAATTTAGATAACGAAATTCATAAGTTAACATCGGAAATTGCTTCTTTCACTCAAGGAGAACTTGGCCGACTCAAAATATCAGAAACAACTGATATATGGAAAGAACTGAAAAAAGTAGAAGATGAAATTAAATTATCCTACTTAGATAAAGAAGCAGCTTTAGTTGCTTGGAATGTTTTAGATGAAGTGGGTGCAAAGATGGAAGATATTCTCCTTGCTACGGTTAGTGATAAGAGAAATGGTGTAAGTTTTTATTTTCACCAAATTACCTCCGGTCGTTACACAAAAGTTAAGTGGGATAAAGGTTCTCTTTATGTAACAGATAGGGATGGGAAAGATTATCCTGTTGAAGTATTGAGTAGTGGAACCCAAGATCAGCTATTTTTCTCTTTTAGACTAGGAATACTCAAAAGAGGTTTTCCTGAAGGAGTTTTTATTCTGCTTGATGATGCATTTCTCACCTCAGATAGTGTAAGAAGAGAACAGCAGGTGAGAGTTTGCAAAGTATTAGCTGAAGAGGGTTGGCAAATTTTTTATTTTACTGTAGATGAGCATATATGTAACCTTTTTTATAAACTCTGTGGTGTGGAAGCTATAAACTTATAATTAAGGATAGATTTATAGAGTTAAAAGGATGAGAAAGATTAAATACATAGTTTTTGGTATTCTTATCCTATTTTTTCTTCTTTGGAGCAGATGCGTCAATGCTAAATTTATCACCCAGACGCAAATTATTATGAGTACTGAGGTTACAATAATTGCTGAGGCATCTTTTGAAGATATTCAAAAAGCTTTTGATGTGATAAAGAAAGTTGATTCCTTAATGAATGATTATAATCCTCAAAGTGAGATTAGTGTACTTAACAGAGAAGGAAAGAAAGAAGTTTCGCCTATGTTAAGGGAAGTTATCCTTAAGTCGATCCACTTTTCCCGTATTACAGAGGGTGCCTTTGATATCACGGTGGGACCGCTTGTAAGACTTTGGCAAAGAATGGGATATGAGAGAAGGCTTCCAACTCCAAGGGAACTAAAAGATACTCTCTCTCTTGTTGACTATCAAAAAATTAGGATAAACGGTAAGATGATCTTTCTTGAGAAAAAAGGGATGAGGCTTGATGTAGGAGGAATAGCAAAAGGGTATGCTGTGGATAAGGCTGTAGAGGTTTTAAAGAAAATGGGAGTAAAAAATGCTCTCGTAAATGCAGGTGGAGATATGTATTGTTTAGGGGAAGGTCCTCATGGAAAATGGAGAGTGGGAATTCAGCATCCTAGAAAAATGAACGAAATTGTAGGAATAATTGAGGTGAAAGATAAGGGAATTGCCACCTCAGGTGATTATCGCAGATATTACATGATTCGTGGCAAAAGATACTCTCATATAATAAATCCTGCAACAGGATGGACAGTTCAGGATATACCAATGTCTGTTACAATAATTGCTCCTGATGCGACTACTGCTGATGCTCTTGCTACTGGTGTTTTTGTCTTGGGTCCTAAGAGAGGGATAGAGCTTATAAATAATCTTCCTGGAGTTGAGGGAATGATAGTAAGTGAAGGAATGCAAATAGTGAAATCAAGAGATTGGCATAAGTTTGAGCATTGACTGAAAGACTGAAATAATCTATAATTTGCAAAATGGGGATCGCAGAACCTAAATGGATTTTGAGAAAAAAATGGGAAGAAGAAAAATGCCGTACACTCTCTCAAAAGTGGGGAGTTTCTCCTCTTTTGGTTAAGCTTCTTTTAAATCGCGGGGTAGAAGAGGATTCGTTTGAATCCTATCTTTTCCCCTCTTTTGATAAACTGTATGATCCTTTTTTCATGGAGGGGATGGAAGAAGCTGTAAATCGTATTCTCCTATCCATCTCACGCAAAGAGAGAGTGCTAATTTATGGTGACTTTGATGTGGATGGAATTACGGCAACAAGTCTTCTTTTAAAATTTATGCGAGATTTAAAGTTTCCCTCTTTCTATTATATTCCTCATCGTCAAAGTGAGGGGTATGGTCTTAATAAAGAGGCTATAAAAAAAGCATTTGCAAAAAAAATTAAACTGATAATCACCTGTGATTGTGGTACATCTTCTATTGAAGAGATAAAATTTGCCCACTCATTAGGAGTTGAGGTTATAGTTACTGATCATCACCGAGTAGAAAGACCTCTTCCTCCAGAGTTTATCGTTTTAAATCCTCAAAAGCCTGGTTGTTCATATCCTTTTAAAGAGCTCTCAGGAGTGGGAGTCGCATTTAAACTATGTCAGGCTCTTTCTCAGAGACTTGACTTTCCCACTGAAAATCTTAAAAGTTATCTTGATATTGTAGCTATAGGAACACTTGCTGATATGGTTCCTCTTTATGGAGAAAATAGGATTTTGGTTAAATTGGGTCTTGAAAATTTTCCCTCTCACACAACTTCTTTGGGTCTTAGGGCGCTTATTAACGCAGCTGGTTTGCTTGATAGAAAGATAGAGGAGAATGAGATAGGATATATTCTTGCTCCTAGACTTAATGCTTGCGGTCGCCTTTCTCTGGCAAAGACTGCGGTAAAACTTCTTTTAACCAACTCTACAAAAGAGGCTTTTTCACTTGCTCGTAAGTTAAATAGTGAGAACTCACGTCGACAAAACCTGGAAAAAAAGATGTGTCAGGAGGCAGAGCAGATTCTTTCTGGTAAACTTCGACCCGTATTGGTAGTGGCAAGTAAAAACTGGCATCCAGGGGTTATTGGTCTTGTTGCTTCCTATCTCAAGGAGAAATATCATAGACCAGCTTTAGCTTTGTCAATTGAAAAGGATAAAGCCCGAGGTTCGGCAAGAAGTATACCTGGATTTTCAATTTTTGAGGCTCTTACAAAATGTTCCCATCTTCTTACAAGTTTTGGTGGACATCAAATGGCTGCAGGTCTTACCATGTCCCCGCATAACATTGAAAAATTAGAAGAGGAGCTAAACTCTATCGCAGAAAAGATACTTTCTCCAGAAGACTTTATTCCCTGTAGGTTCTTTGATACTGAGTTACATCTTGGACATCTTGATACAACAGTGGTGGAGGAACTACAGGTTCTTTCACCCTTTGGACCGGGGAACCCTGAGCCTGTTTTTCTGGCAAGAGGGGTAAAAATTGTTCATTTGCAAAAAATTAACAGAGGTGAAAAACTTATAGTTACAGATTTTTCTGAAAAAAAAGAATTTGAGGCTTTAAAGTTTAACAACTTTTTTGAGGATAAAGAAAAGAAAAATCTTTTGTCTGGTAAGCCTTTTGATCTACTCTATTTTCCAAAGTTAAATGTATGGCGTGGAAGATGTAGTATTCAACTTGATATAAAGGGAATTAAGGAGGGATTAGATGAGTTTTAGCCTACGTTTATCCGAGGTTGAGAGCACAATTAAAGAAAAAATACGAGATATCAGGGATTTTCCTAAAAAAGGTATCATATTTAGAGATATAACTCCCCTTCTACAAGATGCAGATGCCTTTAAAAAAATTGTACACTTTATAGCTGACTATTACAGAGATAAAAATATTGACTTTGTTGTAAGTCCTGAAGCACGAGGTTTTATCATTGGAGGTGCTATTGCTTGTATGCTTGGAGCTGGATTTATCCCGGTAAGAAAACCTGGTAAACTTCCCTATGAGGTTGAGAAAATAAAATATACTTTAGAGTATGGTGAAGATGAAATACAAATGCATAAAGATGCGTTAAAGAAGGGGGATAAAGTTTTAGTATTTGATGATGTTATAGCAACAGGAGGAACTGCAAGGGCAACCTGTAAACTGGTGGAAAAATTGGGAGCAAGGGTAGCAGGAGTTTGTTTCCTTATAGAACTTACTGAACTTAAAGGTACAGAGAAATTATCTGAATATGATGTTTTTTCTATAGTAAAGTACTAAAATGCTGGTTAAAAAGGTTATAGTTGGTCCCTTTCAGGCAAACTGTTATATAATAGCTGATGAGAAAGGAGGAGAAGGTATAGTGATAGACCCAGGAGGAGATGTTGAGGTGATTTTAGATTCGATTAAAAGCAGTAATTTGAATATCATATACATAATTGCAACTCATGCTCATATAGACCATATAGCAGGGGTAGAGCAACTTAAAAAGTTAACTGGTGCTAAGTTTTTACTCCACTTTTTAGATGCTCCCTTTTTAGAAGATCCTAAGTTAAATCTTTCCTCTCTTTTGCAAACTCCTTCCACATTTTCCTCTCCAGAGAAGTTTCTTCAAGAAGGAGAAAAAGTAAAATTGGGAAAAATTGAACTTGAAGTTATACACACTCCTGGTCATACTCCAGGAAGTATATCCTTAATAATAGATGAGTGTGTTTTTACAGGAGATACCCTATTTGCAGGAGGTATTGGTAGGGTGGATTTTCCAGGTGGTCATTTTGAAGCTCTTCAAAAATCAATAAGAGAGAAGATTTTCTCTTTGCCTTCCGATACAAAAGTTTTTCCTGGACACGGTCCAGAAACTACAGTAGAAAAAGAGAAAAAGAATAATCCTTTTGTTTAAAAAAATGAGTATCCTTCAAGGTAAAAATATTGTTCTAGGGATAACAGGAAGTATTGCTGCTTACAAAGCAGCAGAGATTATAAGTCTTCTTAAAAAAAGGGGAGCTCGGGTTTTTCCTATAATGACAAAATCTGCCACTTATTTTGTTCATCCTATAACTTATCAAAGTATCGCTGGGGAAAAGGTAAGCTTTAGTCTCTTTGAGAAAAAGGATGAGAGTTTAAAACATATATCACTTTCAGAAATTGCTGACTTGCTGGTGATTGCTCCTGCTACTGCCAATATAATTGGGAAGATAGCAAGTGGAATAGCAGATGATCTTCTTACAACTACAGTGATGGCTACAAGAGCACCAGTTGTAATAGCTCCTGCGATGAATGAAAGAATGTACGAGAACCCTATAGTGCAGGAGAATATACGAAAATTAAAAAGTTTAGGTTATAGATTTGTTGGTCCGGAAGAGGGAAAGCTTGCTTGCGGAGATGTAGGAAAGGGAAGGATGAGCGAACCTCATCGTATAGTTGATTTTTTAGAGGAAGTTTTGTATTCCAGGAAAGACTTTGAAGGAAAATCTCTTGTAATTACTGCAGGTCCAACAAGAGAGCCTATAGATAGAGTGAGATTTATCAGTAACTATTCTACAGGAAAGATGGGTTTTGCTCTTGCAGAGGAGGCAAGGGATAGGGGAGCAAAGGTGATTCTTATTTCAGGTCCAACTTCAATTGATCCTCCCCGGGGTGTAAAGTTATATAGAGTTGAAACTACACACCAAATGTTAGAGAAAGTGAAAGAACACTTCAGAGGAGCCGATGGACTTATGATGGTAGCAGCAGTTTCTGATTTTCGTCCCATTAAGGTAAATGAGGAGAAGATAAAAAAAGAAGGTAAAGAAAGATTAACTCTGGAACTTACAAAAAATCCTGATATACTTGAGATTGTAGGTAAAGAAAAGGATAAAAAAATTCTCGTAGGTTTTTGTGCGGAGACAAAAAATCTTTTGCAAGAGGCAAAAAAGAAACTCAAAAGTAAAAATCTTGATCTTGTTGTTGCCAACAATTTAACCGAAAAAGGGGCAGGATTTGGTGTTGATACTAACAAAGTTATTCTTCTTGACTCTCATGGCGAGATTAAATCTTTGCCCCTTATGAGTAAACGCGAGGTAGCAAGAGAGATTCTAAATCATGTTAAAAAACTTTTTGAGAAAAGGAAAATATAGGGTATTTTTAAATTTTATTTTGATAGGATTTTTGTTTTTTCTGCTTTTTTTGCCTCAAGTAAGGGGAGAATCAAGAACTTGTCAGTGGATAAAAGTTGAGGGGACCATCTCTCCTGCAACTTTAGAGTATATAAAAAAAGTCCTTTCTCATGCCAAGAAAAATGATGTCCAATTTATGGTAATTCAACTTGACACTCCTGGAGGGTTAGACTCTTCTATGCGAGAAATCGTTAAACTGATCATGAATAGCCCTTTTCCTGTGGTGGTTTATGTTGCTCCAAAAGGTGCAAGAGCAGCCTCTGCAGGAGTCTTTATTGCTGTATCCTCTCATATTCTCGCTATGGCACCGGGAACGAACATTGGCGCAGCACATCCTGTATCTTTAACAGGAGGTATGAGTAAGACCATGGAAGAGAAAGTGGTTAATGATGCAGCAGCCTATATAAAGTCAATTGCTCAAAAAAGAGGACGGAATGCAGAATGGGTGGAGAAGGCAGTAAGAGAAAGCGTCTCTGTAACAGCAGAGGAGGCCTTAAAGTTAGGTATAGCAGAAGTTATAGCAGAGGATAGGCAAGACCTTTTAAAAAAACTCAATGGAAAAAAGATAGCTTTAGATGATAAAGAAGTTGTGCTGAATACTAAAGATATCTATATTGAATTTTTTGAGCCAAGTTTTAAATACAAATTTCTCCAGTTTTTGGCTAACCCTAATATAGCCTATATACTTTTAATGATTGGCATATGGGGAATTATTTTGGAGTTTTTTAATCCGGGGATTTTTCTGCCCGGTATAGCAGGGGCTATCTGTCTTATTCTCTCTTTCTTTTCCCTGCAACTTCTTCCTTT
Organism: uncultured Clostridia bacterium; assembly: GCA_964422215.1. Classification (GTDB taxonomy): domain Bacteria; phylum Aerophobota; class Aerophobia; order Aerophobales; family B3-G15; genus CAYRAK01. The sequence continues at coordinate 4,210 of CAYRAK010000009.1, read as the reverse complement.
TAACTTAGCTGGACTTCTGCTTATCATACTGGCAGTTATCCTTTTTATCCTTGAAACTCAGATTACCTCCTATGGGGCTTTAACAATAGGTGGAGTTATAGCTTTAACTTTTGGCTCTCTTATGCTTATAGAGCCCTCAGCAATTTATATAAGTATTGATCTTTCCTACATAATTGCAGGAGTGGGTGTAACTGTATTTTTATTTGTTTTTATCATTTTCTATGTTATAAAGGCTCAATTTAAAAAACCAGTTACTGGAGAGGAGGCTATAATTGGTATGACAGGAATTGCTAAGACTGATTTAGATCCAGATGGTAAAGTTTATATCCATGGGGAGCTTTGGAATGCTATTAATGCTATACCTGAAAAAAATATAAAAAAAGGGGAAAAAGTGGAGGTAATAAAAAGAGAGGGAATGAAATTATGGGTTAAAAAAAAGGAGGATTAAAAGATGGGAATTATAATATTTCTTGTTATTGTGGGTATTATAATACTTTTCGCCTCTATTAGAGTAGTTACTGAATACGAACGGGGAGTAATTTTCAGATTAGGAAGACTTATAGGCGTTAAAGGTCCAGGGCTTTTTTTTCTTATACCTATAGTTGATAGAATGGTAAAGGTATCTCTTAGAACCATGAATTTTGATGTGCAACCACAGGAGGTCATAACAAAGGATAATGTTCCTGTAAAAGCAAATGCTGTTGTTTACTTTAGAGTTATAGAACCAGCTAAGGCTGTTGTAGAGGTAGAAAATTACCGTTTCGCCACTCTTCAAATTGCTCAAACTACCCTAAGAGCAGTAGTAGGAGAAGCAGAGCTAGACGAGCTTTTATCCCAGAGAGAAAAAATAAATGCTCGTTTGCAAACGATTATAGATGAGCAAACGGATCCCTGGGGAATTAAGGTGTCCACGGTAGAAATGAAGGAAATCGAAATTCCAGATTCTATGAAAAGAGCTATGGCTAAACAAGCAGAAGTTGAAAGGGAAAGAAGAGCTAAAATAATTAATGCTCAAGGAGAATACCAGGCAGCAGAAAAACTTGCTCAGGCTGCCCAGATTATTGGAAAGTATCCTCAGGCACTTCAGTTAAGGTATTTGCAAACTCTTTCAGAGATAGCTACAGAACAAAACTCAACAATTGTTTTTCCTTTACCTATCGAACTTTTAGATGCTCTTCAAAAGATGGTCGAAAATCAAAAAAAAGAAAAGTCCTGATACGTAAACGCAAAAATCCAATAGGATAGGTTGAAAAAGAGTCAAAGCAGGGAGGGAGATAATGCAGGTAATATCGGCAAGGCCAAAATCTATGAAAGATACTGTAACGCATTATTGTCCAGGGTGTGGTCACGGAATAGTACATCGTATTATATGCGAGATTGTTGATGAACTTGATATAAGAGAGAAACTAGTAGGTGTATGCCCGGTGGGATGTTCAGTAGTTGCCTACAATTACTTTGATTTTGATATGGTGGAGGCAGCTCACGGTAGAGCTCCAGCAGTTGCTACTGGAATAAAAAGAGCCCTTCCAGATAGAGTTGTTTTTACCTATCAAGGAGATGGGGATCTAGCTTCAATAGGAATGGCAGAAATAATCCATGCTGCAGCAAGAGGCGAATCTTTCACAGTGATATTCATTAACAATGCAACCTATGGTATGACCGGAGGGCAGATGGCTCCTACTACTTTACTTGGTCAAAGGACTGCTACATCTCCTTTTGGAAGAAAAGCCGAGTTGGAAGGTTATCCTATTAAAATACCAGAACTTTTGGCTTCTCTTCCTGGAGCCTATTATCTTGAAAGAGTATCTGTTCATTCTCCTTCACATATCAGAAGAACAAAGAAAGCTATAAAGAAGGCTTTTTTACTTCAAATAGAAAAAGGAAAATTCTCTCTCATTGAGATTCTATCCCCATGTCCTACTTGTTGGGGTCTCTCTCCCCTTGATGCTTTAAAGTGGATAGAAGAGTACATGATACCATATTATCCCCTAAAAGTGGTAAAGGAGGGAAACTAAAAATTATATTTTGCTTGCGTTTTACTTCTAAAAAATTAAAATTAAATTAAAGATCGGGGATGTAGCTCAGCTGGGAGAGCGCTTGCTTCGCATGCAAGAGGTCGGGGGTTCGAATCCCCCCATCTCCACCAAAGAATAAAGAAAAGCCTTGCGGTTTTAGGTTAACGTGATAAAATTATAAAGCAATGGGGGCATAGCTCAGCTGGGAGAGCGCTTGCTTTGCACGCAAGAGGTCGGGGGTTCGAATCCCCCTGCCTCCACCAGCTCTTTTGATAGAGAGGAGAGTAATGTGGCCTATCAGGTGTTAGCTCGAAAATGGAGACCTCAATCATTTCAAGAAATTGTTGGGCAGGACCATGTAACCCGCACTCTTATTAATGCCATATCTCTTGGTAGAGTTGCCCATGCCTACCTTTTTGCAGGTCCTCGAGGCACTGGAAAAACCAGTACTGCTCGTATCTTTGCTAAAGCTTTAAATTGTGATAAGGGACCTACTCCCTACCCTTGTAATCAATGCTCCAATTGTATAGAGATTGCAAGAGGGGAATCTCTTGATGTGTTAGAGATAGACGGAGCATCTAATAGAGGGATAGATGAGATAAGGGATCTTCGAGGTAGGGTAGATTTTTCTCCTACCAAGGGAAGATACAAAGTTTATATTATTGATGAGGTTCATATGCTTACCTATCCTGCTTTTAATGCTCTTCTCAAGACATTAGAGGAACCACCCAGTCATGTAATTTTTATCTTTGCCACAACTGATCCTGGAAAGCTACCTTCCACAATTATATCACGTTGCCATCGGTTTGATTTTCGAAAAATAGGAGTTTCTGATATCGTTAGTCGTTTAAGTCAAATTGTAGAGAAGGAGGGAATTGATATTACTCCCCAGGCTCTCCAGCTCATTGCTCAAGCTGCGGAAAATAGTATGAGGGATGCCGAAAAAATACTTGATCAGTTAGTCTCTTATGCTAATGGACATATAGAACAAAAGGATGTAACTCAGGTATTGGGGCTGGTTGAAACAGAGTATCTTGCGGAATTCACAGAAAACTTATATCATCAAGATGCTTTATCTAACATAAAACTTGTGCATAAGCTGTTGGAAGATGGTAAAAGTCCTCAATGGATAATAAAAGGATGGTTAGGCTGGCTAAGAGATATTGTTATGCTCAAAATAGGGGAAAAGGAAACTTTACTCTCTCACTTATCGCAAAAGGAGAGGTTAATAAAACAAACCTCTTATTTTACCTTCAATCAATTAACATACTTTATAGAGCAGCTCATTAATGCGGAGGAAAGAATAAAATTCTCCTCAACACCACAAATTTATCTTGAGCTTTTGATGATTAAACTTTGTTCACAAGAAGCAGAATTTGAGGAAATAAGAAAAAAAGAACCCCAACTTGTAAATATTTATGAGAGAATAGTGGACATTGAAAAAAAACTGACCACCTTTTCAAGAAAAAAGGAAAAGTCTGAGGAAAAAGAAGAGGATAAAAAAGACCCTGATAAAGAAGATAAGATAGGTTTATCTGTTGGAGAGGCTGAAAGAAAACAAAAAGAATTAATGGACAACTGGTGTCAAGTGGTGAAGAGGGTAAAGGAGAAAAAATTGACGCTTGGTACCTTCTTGGAAAAGGTGAAGGTTTTATTTGTTGATGAGAAGAAAGTTATTTTAGGTTCTCCGGGAGGATATATAAAAGAAGTGTTAGAAAAGCAAGATAACAAGAGGTTAATTTATGAAGAGTTAAAAAAAGTATTTTCTTCGGAATTTTCAGTTCAATTCCAATCTGTTCCCTCTATTACCAAGAAAAAACAAAAACCTTCTGATTCTTTTCGAGAAGTGGTAGCACAGGCAATAAAGATATTTGAAGGAGAAATAGTAAGTGAGGAAAAAGGGAGGTAGAAGCTAATGATTCCTGGCTTAATTAAGCTTTTTAAAAATTTTCAAAAATTACAAGGGGAAATAAAAAAGATTCAAGAAGATCTTGTAAAAGAGGAGGTTATTGGGTCAAGTGGAGCAGGAATGGTAGAGGCTACTGTTAATGGAAAATTGGAAGTAGTAGATATAAAAATAGATAAAAAACTGCTTGAGGATAAAAATGTGCAAATGCTCCAAGATCTAATAGCGGCAGCAGTTAATGACGCTATGAGAAAGGCTCAAGAAAGAATAAAAGAGAAATTTGGAGAAA
>CAYRAK010000008.1:0-23239 GCA_964422215.1 uncultured Clostridia bacterium | reverse complement strand
AATGGAATCTAACATTTAAAGGTCTCTTTCCTATTGTAGATAAGTGGGTGAAGCGAGGTTAAAAAGTTAAATAGGGTCAGGCTTTTTTGAGGAGACCTGACCCTTTTTGTTTAAAAATTTTTAAACCCTGCCCAATTTTTAAATGAATTCTTTTTTACCAAAAGATGTATATGACTAATTGAGTTTGTTTTATAAAAATTGACTTTTGTTAAATTGATATTATTGTATTTAACAATAACACTAAGGAGAAATTATAATTTGAAAAAAAGTAGACTAATCTGGCTTTTATCTATATTAAGTGCTCTAAGTTATTTTTTTATTCTCTTCTCTCCACCTCTATCTTCCCAAGAGATATCACCTAACCTTATGGAAGCTGCTAATAAGGCAGTTGAGGAGGGAAAATTTGAAGAGGCAATTAAAATCTATTCCTCTATTTTAGAGAAAGACCCTGACAACTTTGCTGCTCAGGTAAGATTAGCAAGAACTTACTATTTCGCGGCCAACAATAATCCAGAGTATTTTTACAAAGCTGTAAAGGAATATCATGTTATTATACAGAAATGGCCAGATTTTTCCCTTCCTTATCTCCATTTAGGCCAAATCGCTTATATTTTAGGACTGACTGCAGAAGTAGAAGGTAAGGAAAAGCACGCTGAAGGGCTTTATGAAAGTGCTCTTCATTGGTTTGAAGAATATATAAAGAAAGTAAAAAAAGAAAACAAAACAATTGAAGGGAAAAGAGAGATAGTCAGAACAAAAATACTGGAGGCTGTTGTATACAGTCGAAAAGATGAACAGGATGCTGCCGCCAAAATTGTGATTCAAGCAAAAAAAGACTATAAAGAACTTTCTCCTAAGGAATGGGGAGAATCTCCTCTTTATGACTTTTTTCTAAGAAGCGCTATCGATTATATTGCATCAAAACTCTATAACCAGGCTCTCATATATCTCGAAGGAGCATGGATCATAAAACCAAATGCTCAAGTCAAGAATCTTTTCCAAAGCGTTGTTAAAGCCAAAGATACTCAAATATCTTTAACAGAGCCACTTCAGCTTCCGGAAGAGAAAGAAAAAGCCCCATCTTCTCAAGAGAAAGTAGATGAAGAAAAAATAAAAGAACTTACAGATGAACTTAAAGAGATAAATACAAAAATAGAAACTCTACCCTCTTTAAAGAAAGAAATAGAGACTCTAAAGGAAGAAACAAGTTCCATTAAAGAGGAAATACAGAGCTTAAAAAACCAACTTAGCAGTATATCCGAATTTAAAAAAGAACTTGATGAAAAGATAAGAAGGTTGGAAAATCTTCAAAGGGACATAAAAAAAGAAAATAAAAAAACAGAAGAACAGAAAATTCAAGGCACTCCAGAAATTGAGCAACATCTTAGTATGTTAGATGAGCGAGTAAGAAAACTTAATGAAAAAGTAGAAAATATTAAAAGTATTGCAGACAGTCTCAAATTATTTAAAATTCAACTTCAAGAACTTATACAAACAGTAGAAAATATGAAAGAAAAGATAGTGCAATTTGAACAAAACAAGCAAAACCAAACTAAAGAAAATCAAGGAGAATAATAAGTTATGTCTCTTCTTATCCTAAGTGTACTTATTCCTCTTCTTGTTGCCATTTGGGTAGCATCTGATGCAAAAAAGAGGGGTTATCCTCGGGGAGCCATAATAGGGTGGTTCATAGGAGTTTGGTTTTTACTTATTGTGTTTTTACCTCTTTATCTTATTTTGCGTTCCCGTCAAAGACCAACACCTGAGGAATCAGGTGCTCTCAAAGTCTGTCCCAATTGCGGAAGACTTTTAAAGGGAAATCCAGTATTTTGTCCTTACTGTGAGGAAAGATTAAGATAAATTCATAAATAGGATGAGTAAAAGATTATCCTTCATTTTGAGGAAAAATCGATAAAAAATAAAACATACTTTAAGGAGAGGAGTATATGGCTGTTATGATAACAGGAGGATACGGACTTTTGGGTTCATGGACAGCTTACTATCTTGCAAAAGAGGGCGAAAAAATCATCATGTTTGATGTAAAACCAAAGGAACTTGATTATCTGGAGGAAGTATCTGATTCTTTAACAGTAGTAAAAGGAAGTGTTCTTGATTGGCCCAATCTTCTTACAACTTTTAAAAAGTTTGAAGGAGAAATTGAAGGAATAATACATACCCCAGCTGTTATGGCAACACCTGAGTACTGGGAAAATCCTTACCATGGTTCTATAGTCAATATTGTAGGCAGTCTAAATATTTTTGAGATAGCACGAATTTTAGATATAAAAAAAGTTGTTTATATAAGTTCTGGTGCCGTTTATGGAGAGGTGAAAGATAAAGCATCTGAACTTTCTCACCCTATAAATCCTTCAGACCTTTATGGAGCAAGTAAGGCTTCGGCGGAGCTTTTAGGTCTTCAGTATCAAAATCACTATGGATTAGATTTTAGAATTGTCCGGCCTTACTTTTTCTTTGGACCCGGACACCTTCCCTCAGAACTTCCTCCTCTCTTTAAAGCCCTATTTGGTCCTCTTGAAGGTCTCTCAAATCTTGAGCTGGAGAAAGGAGCTGATCAGAGTTTGGGATTCACCTATGTGAAAGATACAGCATGGGGAACGGTACTTGTTTACAAAAAAGAAAATCCTAAACACAGAATTTACAATATCGCTGCAGAAGAAGCCACTAACTTCTGCGATCTTGTTGAAATCACCAAAAAATACAGCCCTAAACCAACCGATGTTAAAATAGGGCCGGGAAAACTTTTTCCTCGAGGTGAAACGCTTGATATCTCCCTTGCCAAAGAGGAACTTGGATTTAAACCAAAATATAAAATCGAGGAAGCTGTGGAAGAGTATGCTGAATGGATTAGAAAAAACCTGGCTAAAAAAGATAAGTAGAAAAAATAAAAAATTTTGAGGAGAGACAATGAAAGCTCTTGTAAAAACTAAAAAAGATGTGGGACTTGAATATCAAGATGTTCTTTTACCTTCTTTAGATAAAAAGGATGTGCTTGTTAAAATTAAAGCCTCTGCTATTTGTGGTTCTGATATAAAGATATACGAATGGGTTCCCTGGTGTGAGAATGTAGTAAAATCTCTACCTATAATTCCCGGACATGAATGTTCTGGAGAAGTGGTAGAAGTTGGAGAAGAAGTAAGTAAAATAAAGCCTGGAGATAAAGTTGCAGCGGAAACTCACGTTCCCTGTGGAACGTGTTGGCAGTGCAAACATAACCGTCCTCACACTTGTGAGAGAATGCAGCTTTTTGGACACACCATAAATGGTTGTTTTGCAGAATATGCTATAATCCCTGAAGCAGCAACACGGAAAATTCCAAAAAGTATACCTTTTGATAAAGGCTGTCTTCTTGAACCCATGGGAATACCTTTTAGAGCAGTTGAAAGAGGAAAAGTGAAAGGAGATGCTGTAGTTGTTGTGGGATGTGGTCCAATTGGACAATTTGCAATTGCTTTCTCTAAAATCATGGGAGCAGAGGAAATTATTGGGATTGATATCAATGACCAAAGACTCGGTATTGCTGAAAAAATGGGGGCAACACATCTTATCAATCCGAAAAAAACTTCTATTGTAAAGGAAGTGAAGAGGTTAACAAAAAACTTTGGAGAAGGAGCAGGAGTTGTGATCGAAGCTTCTGGAAATACGGAAGCTTTAAAAGATGCCTTTAAATATCTTAGAGTTGGAGGAAAGCTTTTTATAATCGGGCATCCTCAAAAACTATTAACAATTGATGTATCTCCTGATATTGTACTAAAAGAAGTTAAGATTATAGGTCTTTTTGGACGTGAAATTTGGGATACTTGGGAAAAAACAGAGAAAATTTTAACCTCAGGAGAACTTGACTTAACTCCACTGATAACTCATCGTTTTCCAATGAATGAGTTTAAATCTGCCTTTGATATCGCTTTAAGTGGAAAAGGATGTAAAATTCTCCTAATTCCGGAATAAAAGTTAATGCTGAGCAGAAATCGCTGAACGTTTTGCTATTTTTCTTTTAAGATACTCATCAATGCTCCTTGCTGCTACTTTCCCTGCTCCCATAGCTTGTATAACTGTTGCAGCTCCTGTTACAATATCTCCCCCTGCAAATACCCCAGGAATACTTGTCTCATATGTGCTTGGATTTACTTCAATATAACCTTTGCGGTTGACTTTAAGCTCTGGTGTAGTTTTGGAAAGAAGTGGATTTGCTCCCTGACCAATTGCCACAACAACAGTATCAATTGGAACATCAAATTCTGATCCTTCAACAGGTATAGGTCTTCTTCTTCCACTTTCATCCGGTTCCCCAAGACGCATTTTGATGCAGCGAACCTTAACCAAGTTTCCCCTCTCATCACCTAGGAAAGCTACAGGATTTGTAAGAAATTGGAATTTTATCCCTTCCTCTTCGGCATTCACTATCTCTTCCTCTCTTGCAGGCATTTCATTTCTTGATCTTCGGTAAATAACAGTGACCTCCTCTGCACCAAGCCTTAAAGCAACTCTTGCAGAATCCATTGCTACATTCCCACCTCCTATTACAGCTACCTTACGTCCCACCTTTATGGGAGTTACGTACTTGGGGAAAAGATAGGCTTTCATTAAATTTGCTCTAGTAAGAAACTCATTCGCTGAATAAACACCATTCAAATCCTCCCCTGGAATCCCTAAAAAATAAGGAAGACCTGCACCTGTTCCTATGAAAATGGCAGAGAAACCTTCCTCTTCAAAAAGTTCTTTAATAGTAAAAGTTTTGCCAATTAAAACATTAGTACAAATTTTTACCCCCAATGCTTTTATATATTCTATCTCTCTTTCTAGGATAGCTTTGGGTAATCTAAATTCAGGTATTCCATATCTTAACACCCCTCCCGGCTCATGGAGAGCTTCAAATATAGTTACCTGATAACCAAGTTTTGCAAGGTCTGCTGCTACAGTCAAACCTGCAGGACCAGAACCTATTACCGCTACTTTTGGTGAAGAGGAAGAGGGGGTATGTATTTCTATCTTTCCAGGATGAGACGCTTCCCAATCAGCAACAAATCTTTCAAGTCTTCCTATTGCTACAGGCTCTCCTTTTTTACCTCTCACACAAAACTTTTCACATTGATCTTCTTGAGGACATACTCTTCCACAAACTGCAGGGAGATTATTTTTCTCCTTTATCTTATCTATAGCTCCTTTGAAATTCCTTTCACAAATAAGCTTTATAAATGCAGGGATATCAATTTCTACAGGGCAACCCTTCACACATGGCTTTTTCTTACATTGAAGACATCTTTTAGCTTCTAAAACAGCCTGTTCTTCAGAATAACCAAGAGCTACCTCTTTAAAGTTTTTAATCCTTTCTTTAGGATCCTGCTTAGGCATGGAAATTTTCCTTTTCTGATTATCAGTCATCTGCTTCTCCTTAACTTATTTTCTAGTTAATTTTTTAGCTTCCTCAACTAAAGATTTGCCTGTGTATTCCTACTCTCCACATATTCTATGAATAGTATATCCTCTCTTTAAAGCTTCTTGCTTTGTCGGAAAGATAATCCGATGAGCTTCTTTTATTCTCTTCGCCTGCCAACAACCTGGCTGATGAAAAATATTGGATTTCACGCTACCAACATAATAAGAAGAGTCTTCCTTTTCTTTCGCAAGAATAGTATCCTCTTCTTCTATTAACTCATAATCTAAAGGAGCAAGAAGCTTTCTTCTCACATTTTTTGCAAGAGCATCCAAAGATACAAACAAATAAGGACATATCCTTTTAAATTTACCAATTTTTATCCAACTTCCGTAATAAGCTCCGGTTACTAAAGCACCAATTTTTCCTTTTTTGTCCCGGGCTAATTGAGCATAAGCAGGCAAAGAGAAGTCTTTTTTGTCAATGGGATTTTGGACTGTTTTTACCCGACATCTCACTCTTTGACCCCATTTATTTTTCAGAAAAAGAGTTTTTACCGGGACCTTTTTCCCTCCAATTTCAACAGAGGAGACTCCTGAAATCCTCCATTTCATCCTTTTCTCTCCTCAAAGAAAGAGATTATATCCTTTGGATGAGGAGGACAGCCAGGAATATAGTAGCCTCTGTTTTTATACTCCCTGGTACATGTTCCTATACTAACTAGTTTTCCCTCTATTCTAGCTGGAACACGAACAGTTTGACCAAATATTAAACAATAACCTTTCAAAAGTTCAAGCTTTCCTTCTCTCTCAAGATTGCTCATTAAAGCTTCCATCGCATGACGACAACCGCTGCAGGCACTATCTTCATATATAAATATACCCTTCTTTTTGTACTCCTCAAAGTTAAGTTTTACCTGTTTAAAAGGTTTTTTCACTTTCTCGATCTTTTCTCCTACAATTTTTATCTTGGATAAATCTGCACAACCAAGGTTTTCCTCTGCAGCTAACCTTATGTACTCTACCTCCATAGGCTCTATACCCATTATTGTAGCGGCAACTGCATCAGCAGCTACTGTATCTTTTGAAGCAATTAAAATTCCTAAATTTACAGGGGTCCCATGAGTAGGACCAAGTCCTTCCATGCAAACTGTCCCATCTATGACTGTAAGCTCTGGAAGAGCTATCTTATTTAAATCAACTATAGATTGAGCAAGTCCCCACTTATGGAATCTTTTTTTATCCTGCTCCTGCACTATACCCTTCATGTTTTTGAGTCCTAAAGTTGCAGGAAAAGCGTCATGAGTCTTCATTACTGGCACATTTATTACCACATCTGCCTCTATAAGAATACGTGGTATTTTTAGGCGATGAAAAATTTTTCCACCAGGTATAACCATAGGCATCCACTCGGATTTTTTAAAATTAACAAGCTCTATTTTCATCTCTTTAGCCAAATCCTGTATACCTGTCTTATTAAATGCCTCTTCTGTATCATATCCTACAGCAGAACCTTCTCCAATTATTACCCGTTTGGCTCCCTCCTCCTTAACTATTTGACAAAGAGCCTTAATGAGAAAAAGATTTGTAGTGATGCCCGTTGTATAATAGGCTGGTTTGATCAAATTAGGTTTAATAACAACTGTATCTCCTCGGCACACAATAGACTCTAATCCTCCAATTAAATCAAGAGTTTTTCTCAAATTTTTTTCAATATCCTGAAAATTATGTATATTCTCGCACTTTACTATAGAAACAACAGGTTGCATCTTATAGCTCCTTTTCTTTAATTCAACTTCAATTTGAAACAGAATGTTAAATTACTCCACCGGAATATCTTCTGCCTTCCGTTTTATAGGCCAGCGCAATTCCACTACACCCGGCTTTAAAAGCTTTGCCTTGATTTCTTCTTTCTTTACCTCAGGACTTATCCTTATTCTTAAAATGTGCTCATCCTCTGTACGAGTATACCTTATATTTTTACTTGCGCTATAGATCCCCCATCTAAATGGTCCAATTCTTATATCAAAATCCTCCCAAAAATCTTCAAATTCATCAAAGAATCTTTCATTCATGTTTACCTCCCCCTATTTGAATAATTATAGGAAAAGGGTAAATTAGTGTCAAAAAGAGAAGCTTAGGAATTAGAGTCCTAAAGAAAAGAGACGAAAAACTGTTTTAAACCCAAAAAGAAGGGGTTGACAGGGGGGAAGAATTTGATAGGATTTTCCGAGAAGGTGGAAAAAATGAAAAAATTTTACATAACAACGCCAGTTTACTATGTAAATGATGCTCCTCATTTAGGTCATGCTTATACAAGTATTGCTGCTGATACCTTAGCAAGATATAAAAGGTTGTGTGGATACAATGTATTTTTGCTTACGGGAACCGATGAACATGGAAGTAAAATTTTTCAAGCGGCAAAAGAAAAAGGACTGTCTCCAAAGGAGCTTGCTGATAGGATGTCAGAGAAATTTAAGAATCTCTGGAAAAAGCTTCTTGTATCTTACACCGATTTTATCCGAACTACTGAACCAAGACACACTAAAGTGGTAGAAAACATATTTTTAAAGCTTTATGAAAAAGATGATATCTACAAAGGGAAATACACTGGTTGGTACTGTATACACTGTGAAAGCTTTTACCCTGAGTCTCAATTAAAAGAGGGAAAACTTTGCCCTGAATGTAACAGAAAAGTTCAAAAACTTCAAGAAGAAAGTTACTTTTTCCGGCTTTCCAAATATCAGGAACCTCTCCTTCGATATTTCTCAACTCACTCTCGATTTGTATCTCCTCCCACAAGGATGAACGAAATAGTTGAATTTGTAAAGGGAGGATTAAGGGATTTAAGTGTTACTCGTTTAAATCTTGAATGGGGTATCCCATGTCCTGTAGATAAGAGCCACAGCATTTATGTGTGGATAGATGCTCTAATTAATTATGTATCTGCCTTAGACTATTCAGTTGATGGTAAAAAATTCTCAATTTTCTGGCCTGCTGATGTTCACCTTGTGGGAAAAGATATTTTAAAATTCCACGCTGTTATCTGGCCCGCTTTGCTGATGGCTTTAGACATTGAGCTACCTAAAATGGTTTTTGCTCATGGATGGTGGTTAATTAAAGGTGAGAAGATGTCCAAATCTAAGAAAAATGTTGTTGACCCATCATGGATAGCGGAAAAATTCGGGCCAGATTACCTTCGATATTTCCTTCTACGTGAGATTCCTTTCGGTGAGGATGGCAATTTTTCTCCTTCTCTTTTCATTAAAAGAGTAAACAGTGATCTTGCCAATGATCTGGGAAATCTTCTGAACCGTATTTTACCCTTGGTTATAAAGTACTTCCAGGGAAAAATTCCCTATCCTAAAGAAAAGAATGAGGAAGATAAAAAACTTCAGGAAAAAGTAAAGGAAATTTTCCCTCTACTAGATGAACATATGAATAATCTTTCTTTTTCTTATGCCCTATCCACAATCTGGGAAGTAGTCCGATATGCTAACTTATATGTAGACCGTTGTGCTCCCTGGAGATTGGCAAAGGAGGGGAAAAAAGAGAGAATGTGTACTGTCCTTTACAATGTGCTTGAAGTAATGCGAATACTTTCGATACTTCTTTTGCCATTTATTCCTCAAGGTGCTAAGAATATTTGGAAACAACTGGGAATACAGACTGATCTGGAACAGATGAAACTTGAAGATGCTGCAACCTGGGGAAAACTTCCCAGTGGCCTAGAAGTTGTAAAAGGTCCACCTCTTTTTCCTCGAATTAAAGAAGAAGAATTTTATGAAACTGAAGACCAAACTTGAAAATCTTCTTCATAAATATGACTTTTCTCCTCAAAAGAGGCTTTCGCAGAACTTTTTAATAGATCCAAAAATTATATCACGTATTGTTGAAGAAATACAGCTTAAAGAAGATGATTTAGTTTTAGAAATTGGTGCCGGGACAGGAATTTTAACTTCCAAGCTTGTAGAAAAGGCAAGAAAAGTCTGGGCAATAGAGATAGATGAAAAACTCTGTCAGATGTTGAAAGATGAAGTTAGTGAAAAGAAAAATTTAGAGGTAATATGTGCAGATATTACCAAATGTAAAATAGAAAATTACATCCAGGCTGATCAGAAAATTAAGGTAGTGGGTAATCTTCCATATCACATTGCATCTTTTCTAATTTTGAATTTAGTTAAAAAGGAATGGATGGAAGTTGGAATTTTTACAATTCAACGTGAAGTTGCAGAAAAACTTCTCTGTCCACCTGGAGATAAAAAAAGAGGAGCCTTAACCGTTCTTATATCTTATTATGCAAATATCCAGAGAGTAATAGATGTACCTCCTCATGCTTTTTATCCATCTCCTAAAGTAAGCTCTAGTGTAGTTAGAATAACCAAGAAAAAAGAAAGACCTGCAAAAGACGAGGAGTTGTTTACAGCTACTGTTAAAGCAGGATTTTCTGAGAAAAGAAAGATACTTCTTAATTCTCTAAGTAGAGGACTAGGAATACCCCGGGAATTTGTTAGAGAGATCCTAGCTAAATCTGGTGTTTCTGAGAAAAAAAGAGCTGAGGCTTTAACTGTTGAAGATTTTGTAAAAATAAGTAATTTGCTTTGGGAGAAAAAAATTGCCCGTTAATAGCATTTTATGGGATGAAGATAGAATAAAGATAATTGACCAGACAAAACTTCCCCATAAATTGGTTTATATTTATATAGAAAATATTGAACAACTTAGAGAAGCAATTTGCAACATGAGAATAAGGGGAGCTCCTGCTCTTGGAGCTGCAGGTGCGTTGGGCGTACTTTTAGGAATCCAGAACTTTAAAGCTAAAGATTATTTGACTTTTAAAACAGAGGTGGAGAAAATATGCAAATATTTGGCTTCATCAAGACCAACTGCAGTTAATTTGTCTTGGGCACTTAACAGGATGTATAACTTTGTCAAAAAGCACAGCAACCTATCCTTAAATGAACTTAAAAGAGGGCTAAAAAGAGAGGCTCTTTGCATTTTAGAGGAAGATAGACGTTGTAATAAAGCTATAGGAGAAAAAGGCGCATCTCTTATTAAAGATGGAGACGTAGTTTTAACTCACTGTAATGCAGGTGCATTAGCTACAGCAGGTTATGGAACAGCCTTAGCCGTTATCTATAGAGCAAAGGAGCAGGGAAAAAGAATAAAAGTTTATATAGATGAGACAAGGCCTCTTCTTCAAGGAGCCAGGTTAACTGCGTGGGAACTTATGCAAGAGAAAATCGAAACAACACTTATATGTGACAATATGGCTGGTGCTTTAATGAAAAAGGGAGAAATCAATAAGGTAATAGTGGGAGCAGATAGAGTTGCTCTTAACGGGGATGTGGCTAATAAAATAGGTACCTATTCCCTTGCAGTTTTAGCAAAGGAAAATAATATACCCTTCTATGTAGCATGCCCTTTGTCCACAATTGATTTTTCTTTAGACTCGGGAGAAAAAATTCCAATAGAGATAAGGGATGAGAAGGAAGTGACAACTTTTTGTGGAAAGCGATGCGCTCCAAAAGGAGTAAAAGCTTACAATCCAGCTTTTGATGTCACTCCTTCTCACTATATCTCAGCAATAATAACCGAGAGAGAAATTTATCGTCCCCCTTATAAACAAGCCTTTTCCAAGTTGAAGGAGGAGCTTTATGAAAAAAAGAATTATTGATTTAGAACAGGTAAGATATATTGCTCATCTTTCTAGATTAGAACTTGACCCTGAGGAGGAGAAAAAATTCACCAAGCAGCTTGGAGATATCCTCTCCTATGTCGAAAAATTAAGAGAACTTGACACAACAAATGTTCCCCCAACCTCCCATGTGCTACCCATAACTAATGTCTTTAGAGAAGATAAACTCGATTTTTCTCTTTCTCCTGAGGAAGCTTTAGCTAATGCTCCTTCTCGTAAAAAGAATCAATTTAAAGTCCCCAGGATCTTATAAAGTTATCTTGACGGATAAATCATCTCTTTTACTAAATATACCCCGAATGAAAAAATACAATTGGGAACAAGAGCAGGATAAAGAGAATTTGCAAAGGTGGAAGGAAAAGAATATTTGTAAAATATTGTAAGCCAAAAAGATAGAATACTACTTTGAATTAGAAGAGCAAGACCTACAAATAAAGTGAAAAAAATTATATTTTGCTGATATATTCTACTGCCTACCTCACCAGCAAAAAAACCTAGTAATAAAAATGGAAAGGCACTAATTCCTAGAAGAGGGGAGAAAAATATATCTTTTATAAGTCCACTAAAAAACCCGGTTAAACTTCCCTCCTTCCATCCATTTGACCATCCCCAAAATATTACCAATATTAGAAAAAAATCCACTGCTACTTTCCTGCTCCATCCTGCAAACATAATCTGTAGAATAAGAGCCAAAATAAGTAAAATTAAGAATAAAAAAATTTTTCTCATTCTTCCCTCACAACTAAAAAAAGCTCCTCCAGTTTTCCAAAGTCCACAGCTGGCTTTACAATTACCCTTTGAAAAAGATAACCCGGATTTTTCTTTATATCCGAGATATATCCTACCAGTATTCCCGATGGGAAAAGTCCTCCAAGTCCCGAGGTCACTACCCTATCTCCTTTTTTCACATCAGCTCTATTTAGAATATAAAGAAGCTCACATTCCACAGGAGAACCTTTCCCTTGAAGTATTCCTATATCCCTTGTCCTCTGCACTCTAACTCCTACCTTACTTCTCTTATCAACAATTAAAAGAACCTTTGAGTAGTTGGAGTACACCTCTACCACTCTACCCACCAAGCCTTGAACATTAACAACTCCCATCCCTTTTTTGACCCCGCTTTGCCTTCCTTTGTTGATATAAACTGTTTTAAAAAAATTTTGAGGAGAATAAGCTGAAAGCTCAACCGGAATAAGCTTATAAGAGGTGTGCTTTTTAAACTCGAGAAGCTTTTGCAATCTTTGGTTTTTTAGTTGTATCTCCTGATAATAGTTTTTTTCTTTAAAAAGAAGCCTGTCTAGTTCTTTTTTAAGAAGTTCATTTTCTTTTCTTATTTTTCGAATCTCTCTAATATTTTTCAAAAAACCTGTTACTGTTTCCCTAGATTTATAAGATAAAGCAAAAAAATATTCTCCCACAAAATACCCATAGTAGCGTAACTTCAAAGTTATAGCAGGGTTATGGTAAGAAAGAAACATCAAAAGAAAAGAAACAATAAGGAGGGCAGACAAAAAAATCAACTTAGAATTGAATTTTATGTAGATTTTTTTCTCCCCCTAAGTTTAATTGGGAGTTATCTCTACTGTAGATAAAAGATAATTATCCTCCAAGAGTTTTCCTAAACCTAAAACAACCGCTAACAGAGGCTCTGGAACCAGTTTAACTTTAAGTTTCACCCTTTCTGAGATATACTTATCCAAACCCTTTAAGCAGGCACCTCCACCTGTAAGATAAATCCCGTTCTCCATAATATCACCAGCAAGTTCTGGAGGACATTGTTCTAAAGTATTCTCTATCATATCTAAGATAGCAGAAAGGATTGGATCAAGTATTTCTTTCATTTCCTCAGAATCAAGCTCTATTTCTGTTGGAAAACCACTGTTTAAATCTCTTCCCCTTACTTTTATTTTTTTGTGTTCCTCATTAATATACCCAAGAGTTATCTTTACTTTCTCGGCCATCTGTTCACCAATAGATAGATTATATTTCTCTTTTATATATTGAGCTACAGCCTCATCCATTTCATCCCCCGCTATCCTAATACAGTTACTTATGACAACTCCATTGAGAGAGGTTATAGCTGCCTCACTTGTCCCTCCACCAATATCAACCATCATAACTCCTGTGGGCTCAGAAATAGGAAGATCTGCTCCTACTACTGCAGCTACTGGTTCTGCCACTAAAAAAACTTTTCTTGCTCCCAACTCTTTCGCTATATCAACAAGAGCTCTTTTTTCCACCTTGGTAGCCTGAGAAGGAACTCCTATTACTAAACGGGGACCAATCAGTGCTCTTCGGGGATGCACCTTATTAAGGAAATATTCTATCATTTTATGGGTTATATCAAAATCATGGATAACTCCATCCTGAAGAGGACGAACTGCAAGAATACCTTGAGGAGTTTTACCTAACATTCTTTTTGCCTCTAATCCCACCCCTAAGACCTTTTTATCTTTTTTGTTTAATGCAAGCACTGAAGGAGCATCGAGAACTATCCCCACTCCTCTTTGGTAAATCAAAGTATTGGTAGTACCAAGATCTATAGCCAGATCTTTCCTTATTAGCTTAAAATTGAACATTTCTTTCAGCATGGATGTATTATATTCTCAGGGAAAAGAGAAGTCAAGCATACACTACCTAAGGTTAATACAGTTTTTCCATTTCTTTCCATCAGTACTTTGGGTCTTATGCAGATGTGGCTTCGCAAAGCCTTTATCTTGTATTGTATCTTAGTGTAGCTGATCTTCTGCTTTTTGGCTATGCTATTATTTATCCTAATCTTTTAAGCTTCTTACATGCCAAAAGGGTCCTCAGAGATACACCCAAAGCCCTCCAGACACATACAAAATAAAACTGTCCTAACTTCAGAAAGTAAAATTTGCAAGGTTAGGGAGAAATATTATAATAAGGGTAAACTACTACCCAAGGAGCTATCAATGTTTATGCGGAATTTAAGAAAAACTGTCAAGCCTCTTTTGTGGATAGTAGCTGTAGGATTTGTTGCTTCTTTGTTTTTTACCTATGCCCGAATGAGCCCAAATAGAGGCGGACAAAGCTCTATTATTGAAGTAAATGGTGAGGGTATCACATATACAGATTTTATTCAGGCTTATCGTGAGGTTTACAACAGATACATAGAAAGTACCGGAAGGGAACTTTCCCCAGAGATAGAAAACTATCTTAAAAATCAGGTTCTCTCTCAACTTATAACTAATAAACTTCTCTATCAGGAGGCAAAAAAAGCAGGCATTAGAGTAAGTGATGTTGAAATTAACTCTCAAATACAAAGAATAATGAAATCCTTTGGTTCTCGTGAAAATTTTATAAGGTATCTCAACTATCAGAGAATAAGATACTCCGATCTCGAAGATAGGTTGCGTCAACAAATAGCAATATCAAAATTAACACAACTGATACAAAGTAACATAATGATTACAGAAGAAGAAGCAAAAGATTACTGGATGTTGGAAAATGAGAAACTTGATCTAGCATATTTGTTTTTCGATCCTGAAAGATACGCTAAAGGGATAAAAGTAGACTTAAAAGAAGCAGAAAAATACTACGAAAAACATAAAGAAGAATTCAGGGTACCGGAAAAAATAAAGGTAAGGTATATCTTAATATCACCGGATGATTTCAGAGACGAAATTAAAATAGGAGAAGAGGAATTAAAAGACTACTATGAAAATCATCCTGAAGAATTTCAAGTAGAGGAAAAACGCAGAGCAAGTCACATTTTCATCAAAGTTTCCCCTGGTGCAGGAGAAGAAGAAAAGAAAAGAGCTTGGGATAAGATTATGCAAATTAAAAAAAGACTGGAGGAAGGAGCTGATTTTGCTGAACTTGCTAGAAAGTACTCAGATGACAAAGCTACAGCAGAAAAAGGAGGAGATTTAGGATTTTTCACTTATTCGGAAATGAACTCCCAATTTAGCAAAGCGGTCTTTTCTCTAGAGAAAGTTGGTCAGATAAGCGATATAGTTGAAACTCCTTATGGATTTCATCTGATTAAACTGACCGGCATTAATCCTCCCTATAAAAAAAGCTTTGAAGAAGTAAAAGACCAAATAAGGGAAAAATTAATTCAGGAAAAAACTGACGAGCGTGCCCGCAAAGAAATCAATAAATTAAGAGAAAAACTCGAAAAAGGTGAGCTAACATTTGAAAAATATGCAAAAGATTACCCCCAGAGAGTAAAAACTACTCCTTTATTTTCTAGGTATGAAAGATTACCTGATATATCTTGGGATCCAAAGTTTAATGAAATAGCTTTTTCCCTTAAACCAGGTAAGATAAGTTCTCCTATAAAACTCCCAGAGGGTTACTGTTTGATAAATCTTTTAGAAAGAAAACCCTCTCACATTCCCTCTTGGAAAGAAGCTAAAGAGAAAGCAATAGAAAAATTAGCTAAAGTTAAAGCAAAAAAAATTACCGCTGCTAGAGCTGCAGATATCGCAAAAAGAATTAAAAAAGGAGAGAAAATGTCTTCTTTTGGTGAAGAGTGGGAATATCAAGCCCTTACCGAGATAACAAGAGGAAGCTGGGTAAAGGGAATACCCGGACAAGATCAAGATAAATTCTTAGATATAGCCTTTTCTTTAGCCAAAGGCGAAGTGAGTGAACCTTTTGCTCTATCTGAAGGATACTATATTGTGAAAGTTTTAAAAAGAGAGATTCCCTGGGATAATTTTGCCAAGCAAAAAGAAGAATTTAAAGAGCACCTTCTAGCAAGAAAAAGACAGGAGCTTCTTTCTAGATGGCTAACAAAAATCAGAGAAAAGGCAAAAGTTGTAGATAAAGCCTCTTCACTCCTCTTCACTACCTCCTCTTAACTGAGATATGGCATTACGTTGAACCTTTAAAGTTACTTTATTGGTAACTTCAAGTTCTACATAATTTTTTCTGACTTTGGTTATGGTACCGTAAATACCTCCGTTAGTTATTACTTTATCCCCTTTTTTAAGATTTTTTATCATCTCAGCATGCTCTTTTTGTTTCTTTCTCTGGGGAAGAATGAGAAGAAAGTAAAAAATAATAAAAATCAAAATTAAAGGAACCAAAGCCCCAAAAAAACTACCTGCTCCAGCAGGTTGTCCATTAACAGCCCAGGCATAATCAAACATATTATCCTCCTTTTTGGTCGTTTTCAAAATTTTTTATAATATCTTTTTTGAAGGAATTAAATTCATTTCTCTCTATCGCCTTCCTTGCTTTTTTAACTAAAGTTGCAAGAAAATAAAGATTATGATAAGTTGTAAGTCTCATTCCTAAAATCTCTCGAGCCTTTATAAGATGCCTCACATACGCTCGAGTATAGTTCCTACAAGCATAACAATCACAATTAGGATCAAGAGGTGAGGGATCCTCTTTGTATTGTGAATTTCTAATATTAATCTTTCCTTGCCAGGTAAAAATAGTTCCAGTTCGAGCAATTCGAGTAGGCATAGCACAATCAAACATATCAATTCCCTCACCAATTCCTTCTAAAATCTCTTGTGGAGTTCCTACTCCCATAAGGTAACGAGGCTTATCCTTGGGAAGAAATTCATTGGTATAAGATATTATCTCAGCTCTTACAGAATAAGGCTCTCCTACAGAAAGTCCACCAAGAGCATAACCATTAAAATTTAAATGAACAAGCTCTTCAGCTCCTATTTTTCTTAATTCTTTAAAAACACCACCCTGCACTATTCCAAAAAGTCCTCTTTCTCCTTTATAATATTTCCTGCTTCGTTTTGCCCACTCAAGTGTTTTATCCAACGCCTCCTTTGCAGCTTTAAAGGTTATAGGATAAGGTGAACATTCATCAAGTACCATCATTATATCAGAATCTAAAGCAATTTGAATATCAATGACTTTCTCTGGAGTTAAAAAATGACTTGAGCCATCTATATGCGACTTGAAACTAACACCCTTTTTGCACGTTTTTTGGAGGGAAGAAATACTAAATATCTGATATCCTCCACTATCAGTGAGGATAGGTTTTTCCCAGTTTATAAATCGATGTAATCCTCCTAATTTTTTAATAATCTCTGGACCAGGTCTAAGATAAAGATGATAAGCATTACATAAAATTATGTCTACACCTATCTCATGTAACTCTTCAGGAGAGATAGCTTTCACCGTTCCTTGTGTTCCTACAGGCATAAAAACAGGAGTATCGAAACTTCCCCTGGCAGTTACAATAAGTCCTCTTCTTGCTTTAGTAGAATTATCTTCGTGTAATAAACGAAATTCCAAGGCAGTAGCCTTTTTTAGAGCTTAATAATATCAGGAAATATTAAGCTGTCAAATAATGAGCATGGCATCACCATAGGAGAGAAAACGATAACCTTTAACCACTGCTTCTTTATAGGCAGACATAAGCTTCTCTTTTCCTATAAAAGCAGCAACTAATAAAAGAAGAGAAGATTTAGGAAGATGAAAATTAGTTATAAGAGCATCTACAACTTTGAACTTATATCCCGGATAGATAAAAAGGTCAGTCCATCCTTCTCCTGGATAAAGTTTTCCTTCATGAAAGCTACTTTCTAGCGCTCGAACAGTAGTAGTCCCAACAGCTACAATTTTTCCTCCCTTCTCTTTACAAAAATTTATTTTTTTTGCTGCAGAAGAAGAAATTTTAAAATATTCTGAGGGAAGAGAATTTTTCTTCACCTCAGGCTCTCTCAAAGAGAAAAAACTTGCCCATCCTGTATGAAGAACAACCTTAACCACCTCAACTCCTTTTTTCTTAATAGCCTCAAGAAGTTCGAAAGTGAAGTGTAACCCTGCTGTAGGAGCAGCTACTGCACCTGGATCCTCAGCATATACCGTTTGATATTCTCTTTCATCACGAGATGTAGGTCCATTTTCTCTTTTGATATATGGAGGAAGAGGAACTTCCCCCACTTCAAACAATGCCTTTTCTGAAGGCTGAGGACCTACAAACTTTACTATTCCTGTATTTTTTTCTGTACGCTGGAGTAGGTATGCCTTCAAATTATTTTTCGGGAAAACCACCACTGTTCCTTCCTTAACTTTCCTGTAGGGTCTCAAAATGCATTCCCATGTATCCTCATCTAGTTTCTTTAAAAGAAAGACCTCAACTTTACCTTCTGTTTTTTCCTTTTTCCCCTTAAGCCTTGCTGGTATTACTTTAGTAGTATTTATAACAAGAGCATCTTGTGGTTTTAAAAAATGGATAATATCCCGAAATATTCTGTGTTCCACTTCTCCATTATCTTTGTGTAAGACAAGAAGACGACACTCATCTCGTTTGGGATAAGGCTGCTGTGCTATTAACTCTTTTGGCAAAAAATAATCAAATTCGTCTATTTTCATCTTATCTATCCTTTTGTTGGTAATAGCTTATTAGGAAATATCATTTGGTCAAGAGCCCTCCTTGACACCCCCTTTTATTAATGTTATCCTTAACATACAGGAGGTATATATGGCAAAAGTTACAAGAATGAGTTTAGGGGAAGTTCTCCTAAAGGAGAATTTCATAACCGAGGAGGATCTGAAAAAAGCAAAAGAATATCAAAAACAACATGGAGGAAGTCTTGCAGATGTACTTGTTAAATTAGGCCTAATTACAGAAGAACAGCTAGTGATTGGTCTTGCTAAGCAACTTGGTATTCCTCATGTAAGACTTAGTAATTATAAACTGGATCCTCAGGTTGTTGAAACTATTCCTGAAAATATCATAAGAAGAGAAAAGATTATTCCTCTAGCAAAATCAGGAAATAGTTTAACTATTGCTACAGCTGACCCTTTAAATATTTTACTCATAGATTCTCTCCGAGCAAGAACTGGTTACGATATTCAGACAATAGTTGCAACTCCTACCGAAATAGAACAAGTCATAGCCGATTATTTTTCCACCAAAGCAGAGCAAAATTTTAGCAGTTTAATTAAAGAATCAGCAGATAATGATCTTACAGTAATGGAAGAAAGAGAGCGAGTAAATCTGGATCACCTCCTTCAGGAAGCTGAACAGGCTCCCATTATTAAAATGGTAAACATGATCTTGTCTCGAGGAATAAGAGAAAGAGCAAGTGACATTCACATTGAACCTTTTGAGAAAAAGGTACAGGTTCGCTACAGAATTGATGGAATACTTTATCCTGCTATAACTCTTCCCAAAAAAGTACAAAATGCAGTAATCTCTCGAATTAAGATTTTATCAGAAATGGATATTGCCGAACATCGGCTTCCTCAAGACGGAAGATTTAGAGTAAAAGCTTATAACCGAGATATAGACTTTAGAGTATCAACTGTCCCCACTCGACATGGAGAGAAAGTGGTTCTACGAGTTCTGGACAAAGCCCAACTTATGGGACTGACACTCGATAAGTTAGGTTTAGAGGAAAATGTTTTAAGAAAATACCAAAAAGCTATAAACCAACCTTACGGAATGATTGTATTGACAGGCCCAACAAGCTCT
The DNA here is from genome assembly GCA_964422215.1 of uncultured Clostridia bacterium. Classification (GTDB taxonomy): domain Bacteria; phylum Aerophobota; class Aerophobia; order Aerophobales; family B3-G15; genus CAYRAK01. Next base: position 3,722 of record CAYRAK010000008.1, on the reverse strand, counting down.
GGAAAATCAACTTCACTTCATGCAGCAATACGGGCATTAAACACTCCGGATAAAAATATTTTAACAATCGAGGATCCTGTCGAATATGAAACAGATGGAATAAATCAGGTACAAGTAAATGAAGAGATAGGATTAACTTTTTCTAAAGCTTTAAGAGCATTCCTCCGACAAGATCCTGATATAATAATGTTAGGAGAAATGAGAGATTTTGAAACAGCAGATATCGGAATTAAAGCAGCTCTTACCGGACATCTTCTCCTCACCACTCTTCATACCAATGACGCTGTTGGAGCTATAACAAGACTACTTAATATGGGAATCGAGCCCTTTCTTGTAGCTGGAGCTCTCATTTTTGTAGGGGCGCAGCGACTCATGCGTAGAGTTTGTAAAGAATGTGCCGAACCTTATCACCCATCTCCAGAACTTCTTGAGCAGTTAGAGATTGAAAAAGACCCTAAGGAGATAATTTTTTATAAAGCAAAAGGATGTGATGTTTGTAATAATACTGGTTACAGGGGAAGAATGGCTGTAATGGAAGCTTTAGAAATTGATGATGAGATAAGAGAACTTATAGTGAAACGAGCATCTGAGGTGGAAATAAAAAAGTTAGCTTTAGAAAAAGGAATGGTTCCTCTAAGAAAAAATGCCCTAATTAAAGTTTTAAAGGGCGAAACCACTTTAGAAGAAATGGGAAGAGTGATAGGTAGTATAATAGAAGAATAAACCATTAATAATTTAAAGGTATAACCTATGCCAACTTACACATATGTAGCCCTTGATCCCTCAGGAAAAAAGGTAAAAGGTGAGATAGAGGCTGAGAATGAAAGGGCAGTAGTTTCTTTGTTGCATCCCAGAAGATTTACAATTATCTCAATCAAAAAACAATCAGGATTAACAAAATTAGGTAGTAAAGACCTCTCAAAATCCTCTCTCTTTATGCCCCATGTAAAGGGAAAAGATATCATTGTTGCCTTTCGTCAATTTGCAACTCTCATAAATGCTGGTTTACCTGTCGTTCAGAGTCTAGATGTTCTTGTTCGACAAACTCAAAATATAGCCTTTAAGGAGACCTTAAGTAAAGTAAAACAGGAAGTTGAGGCAGGAACTCCTCTCTCTGAAGCCTTGTCTCATTATCCTAAGGCGTTTTCTCCTCTCATTTGTAACTTAATAAAAGCAGGAGAGGCAAGTGGAGCACTTGATGAGATATTACTTAGACTAGCAGGTTATCTTGAAAGAACAGAGAATATAAAAAGTAAAATAAAAGCAGCCTTAAGATATCCCCTATTTGTCCTTTTTATGGCTGGCGGATTATCGCTTGCTTTAATCTACTATGTTTTACCTCAGATGGAGGAGCTATTCTTAGAAGCTTTTGAAGTAGAACTTCCTAGTTTTACAAAGTTTGTTCTAGATTCCTCAAGGTTTCTAAGACAGTATTTTTACATTGTTCCTCTTTTCTTTATCATAATTTTTCTCATTTATTTCACACTCAAAAAAACAGAAAAAGGAGCTTATTGGATAGACAGTTTAAAACTTAAAATCCCTGTCCTGGGCAGGCTTTTTCATTGGATAGCCTTATCCAGATTTGCTCGAACCTTAGCCACACTATCAAATAGTGGAGTCCCTATCCTCGAAGCTTTAGACCTCACAGGGAAAGCTTCGGGAAATAAGGTTGTTGAAAAAGCTGCAAGTGAGGCAAGAGAGGCTCTCAGAGAAGGAGAAAGCATTGCACAACCTCTACAAAAATACCCCATTTTTCCCCCTCTTACCGTAAGCATGATCTCCGTGGGTGAGAAAACGGGTGCTTTAGATGAGATGCTAAATAAGATAGCTGATCTTTATGAAGAAGAGGTAAATCGCATGGTCGATTCCCTAGCAAGTCTAATTGAACCCCTACTTATAGTATTTTTAGGTGGCACGGTGGGTATAATAGTAATAGCAATGTACCTTCCCTATTTTACCATGTTCCAACATATAGGGGGATAATAAAGATATGCACATGCACCAAAGGTTTGCTCCTTCCCTTCCATTTTTTCTGCGAGTTGGCCTTTTTGAGCTCCTTTTTCTAACCCCTCTTATTTTTTACGGGTGGGCAACCACTTTCTCCATGACAAAGGAAACTTTTGCTGAAATCACATCCATTGGTCTCTTTCTTCTTTGGATTTTTATTCTAAACAAAGAAAAAAGCTACCCCTTTCTAAAAAGCTCCTTTTTTTTAATTCCCATCATCCTTTTTGCCTTCGTTTTACTTCTCTCTACGATATGGAGCAACTCCCTTTACGCATCTTTTCTTCGGCTTGGAGTCTGGGGATGTTTTCTATTAGCTTATTTTCTTTCTCTGTGGGTAACAGAGGAAGAAAAGTGGCTATCCCTTTTACCAATGGCACTTCTCATCTCAGGATTTTTGGCTGCCGGATACGGCATCTTGCAGTTTTATGAAATTGAACTTCCCATATGGAAAAAAGTTGCAGGGAGGATGCGCCTTTTTTCCACCTTTGGCAATCCTAACTATCTTGCAGGATACCTTGCAGCATCTTTGCATTTAGGTCTTTTATTTTTTTTCACCAAAAAAAGATGGAAATTCCTCTGGCTTGTAATCATAGCTACCTTGTACACAAGTCTTCTTCTAACCCACACCAGAGGAGCTTGGGCTGCTTTTCTTTTATCCTCAATCTTTGTTTTAATCCTGATTCTAATTTATAAAGGAAAAAAATTTTTTCGGACAAATAAAACTCCTATTTTCACTCTCACAGCTATAATACTTATCATCACAGTTATTTTTTCCTTTCCTAATCCCTTAAATTTAAAAAAAACAGCCGTAATAGAAAGGGGAGTTTCTGCGGTAGAATTTAGAAACTCTGCATCCCAACGTATTTTGATCTGGAAGGTAGCTTTTGAGCTTATAAAAGAAAAACCCTTTTTGGGGTGGGGGATAGGAACATTTGGAATTCACTATCCTCTAGCTCAAGGTGCGCTTTTATCCAGAAAAGAAAACAAAGAATTTATACCCAAAGCAAATCGTTCTATATACGCTCACAATGACTATCTTCAAATTTGGGTAGAAACAGGTATTTTAGGGCTTTCACTTTTTTTATGGATTATTGTAAGTTTTTACAAAAAAACGCTTTCCATCCTTAAAAACAATTCATCAGATGAGGAGTATCTTAATTTATATTTAATATTTTTCCTCGGAGCTATCACTTCTTTTTTGGTCCATTCCTTTGTTAGTTTCCCATTCCATATTATACAAAACGGGATGTTTTTTTGGGTTATTTTAGCTCTAGGGGAAAAGATAATTCAAAGAAAACTCGATTTTTCTCCCAAAAATAAAAAAAAGCCCCATTTTAATTGTAAACTCTACAAACATATTTATCAAGGGATAAACAAATTAAAGTCTTGTAAGGCATTTATAAAGTGGACAATAATTGTAATTATGATATGCTTTAGCTCCTACCTTGTCTTATGGAGAGTAAAAATATTTTTATCAGATCTACATGTAAAACAAGCAGAACTTTTCTTAGAGGCAAATTTGTATCCCGCAGCTTACAATGAACTCAAAGAAGCAATAAAGATTAATCCTCACAATGCTCAGGCTTTTGCTAACCTTACCCAAGCATGTAGCAAACTTGGTTTCTATCAGGAGCTCCTTGAAGCTACTAAAAAAGCCAAGAAAGGTTGGAATATAGCTAATATACACAATCGTGAAGCTTTTGCTTATATTAAAT
>CAYRAK010000007.1:0-23419 GCA_964422215.1 uncultured Clostridia bacterium | reverse complement strand
TTCCAGACTTCCTGAACTGTAAGAAAAGGAAGAATTGCCAAAAAGATTGGGAGGATAGTTTTGATCAAAGAAAGCTTTAAAATATGTTCTTTTTATATAACCTGTGTCAGGAATTTCCTTTTCTTCAATTTCTGTTTTTCCCTTAAAGGCCTTTACTTCTGATATCCCTTTTGTAACAGAGCCAATACCTGTAAAATAAAAATCTTTCCATTTTGCTTTAACTTTTGCTCCAAACAAACTTTTGCTGTAGGAAGTAAAATGAGTTTTGGGAAGAGCAAGTTGAACATCTCCTAAAGCAATCTCTTGAATTATCTCATCTTCATCCCCTCTATAGGTAAGGCTTATTTTCTGTTGCTCAGTTCTTGGGGCAGTATCATCATAGTCTACATTAACAAATATTCTCTCTCCTACCTCTCCCTTTGCCTTAACTTGAAGCTCTTGCTTAATCTCGGTTGTGGAAGCTGGTTTATCCTCGGCTGCTATAGGATCAAAGTAGTTAAATCGAATATGCTTTATACCAATTACTTTTCTACCTTTAATAGTTAAATGGTATCCTCCGGGAAAGGAGGCATCTATTACACCATCTTTTATTTTAACTTCCTGGGCAAGTAAAGGATGAGAGAAACTTATAAGAAAAGAAAAAATAAATAAAACCTTTAGTTTTCTCCACCTCAATTTTTTAACCGACTTAGCTTTTTGTCAATGATACAAAATGTGGAATAAATTGACAAGAAGAAATTATCTTCTAACTTCTATGGAAATTTTATGAGCCTGAAAACCTTCCTGGTCGGCAAGATGAGAGATAGGCTTTTTCATTGAAAAAAGAGCCTCTCTGGTAAGCTTTTGATAGCTTATTCTTTTAAGAAAACTTGCCACAGAGAGCCCGGAGAAAAATCTTGCAGCTCCTCCGGTAGGCAAAATGTGATTGGTTCCGGTGAAATAATCACCAGCAGCTACAGGAGAGAAAGGACCCAAAAAGACAGAACCTGCATTTTTCACAAGGGAGAAAACTTTGTCCGGATCCTCCGTGATAATTTCAAGATGCTCTGGGGCAAACTGGTTAGCAAATTCTACAGCTTCTTTAAGATCATCAACCAAAAGAATAAATCCATTTTTTTCAAGAGAGGAACAAATTATATTTTTTCTCTGAGCCTTTTCTATTTCAACATTTATTTGTTTATAAACCTTCCAGGCAAGATTTTCTGAATCTGTAATAAGAACGCTCCAGGCTGTCTCATCGTGTTCTGCCTGGGATAACATATCCCAGGTAATGTAGGAAGGGTCTGCGGTATTATCAGCTATAATAAGTATCTCACTTGGACCTGCAGGACAATCAATACCTATTCTCCCCAAGCTGGCAAGATACACTTTAGCAGAGGTCACATACACATTTCCTGCTCCCGCTATAAAATCCACCTTGGGTATGCTCTCTGTGCCATAAGCAAGAGCAGCAATAGCCTGAGCACCTCCTGCATTTACAAGAAGGTCAGCACCACCAATATATGATGCAAGCATAATCTCTGCTCTTGCATCTCCCGTGGGGGAGGGAGGACTGCAAACAATAACTTCTTTAACTCCAGCCAATTTTGCAGGAACACATCCCATTATTGCAGTAGAAGGATATGGTGCTTTACCTCCTGGAACATATATTGCAACCTTCTCCATTGGAGAAAATTTTTGTCCTAAAGTTAAACTGGGTGCATCTTTTTTCACAAAATAATCTTTTTGTAACTGGTGGCGATGAAAATCCTCAACCTGCTCACGCATCTTCTCAAGAGAGGAAACTAAAGAGGAGGAAACTTTCTTATATGCATCTTTTAGTTTCTGTCTGCTTACTTTAAGAGAATCTTTACTGAGAACAACTTTATCAAATTTTTCAGTAAACTTTAAAACTGCTTTATCTCCTTTTCTTTTTACCTCCTCTACTATAGGAATTATCTTGGGAATGATCTCCTCAAGTTGCACAATAGACCTTTGAATTAATCTTTTGTGTTCCTCTTTGGGTAGATTTTTTAATTTTATCGGCTCTCGCAAAGGCTTCTCCTTTTTTAATTTAATTTTAATTTAGCCAAAATTATTTGATATCTCTCCCACAGCGTATCCTGGCTTAGCTTTTTTTATCTTTACAGGAACAATCTCACCTATAAGTTTTTGTATGTTATCACCTGTAGGTGGAACAAGAACCTTGATGTAATTATGGGTATATCCTGTAAAATAACCTGTCTTTGGGTCTTTTTTGCTTTCAATAAGTACAGAAAGATTTTTTCCCACAAATCTGTTTATGAACTTTTGGGAAAGCTTGTATGATAATTGCTTAAGAATAAAGCTTCTTTCCTTCTTTATCTTCTCTGGAACTTTTGGCCTCATTTTGGAAGCAGGAGTTTCAGCTCGAGGCGAAAAGGTGAATATATGAAGTCTGTGAACCTGAAGCTCTTTTACAAACTCACAGGTTTTACAAAAATTTTCCTCTTCCTCTCCAGGGAAACCAACTATTATATCTCCTGTAATACCAACCTCCGGGATTTTTTCTCTAAATTTTTCCACTAAATTTTTAATTTGAGAGGTTGTATACTTTCGTCCCATTTTTTCTAAAATCTTGTCATCTCCGCTTTGTAGGGAAAGATGAAGATGGGGGCAGATTGTTTCCTCAGAAGCCATCAAATCTAAAAGGTCATCAGGAATAAGGTGAGGCTCAAGAGAACTTAGCCTTATCCGTCCCTTTCCTTTCATGTAAGGTAAAATTTTTTGTAAAAGGTAAGTTAAAGATAAAGAAGGAGTAAAGTCCTTTCCATAAAGAGCAAGATTTACTCCCGTTACTACAATTTCCCTATAGCCTGCCCTTAAAAGCTTTTTTATCTCAAAGACAACTTCTTTCCAATCTCTGCTTCGAATTTTGCTTCCTCTAACATAGGGAACTTTGCAGTAGGTACAAAACTGGTTGCACCCATCCTCTACCTTAACAAATGCTCTTTCATGTCCGGAGAATCTATGTATAGTAAAATTGGTATTGGAGGAAGCCTCAGGAGTGAGGAGAGTATCTATTTTTAACTTATCCACGTTTCTTACAATTTGAACCTGGGGAAATTTTTTTCTTATCTTTTCAAAATCACTCTCCACAAGGCAACCGGTTACAAAAATTTTTGCCGAGCTATTTCCCTTTAAGGCTTTTTTTATCATAGATATGGATTTTTGATCAGCACGTCCTGTAACAGTGCACGTGTTTATAATATAAACATCAGCAACAGAGGAAAAAGGGACTATTTTCCAGCCTGCTAACTCAAGTCTCTCTCTTATTACTTCGGTTTCATACTGATTGGTTTTACACCCAACTGTTGCCAAAGCAACTTTAGACATTTATTCAACTTAGCCAAAAAGGCTTCTCATTTTTCGGAAAAACTCTCTCATTTTAGGCTGGTGAGTATTATCTTTACTTAACTTGTCAAATCTTTTTAAAAGTTCTCTTTGCTCAGAGGTGAGATTTACCGGAGTTTCTACCACTACCTTCACAAGTTGATCCCCCCTCCCGTAGGAGTTAAGATGAGGAACTCCCTTTCCTCTCAGACGAAATATTTTACCACTTTGAGTTCCTGCAGGTATTTTAACTTTTACCTTACCATCTACAGTAGGTACAGAAATCTCCCCCCCTAAAGCAGCAAGAGCAAAACTTATAGGAACCTCAACTATTATATCATCACCTTCTCTTAAGAAGATAGAATGAGGCCTGACCTTTATCTTGACAAATAAATCTCCACTTGCTCCACCTTCAAGACCGGCCTCTCCCTCCCCTCTAAGTCTTAAGATGGTGCCATCGTTAACACCAGGGGGTATATTTACTCTTATAACTCTTTTTCTTTTTACTCTTCCTGTTCCACGACATTCTCGACAGGGGGTACGAATGATTGTACCCCTGCCATGACAGTGAGTACAGGTCCGAGTAAAGGCAAAAAATCCCTGTCTTGTATGAATATATCCCGTTCCTCCACAGGCAGGACAGCTCTCTAGTCTGGAACCTGGTTCAGCTTTTTTTCCACCACATCGAGGACATATCTCATAGCGAGTGAGGGAAAGCTCTTTTTCAGTTCCTTTTACTGCTTCCTCAAAACTTATCTCAATCTCCTGTTCTAAAGAAGCTCCAGTTTGAGCTCTTCTCCTAGTTGTGGTTCTTGTTCTGCCAAAGAAATCCCCAAATAAATCCTCTCCAAATATGTCCTCCCGTCCGAATACTTCTTCAAATATCTTAAAGGGGTCAAAGTCAAAATCAAAACCACCAACACCCGCTCCTTCGGCTCCAGCACCTGCTCCTATCCCTGCTTCGAGACCAGCATGACCGTACTGATCATAAATTCTTCTTTTTTCAGGATCAGAGAGCACCTTATAGGCCTCAGCAATCTCCTTAAATTTTTCCTCAGCCTCTTTTGGATTATCCGGATTTCTGTCTGGATGATATTTTATAGCAAGGCGCCGGTACGCTTTTTTAATTTCCTCGGGAGAAGCATCCCGAGATACCCCTAGAATTTCATAATAATCTCTTTTGGTAGCCATTTGAAAATCACCATTTTCTATGATATATAGGTGGAGAGCCTAAAACTCCCCACCTTGCTAACATCAAAACTAGCTAACTTATAATTTAAGTTAAACTTAGAAGATTAAACAAATTTACTCTTCTATTTTATAATCAGCATCAGTTATGTTATCCTCTTCCTTTTTCTTTTTCTCCTCTTTCTGAGAAGTACTAGTTGCTGCTCCCTGTTGTTGAGCTTGTTGATAGACAGCCTGACCTAATTTTTGAGAGACCTGACTCAGCTTTGAGATCTTTTCCCGAATTTCCTGCGCATTCTCACCTTGCATAGCCTTTCTCAACTCTTCGATTGCGTCCTGAATTTCCTTTTTCTCTGATTCACTTATCTTATCCCCATACTCCTTCAAAGCTTTCTCTGTAGCATAAATTACATTATCAGCCTGATTTTTAGTTTCAATAAGCTCTCTTCTTCTTCTATCTTCCTCGGCATGCTCTTGTGCTTCACGAACCATCCTTTCTTTTTCCTCTTCGGAAAGAGCCGTGCTATCTCTTATTACAATGCTCTGCTCCTTTCCTGTAGCCTTGTCTTTAGCACTCACATGGAGAATTCCATTAGCATCTATATCAAAAGTCACTTCAATCTGAGGAACTCCTCGTGGAGCCGGAGGAATGCCTGTGAGCTGAAATCTTCCTAAACTTTTATTATCCTTGGCCATAGCTCTCTCGCCCTGTAATACATGGATATCAACAGCTGTTTGGTTATCCTCAGCGGTGGTGAATATTTTACTTGCCCTTGTGGGAATGGTTGTATTTCTCTCTATAATTTTGGTGAAAACACCACCGAGGGTCTCAACACCTAAAGATAGAGGTGTAACATCTAAAAGAAGTATATCCTTTACCTCTCCTGCAAGAACACCTCCCTGAACAGCTGCACCTACAGCTACTACCTCATCAGGGTTAACTCCCTTGTGAGGTTCTTTCCCAAAAAAGTTTCGGACAACTTCCTGCACTTTGGGCATACGGGTCTGTCCACCCACAAGAACAACATCATCTATATCCTCAGGTTTTAGTTTTGCATCAGCAAGGGCCTGTCGACAGGGCTCAAGAGTTCTTTCAATTAAATCTTCTGTAAGCTGCTCAAGTTTTGCCCTTGTTAAGGTCATACTAAGATGCTTAGGTCCTGATTGATCAGCAGTTATAAAGGGAAGATTTATCTGCGTTTCCATAGTTGAAGAAAGTTCACACTTTGCCTTCTCCGCAGCTTCCTTCAACCTCTGCAGTGCCATTCTGTCTTTACGAAGGTCTATTCCGTGCTCTTTCTGAAAATTATCCGCTATCCAATCTATAATTCTCTGATCAAAATCATCTCCACCAAGATAAGTATCTCCATTGGTAGCCAGAACTTCAATTACATTATCTCCCACTTCAAGTATTGAGATATCAAAGGTTCCTCCTCCAAGATCATATACAGCAATCTTTCTCTCCCCTTTCTTATCAAGTCCATAGGCTATAGCTGCTGCAGTAGGTTCGTTAATTATTCTCTCCACCTTAAGTCCGGCAATGGCACCAGCATCCTTTGTCGCCTGACGCTGAGAATCATCAAAATACGCAGGTACAGTAATCACTGCCCTTGTAACCTCTTCTCCTAGATAATCTTCGGCAATCTGTTTCATTTTTTGCAAAATCCTTGCCGATATCTCCTGAGGTAAAAAAACGCCTTTGTTAACCTTTACAGCAGCTCTTCCCTGGGAGTCTCTTACTATCTTATAGCTGACTTTTTTCTGAGCCTCTCCTACAGCTTCTTCATTATACATTCGTCCCATTATCCTCTTAACAGAATAAATAGTATTCTCAGGATTGGTAATAGCCTGTCTTTTAGCTGGACCACCAACAAGCATCTCTCCCTTATCAGTAAAAGCTACAACCGAAGGAGTTGTACGAGAGCCCTCCTGATTAGGGATCACTTTGGGTTCATCCCCTTCCATAACCGCAACACAGGAATTTGTGGTGCCAAGATCTATACCAATAACTTTTTTACTTTGTTTCTTCGTCATTTTACATACCTCCTTCTGTTTCTTCTTTTTGTCTATCCTCTTGGATTGAGGAGGATTTTCTCTTGTTTACCTTAACCAAAGCCGGACGCAAAACTTTGCCTTTCATCTTATACCCTTTGCGCATCTCCTCCACCACCACATTATCAGGATGTTTATCTGATTCTATCCTTTGGATAGCTTCATGAATCTCGGGGTTAAACTCTTCCCCTTCAGCAGCTATCTCCTCCAGACCCTTCTTTTTCAGAAGGTTCTTAAAATGATTGTATACCATCTCTATACCCTGGACCAGAGAGGAAAAATTCTTGCTAATTTTAGAGGACTCGATGGCCCTTTCCATATCATCAAGAACCGGCAAAAATTCCTTTATAAGATCCTCTACTGCCCAGTTTACAATCTGCTGTCTTTCTTTTATCATTCTTTTTTTGTAATTTTCAAACTCAGCTTTCAGTCTCCGCAAATGGTCAAGATACTCCTCAGCCTCCTTATCTGAAGCTTCAAGCTGTTTCTCTAACTCTTTTACTTTATTCTCCAGAGAGGAAATCTTCTCCCTTAACTTTTCAATCTCCTCTGTTTTTGCATCCAATTCTTTCTTTGTTTCAAGATACATACTTTTATAGCTAACTCTTTTACTAGTTTCTCTCTTCCCGGTATTCTCCTGCATAGCTACCACCTTATTTTATGTTTTTAAGTAAGTTTCTTTACTTTAATTTCTCTTACAAGTTCTGTTATTCTTGTTTTATTCAATGGCTTTTCTCTTCCCTTTTCTGCACTTGCTGAGCCAGCTGCTACTCCAAGAATACAGGCTTCTAGAATGTCTTTACCTTTGTATATACCAGCCACCATACCTCCTACCAGTGCATCTCCTGCTCCCACAGTATTTATCACATTAACCTGAGCAGGTGTAAAAAGAAAAACCTCCTCGGGCGACACGCAGGTTACAACCTCTCCACCTCCTTGAGAAACTACAACAACATCCACTCCTTCTTTTACAATTCTTTTTACTTCCTCAACCACATCCTCCAGTGAAACAAATTCTTTTCCTCTGACCTCAGAGAATTCTCTAATATTTGGCTTTATAAGATAAGGGCAAGCTTTTATTCCTTCTACTAAAAAAGCTCCCCGAGTATCTAAAACACTAATAACACAAGAATTTACCTGTTTAACTAAGTTTATAAGCTCAAAATATATATTTTCCCCCGTCCCTGGAGGAGCACTCCCTGAGAACACAATAATCTTTGCCTTTACTGCCCACTGAGAGATCTTCTCTTTAAGTTTTTCAATATCTTCTTTATCTACCCGGGGACCTTTTTCAACAAGATGTGTCTCACTACCTTTTTCAGGATCAATAATGGTTAAATTTGACCTACTTTCTTCCTTAATCCAAATAAAATCGTGGCAAATCTCCTCTTTTTCTAATTTTTTCTTTATCTCCTTTCCTGTTCTTCCACCAAGCCATCCTACTGCCAGAGTTGGAACATCAAATAATTTAAGCAATCGAGAAACATTTATTCCTTTCCCACCAGCAATCCTTGCCCTCTCTTTTACCACTTCATTTACATCACCTAGCCTGAAGTTAGGAATCTCGATTACTCTATCCAGTACGGGATTTAAGGTAACAGTTATAACCATCTAGCCTGATTTTATTTTTAGAAAAAAAGACCCCTAAGTCAAGAGGGAAAATAAGCAACAGAAGCTTGACAAAAGGTAACCTTTTATTATTGTGTAAAAAGGTAAGGTGCAAAGATGAAAGAGGGTATGTTCTATGAGAAGGTAGAAGGGGAGAAAGTAAAATGCATGCTCTGTCCTCACCAATGTCTTATTTCCCCCGGAAAAAGAGGAATTTGTGGAGTGAGGGAAAACAGAGGTGGAAAACTTTTTTCTTTAGTTTATGGAAAAGCTGTATCTTGGGCAGCAGATCCCATTGAAAAGAAGCCTTTTTATCATTTTTATCCAGGGACAACTGCCTTTTCTTTTGCCACAGTAGGATGTAATCTTCACTGTCTTAACTGCCAAAACTACAGCATTGCTCATCTTCCCAAAAACGAGATTAATATCCCGGGACATAATCTTTCTCCAGAGGAGATTGTTATTCTTGCGAAAAGGGAGGGCTCAAAAAGTATTGCCTACACATACACCGAACCAACTATTTTTTATGAATATGCATATGAGACTTGCAAAATAGCTCATGAGGAAGGCATCAAAAATGTATTTGTAACAAATGGATATATACTTCCCGAACCATTAAAAAAAATAGCTCCTTTTCTTGATGGAGCAAATGTCGATTTAAAATCAATAAAAGATGACTTTTACAAAAAAGTATGTCATGGCAGGCTTGCTCCAGTACTTGAGGGTATAAGGCTTATGAAAGAACTTAATATATGGGTGGAGATAACAACGCTTGTAATTCCAGGAATGAATGATAGCGATGAGGAATTTTCTAAAATAGCAGATTTTATTCTTAAGCTAGGAGAAGAGATTCCTTGGCACCTCAGCAGATTTTACCCGGCTTACAAGTTAACTCAATACCCTCCTACACCAAAGGAGACTCTGCATAGAGCAAGAAAGATAGGTCTTGAAAAGGGGTTAAAGTATGTATATACTGGAAATGTACCCGGAGATGAGGGAGAAAATACCTTTTGTCCCAATTGTGGAAAGATAGTAATTAAAAGATATGGCTATTTAATTGAAGAAATAAATATAAAAGAAGGCAGGTGCAAGTGGTGCAACAATAAAATAGATGGGGTAGGATTAAATGAAGTATAACATAAATATCGGTCTTGAGGTTCATGTAGAGCTTGCAACTCAAAGTAAACTTTTTTGCGGATGTAGCACAAAATTTGGGGCACCTCCCAACAGCCAAACCTGTCCTGTATGTCTGGGAATGCCGGGAGTTTTACCAGTTATAAACAAAAAAGCAATTGAACTTGCCCTAATAACCGCTCTTGCCTTAAATTCAAAAATAAATGAAAATTTTCGGTTCGCCCGAAAAAACTATTACTATCCTGATCTTCCTAAGAATTATCAGATATCCCAATATGAGGAACCCCTAGCTAATGGAGGATGGGTGGAAATTGAGATAAACGGTAAAACAAAAAAAATTGGACTGGAAAGAATTCATCTGGAGGAGGATGCAGGAAAACTTATCCATGCAGAGGATACAGGAGATCCTGAGGATAAAGACTGGAGCTTTGTTGACTATAACAGGGCAGGAATACCTCTTTTGGAGATAGTCTCTCACCCTGAGATAACCTCCCCAGAAGAAGCTTACGAGTATCTTACAACCCTACGCCGAATTTTGCGCTATCTTAAGGTAAGTGATTGCAATATGGAAGAGGGTTCTCTTCGCTGCGATGCAAATGTATCTATAACTCCTCACGCAGAAAGAAAGGGAACCAAGACAGAGCTTAAAAATATGAATTCCTTTAAAGAACTGCGAGAAGGATTGAGAGCGGAAATTGAAAGACAGGCAAAACTCCTTGATAGAGGAGAAAAAGTTATCCAGGAAACTCGCTATTGGGACCCAAAGAAGAAAAAAACCTATAGTATGAGAGGAAAGGAAGAAGCTCATGACTACAGGTATTTTCCTGAGCCTGATCTTCTTCCAGTGCATGTGGATAAGGATTGGATAGAAAGACTTAAAGCAAAACTTCCTGAACTTCCTCAGGAACGTTTTAGAAGATTCGTTCACGAGTATGGACTTCCTCCCTACGACGCAGGCGTTATAACCGAATCAAGAAATTTTGCAGATTATTTTGAGGAATGTGTGAAACTTTTTCCTAAACCCAAGGTTGTAAGCAACTGGCTTATGAGTGATTTTAAGTCACTCATAAAAAAAGAGGAGAATCTAGAGAATATTAAGGTGAGTCCAACTGGAATTGCTGACCTTTTAACCGAGGTAGAAAAAGGGAGATTGAGCACAACTATGGCAAGGGAAGTTATGAGAGAAATGTTTAAAACCGGAAAGGGAGTAGCTCAGATAATAGAGGAGAGGGGTCTGCGACAGATAAGTGACAAAGAAAGCCTCAATGCTATAGCAGAAGAGGTAATTAAAGAAAACCCAAAAGCTGTTCAGGATTTTCAAAAGGGAAAATTTCAGGTTGTAAAATTTCTAGTGGGACAGCTTATGAAAAAAACAAAAGGAAAAGCCAATCCCCAATTGGCAAACGAGCTTATAGAGCAAAAGCTAAAAAGTCTATCCGGAGAAAAATAGATGAAAAAAGATTTCTTATCCATTTGGGACCTTAGCTCTTGTGAGATTTATAATCTATTCCAACTTGCAGATAAATTACGATTTCTTGTTAAAAAGAATAAAAACTATAAGCCCCTCAGGAACAAATTTTGTGCTCTTATTTTTGAGAAACCTTCAACGAGGACACGCGTTTCTTTTGAGGTGGGAGCTCGTGAGCTTGGAGCAAATACTCTTTTTTTATCTGCTCAGGAGATACATCTTGGAAGAGGTGAATCTATAGAAGATACAGCAAAGGTTCTCTCAAGGTACGTGGACGCAGTAATAATCCGTACATACGGACATGAAAGAATAGTAAGATTTGCTCAAGCAGCAGATATTTCCGTAATTAACGCCCTCTCTGACCTTCTCCACCCCTGTCAGGCTATGGCAGACTATTACACCCTCTGGCAGAGGGGAAAATTAAATGGTATAAAATTTGCTTATGTCGGAGATGGAAACAATGTTTGTCACTCTCTTATTTTAGGAGCAGCAAAACTGGGAGTGGAAATGGTAGTTGCTACTCCACAAAACTATTCTCCTCAACCTTCAATTATGGAAAAAGCAAAAAGTATAGGGGCAAAGATAAACTTAACAACTGATCCTAAAGAGGCTGTGAAAGAAGCTGACGTTATTTACACTGATGTATGGACCAGTATGGGAAAGGAAAAGGAAAGAGAGGAGAGAAAAAAAATTTTTCAGCCTTATCAGGTAAACCTACATCTTCTTTCACTGGCAAAGCCTGATGCTTTAGTAATGCACTGTTTGCCTGCTCACAGAGGAGAAGAAATTACCGATGAGGTAATAGATGGAAAGCAGAGTATAGTATTTGAACAAGCTGAGAACAGACTCCATATTCAGAGGGCTATACTGGTTGATCGGTTAGTTGACTAAACCTATCTGATCTTATACTTAAGTCGTAAAAAATAATGAAAATTATTCCTCTTCATCCCTGGAATTTAAGCCCTGAGGAAGCTATAGCAATACAGATAGAACTTAGGAAAAAAATTTCCCTTAAAAGAACGTGGAAGAAGCTGGAAAAAATTGCTGCACTGGATGTTGCTTATTTTAAGGATAAAGCAATAGGTGGGGTGCTTATCTTCAAGTATCCAGAGCTTGTACTGCTGGAGAAAGTTTTTGCTGTACTAAAGGTAGATTTTCCTTACATTCCGGGTCTTTTAACTATGAGAGAGGCACCCTGTCTTATTGAAGCTTTAAAGAAAATAAAAAAGGAACCTGATCTTTTGATGTTTGATGGACAGGGAATAGCTCATCCTCGAAGAATGGGAATTGCAACTCACCTTGGTATATATCTTAACCGTCCCTCATTAGGATGTGCCAAATCCAAACTTGTGGGAGAGTATAAGATGCCCTCTGAAAAGGAAGGTGCCTCAGAACCTTTATGGGACAAAAGTGAACTTGTGGGACTTGTGGTGAGAACAAAAACCCGCACACGTCCAGTTTTTGTGTCGCCGGGTAATTTGATCGATTTTGAGACAGCCTTAAAGATCGTCCTCAGCTGCTGCAGAGGACATAGAATACCTGAGCCTTTAAGACTGGCACACATTTTTGTAAATAAAATAAAGTCCCAATACTGTAAGGAAGGAATTTAATTTAATCAAAATAAAAAATGCGAGGAGAAGATGAAAAAGATAAAAAAAATTGTCCTTGCTTACTCAGGAGGACTTGATACATCGGTTATTCTTCACTGGCTAAAGGAAAAATATAAAGCGGAGGTGATAACCTTTACCGCAAATCTGGGTCAGGGTGGAGAAAAACTGGAGAAGATTAAAGAGAAGGCAAAAAAAACCGGAGCAGCAAAAGTTTATGTAGAAGATTTGCGGGAGGAGTTTGCCTTAAATTACATTCTTCCCTCTCTTAAGGCTGGTGCACTTTATGAAGGAAAATATCCTCTTGCAACAGCTCTTGCTCGACCACTTATCGCTAAAAATCTTGTAAAAATAGCAGAAAAGGAGGGAGCAGAGGCCATTGCCCATGGGTGTACAGGAAAGGGAAACGACCAGGTAAGATTTGAAGTTACCGCCAAAGCTTTAAATCCCCACATTATAACTCTTGCTCCAGTGAGAGAGTGGGAATTCAAATCAAGAGAGGAAGAAATAGAGTATGCCCGATGTAAGGGAATTCCCATTGAGATAAAGAAGGACTCACCCTACTCCTTAGACCAAAACATGTGGGGTGTAAGCATTGAATGTGGAGTCTTGGAAGAGCCATGGAATGAGCCTCCTCCAGATAGCTACCAGATTACCAAATCTCCAGAAGAAGCACCGGATGAGCCTTCATATGTAGAGATAGAATTTGAAAGAGGCTGTCCCGTAGGAATAAATGGAGAAAAATATTCACTGGTTCAAATCATAGAAATTTTAAATGAAATGGGAGCAGAAAACGGAGTTGGAAGAATCGACATGGTTGAGAACAGGTTGGTGGGAATAAAATCAAGAGAAATTTATGAGGCACCGGCTGCTGTCATTCTCCATACGGCTCACAAAGAACTTGAAGGTTTAACCTTAGACAAAGAAACACTTCATTTTAAACCTATAGTTTCTCACACTTACGCCCAACTTGTTTACAATGGACTTTGGTATTCTCCTTTAAGAGAAGCCTTAGACAGTTTTGTTGAAACTACACAAAAGTTTGTAACAGGATCTGTGAGAATAAAGCTTTTTAAAGGGAACTTGTGCGTTGTTGGAAGAAAATCTCCTTATTCTCTCTATGATACAAAGCTTGCAACCTACACAAAAGAGGATATATTTGACCAGAAAGCTTCCTCCGGGTTTATCCATATTTGGGGTCTTCCCCTAGCAACGATTGCCAAAGTGAGGAGAGGAAAGTCATGATTCCTCGTTATACTCTCCCCCGTATGGGAAACATATGGAAGGAAGAGGAAAAGTTTAAAATATGGCTTGATATTGAAATTCTTGTTTGTGAAGCGTGGGCAAAATTAGGAAAGATACCACAGGAGGCAGTTGAAGAAATAAAAAAGAAGGCAGGCTTTGATCTTGAAAGAATTAAGGAAATTGAGAAAGAGACAAAACATGATGTTGTAGCTTTTTTGATCAATCTTTCGGAGCGTGTGGGGAATGCATCACGATATATACACCTTGGACTTACCTCATCAGATATCTTAGATACTACCCTTGCCCTGCAGCTGAAAAGAGCGGCTGATATAATCATCGAAGATATCCAGAAAGTTCTTGAAGCATTAAAGGAAAAGGCTCTTCAATATAAAGATACAGTAATGATAGGAAGAACTCACGGAATTCATGCTGAACCAATAACTCTGGGATTAAAATTTGCCCTCTGGTATGAGGAGATGAGAAGAAACCTGGAGAGAGTAAAAAGAGCAAAAGAAGAGATATCTTACGGGAAAATATCAGGTGCTGTTGGAACCTATGCTCATCTTGACCCTCGAATTGAAGAATGGGTCTGCGAAAGACTGGGACTGAAAGCCTCACCTATATCTAATCAAATAATTCAAAGAGATAGGCACGCCTTTTATATGAGTAGCTTAGCCATTCTTGCCTCTTCTCTTGAAAAATTCTGTATAGAAATAAGAGGATTACAGCGGACAGAGATAAGAGAACTTGAAGAGGAATTTACTCCTGGACAAAAAGGGTCCTCTGCTATGCCTCATAAGCGAAATCCGATACTTTGTGAACGAATTTGTGGCCTTGCTAGAGTGGTAAAAGCTAATTTGCAAGCAGCTTTAGAAAATATTACTCTATGGGGGGAAAGAGACATATCCCACTCCTCCTGCGAAAGAGTAATTTTACCTGATTCAACTATCCTTATAGACTACATGTTGACAAAATTTGCTAGCATTGTAGAAAATCTAAATGTATACCAGGATAACATAAAGCGGAATTTAGAGTTATCTAGAGGACTTTTTTTCTCTCAGAGGATTATGCTCGAGCTTGTGGAAAGGGGTATCCCCCGTGAGCAAGCTTATGAGTGGATCCAAAGAAATGCTATGCAAAGTTGGGAGGAAAATCGAAATTTCAAAAATCTTGTAGTGAATGACCCTGATATAACAAAGTATCTTTCAAGGGAGAAAATAGAGGAACTTTTTGATCTAAGTCATTATACAAGGTATGTTGATAACATTTTACAAAGATTAGGAATACTTAAAGAAGGGTAGAAGATGGCTGTTGTTATACATCCTACCGCTATAGTAAGTCCCCATGCAGAGCTTGAGGATGGAGTTGAGGTTGGGCCTTATTCAATAATAGGAGATAACGTTCAAATTGGTGAGGGAACCAAAATTGGCCCACACGTATCCATAGAGGGATGGACCAAGATCGGAAAAAGATGTCGTATCCTCCAGGGTGCAGTGATAGGAACACCGGCTCAGGATGTGCACTATAAGGGAGAAAGAAGCTTTGTAGAAATTGGAGATGATAATCTAATAAGAGAGTATGTTACCATTCATCGAGCAACAGGGGAAGAGAGTAAAACTTACATAGGCAATAACAACTTTCTTATGGCCTACTCACATGTAGCTCATAACTGCTGGATTGGAAATAGGGTGGTTATAGCTAATATGGGAACCTTAGCAGGACATGTAAGGGTGGAAGATAGAGCAATAATTGGAGGACTATCAGCAGTGCACCAGTATGTGAGAATTGGTAAATACGCTATGATTGGAGGGTGCAGTAAAGTTGTCAAAGATATTATACCTTTCAGTATAGCAGATGGTCATCCTGCTTCCCTCTGGGGATTAAACATTGTTGGCTTGCGAAGAGCAAACTTTCCCTTATCCACTCGTAATATTTTAAAAAAGGCCTATAAAATACTTTTCAGGTCTGGATTAAATATAGCTCAGGCTCTGGAAAAGATTGAAAATGAACTGGAAGGAAGTGAAGAGATAGAGTATCTTTGTAATTTTATTCGAACTTCCAAGAGGGGAATCTCTAAGGAAAGACTTAAATAATGTTGATGAGTGTACCTCAGGCTCTCTTTTTAGGAATAATTCAAGGTCTTACCGAATTCCTTCCTATAAGTAGTTCAGGTCATCTAGTTATTCTGCAACATTTCATGGGGATTAAAGAACCTGTAGTTTTCTTTGATGTCCTTTTACATGTTGGAACCTTAGGAGCAGTTTTGGTATTTTTTCGGAAAGAAATCTACCTTATGCTACTTTCCCTTATAAAATTCAACCTCAAAGATAAATCCTTGCGGTATAGAAGAAAACTTACTTTGATGGTTGTTACCGGAACACTTCCTACCCTTATTATAGGACTTATACTTCAAAAATGGGAAAACTTTATCTTTGGGGGAGAAGTTATACCGGCAATAATGCTTCTTTTTACCGGAGGATTTCTGTGGTTAGCAGAGAAATTAAGTCCAAATCCTGGTATAAAAGAACAAATTGGACTTTTGGATGCTTTGTTAGTTGGAGCAATGCAAGGGGTTGCTATCCTACCAGGAGTCTCCAGATCCGGAGTTACCATCTCTACCGGATTGATGAGAGGGGTAAGAAGAGAACTTTCTTTTCGGTATAGCTTTTTTTTATTTATTCCAGCAACAATTGGAGCTTTTGTCCTGGAGAGTAAAGATTTAAATTTTTCAAAATATCAAATAAGTACGATAGTTCCTTTTATTTTCGGAACTTTTGTTGCATTTTTTGTAGGAATGTTAGCTTTAAAAATACTTCAGAATGTATTGAAAGAAAAAAAACTTACTATTTTCTCATGGTATTGCTGGGCTTTGGGGGGAGGAGTGCTTATTTTTAAGTTGGTTAGCTACGCTTGACAGAAGGGGAAACAAAAGCTACAATTTAAACTAGAGTTAGAGAAAATAAACAAGTTAAGGTGGAGAACACCGAGATATCCAAGAAAACCAAAGTAAAGCCTGTTGGAGCTAAAAAGAAGGAGAAGGTTGTCCTGGTTGCTTTAAGAAAAAACCAGGAACCTGAAGAATGGAGGGTAGAGGATTCTTTAAACGAAGCTTCTCGTTTGGTGCAAACCGTCGGTGGAGTAGTTCAAGCCAAAATTATTCAGACAAGGTCTACTCCTGATAGTGCATTTTATATAGGAAAAGGAAAAGTAGAGGAGATTGCTAACCTTTGCAAGCAGCTTGGAACAGATGTTGTTATATTTGATGACGATCTTACACCTTCCCAGCAGAGAAACCTTGAGGAAAGAATTGGAGTAAGAGTAATAGATAGAACGCAGCTCATTTTAGATACCTTTGCCCTTAGAGCTAAATCTGGGGCAGGAAAAATACAAGTTGAACTTGCACAACTCACCTATCTTCTTCCTCGATTAAAAGGAAGGGGAATCCTGCTTTCCCGTTTAGGAGGAGGTATAGGAACCCGAGGACCTGGAGAAACCAAACTGGAGGTTGATCGAAGAAGAATTAAAGATCGTATAATACAATTAAAGAAAAAAATAAAACAAATAGAAAAACAACGCGAAATTATAAGAAAAAATAGAGCGAATTTCTGGATTGCTGCTCTTATAGGTTATACGAATGTGGGTAAATCCACTCTTCTCAATAAGCTAACTAAAGCTAAAGTAAAAGTTGATGATAAGCTTTTTGCTACCCTTGATCCTACCACAAGAAAACTTGTTCTCCCTAATAACCAAGAAATTCTCTTAACTGATACTGTAGGATTTATAAACAAGCTTCCTCATCATTTGGTTGCTGCATTTCATGCAACATTAAAAGAAATAGAAGAGGCTGATATTCTTATTAATGTTCTAGATGCCTCTCATCCAAAGATGATGGAGCAAAACAGAGCTACATATTCTGTATTAAGGGAGCTTAATATTCAAAACAAACCTATAATTAATGTACTTAACAAAGTTGACCTCATAAATGAAAAGGAAAGGTTAGAGCGAATTAAAAGAGCTGTAGATTCGCCGGTATTAGTATCAGCTTTAACTGGTTTTGGATTTAACGAGCTTCTAGAACGTATAGAAGAGATGATAACAAAAAGAAGAGTAGATAGTGTATTTTCCCTTCCCTATAAGAGAAGCGACTTAATTTCCCTTGTTTATGACCAGGGAGAAATAATCGAAAAAGAGTACCTAGAGGATAGGGTAATAATTAAAGCAAAAGTAACACAGGCTTTAGCTGAAAAACTTGCTCAGTACAGAGATGATAACAAGCAAAAGAGTCCCTTTGCGGGAATGGCAAGTTCAAAAAAGGAGGGGGAGAGTAAATGAAAGTCGCTCTAGCTGCAGATCATGCTGGATTTAGATTGAAGGAAGTAATAAAAGATTTTCTTCGACAGGAAAAAATTGAATATGAGGACTTCGGAACTTATAGTGAAGAACCTGTCGATTTCATAGATTATGGAGAGAAGGCAGTTAGAGAAATAATAAAAGGCAAATTTGATAGGGGTATCCTTATTTGTGGAACAGGTCTGGGAATGACAATTATGGCTAACAAGTTCTTTGGTATTAGAGCTACACCCTGTTATGACCTTTATGCTGCTCGCAAATCTAGAGAACACAACAATTCTAATGTCCTTGTGCTTGGAGCAAGAATAACAGGTGAAGATTTAGCAAAGGAAATAGTAAAGGAGTGGACAAGAGCAGAATTTCAAAAAGGAAGACACCAAAGACGTCTCATTAAATTACAGGAACTGGAGAAAAAAAACTTTAAATAAGGCGAGGTATAATTTTGTTTACCTCTTGGGTTATATTTATACTTATTGCCATATGTATTGCTCTGTCGGCCTTTTTCTCCGGATCTGAGATTGCTCTTTCCTCTTTGGGCAAAATAACAGTTAAAAGATTAAGCAAGGAACATCCATCTAAGAAAAAACAATTTGAAATGCTCTTATCTGATCCTTCTCGATGGCTTGTTACAATACTTATAGGGAATAATCTTGTTAATGTAGCAGCTTCCAGTTTAGCTACAATTCTCGTCCAGCAATTAATAGGGGGAACGCAGGGAAAAATTGTGGGTATAGCAACTGGAATTATGACTTTTGTAATCCTTCTGTTCGGAGAGATAACTCCCAAAAGATACTGCCGTGAGCATGCAGAAAAGGTCTCATTAAGAGTTATAGGACCAATTTTTACACTCTCCACTCTCCTTTTTCCTATTACTAAAGCTTTAACTTTTCTTACCCGAGGACTTTTAGGAAATATTGAGGAATCCCCGCTTCTTAAGGCAATTACAGAAAAAGAAATTCACACCGTGATCAACATAGGACACGAAGAAGGGGCATTAGAAGAAGGAGAGGAAGAGCTTGCCCACTCAGCTCTTGAATTTGATGAAACACGAGTTAAAGAGATAATGACTCCTCGTACAAAAATGGTAGCTATTCATGAAGATGCAACCTTAGAGGAACTTAAAAATCTAATTAATGAAGCAGGCTACTCCAGAATACCAGTATATAAAGATAAAATAGATAACATTGTGGGAGTGGCATATGCAAAAGACCTTTTAAGGATTCGTGAAAAGTGGGATACACTAAAGGTAAGGGATATTATGCATTCTCCTATATTTGTGCCTTACAGTAGCAAATTAAGCGAAATTTTATATCAGCTACGACGAAAGAAAACCCATCTTGCCATAGTAGTTGATGAATATGGTGGTGTAGCTGGAATTATCACTATAGAGGATTTACTAGAGGAACTTGTCGGAGAAATTGAGGATGAGTATGATAAGACTCCTTCAGAGAAAATACAGATTCTTAAGGATGGATCAGCCCTTGTAGAAGGTGATACAGATATCGGTGAAATTAACAAAAAATTAGGAACCTATCTTCCTGAGAAATCTGCATCTTTTGAATCTATCGGAGGATTTATCTTTTCCTGTCTAGGAAGAGTTCCAGAGAAGGGAGAAATTATAGAAGAGGATGGAGTAAGAATAGAAATAGTAGATGCAAATGCTCGTCAAATAAAAAAAGTAAAAATATCACCTCTTCCTTCCTTAGAGGAAAAAAGAGAGTGAAACTAATTATTATTTAAATCAATCAATAAATCTGATAGGTTAACTGTACCAACTAAATAATCCTACAATAAAGAGAGTAGCTATACCAGTGGTTGTTAATGTCACAATCGCTCCTGCTCTGAACCAACTTTTAAAGTCTATCGGATGAGCAGTTCTCTCAGATATACTTATCATAGCAATACCAGCAGTAGTCCCAATGGGGGTTGCATTGCCTCCTAAACCCACCCCTAGAGCAAGACTCCACCAAAGAGGTTCAACATTTACTCCTGTTGTTGAAATGTGATTTATGATAGGAATTACAGCTGCAGTATAGGGAACCCTATTCACTACTGAACACACAAGAGCAGAGACCCACATTAAAAATGCGCTACTTCCCAAAAGATTTTTGTGAGCTAACATGCTAAGTTCTTTCCCCAGTATTTTTATAAATCCTGATTTTTCCAATCCCCCTACAAGGATAAAGAGAGCAGCAAAAAAAAGAAGAGTGGGCCAATCTATACTCTCTAAGAGTTCTTCAAGAGACTGACGAGCTAGGGTAAGAACTATAGCTGCTCCCATGAGAGCCACAAAAGCTGGTTTTAAATGAAGCACAGGTTCAAGGGCAAAGAGACCTACAACACCTACCAAGCAGAAAAGCCCAATTTTTAAAGAATAAATATCAGTTATACTCTTTGCTAGAACCATCTCTGGTATAACTTTCTTAACACGTCTTTTATTTGTCCTAAAAACTTCAGGAAAAAGGATCCTGGATAGAAAAAGCAAAAAAACCAAAGTAACCAAGGCAACAGGCATAAGATGAAAAATAAAAGAATTAAAGTCCAATCCAGCAGCTGAGCCAATCATAATATTAGGAGGATCACCTACTAAAGTGGCAACTCCTCCTACATTGGAAAAAAAAGTTTGAAATAGCATAAAAGG
This sequence comes from uncultured Clostridia bacterium, assembly GCA_964422215.1. GTDB lineage: Bacteria > Aerophobota > Aerophobia > Aerophobales > B3-G15 > CAYRAK01. The sequence goes on along the minus strand of CAYRAK010000007.1, from coordinate 2,775 downwards.
CACTGGATTTATGCTCAACATATCACAAATTAAAATAGTTACAGGAGCCATAAGCAAAATAGTTGTTACATTATCTATAATCATTGAAATAAAAGCAGTTATAAGACTAATCATAATTAGAAGTTTCCAGGGATCACCTTTTGAGGTGCGAGCTCCCCAAATGGCTAAAAATCTAAAAAGTCCGGTTTTCCTAAGAACAGATACAATAATCATCATCCCCAAAAGAAGCCCTAAAGTATTCCAATCTATTATTTGCACCGCTTCTCTTTGGGTGTAAAATCCCAGATAAGTTCCAGCTAAAACCATAGCAACAGCACCCGATAGAGTAACCACACTTCGATGAGGATTTCCCCGGATTATAAAAATTAAGGTTATTACAAATATAGAAACTGCAACTATGAGATTCACGTATGCTCCTTCTCCCATCGCAAAAGTTCCATAACTGAGGAGAGAGTACCTCCCTCCTTTATCTCCTCTCTTATACGATTTTCTCTCTCTAAAACATCCATAGCTCGATTGGCTATTTCGGCTGCTTTGACTTTTGGAATTACAACCAGCCCATCCTGATCCCCCACAATCCAATCATCTGTAGATATAATCTTCCCCTCTATTTTAACAGGAACCCCGATCTCTCCAAATCCCTTAGGTTCTCCCGCAAGAGGAGTAATAAGCCTGGCGTAGGCAGGAAGATTTAACTTACGAATTTCTTCCACATCCCGTATCCCCCCATAAATCACAACTCCCCCAAGTCCCTTCTGAACAGCAGAATGAGTAGCAAGTTCACCCCAGACCGCAGGACCTACTCCACCTGCGTCAATTACGAGTACCTGTCCCTTTTCGGCTCTATCAATAGCTTCTACAGGTTTTGCCCAATCTCCCGGATATGTCCTTACCGTGAGTACCCTTCCTATCATTTTCTCCACAGGAGTAATGCGTATGAATCCTTCCAACACACCCCCTCTGTGCATAGCATCTGAGATGTTAGCAGTAGACACCTTTTTAAAAATTCTCTCAACTTCCTCCTCAGACACTCTTTTGAAAAGCTCTGTTTCTATTACTTTTTTCTCCTGTAAAGCCTCTTTTATAATCTGAGTGGCTGTCTTAGGATTATGTGCTTTACATATAGCTCCACCTACAATTACAACCTTTGCCCCAGATTCAACGATAGGAGCAACCGTCTCAGAATTTATACCTCCAGCTACAGCAATAGGCACATTTACTTTCCCTGCAATTTCCCTTATCAGAGAAAAAGGCTTCTCTCCTCTCATTTGGGCATCTATAGAGATATGAATCTCTACAAAATCAACTCCCATCCTCTCAACCTCTTGAGCCCTTTCTGTGACAGAAGAGACATTCATCAGATCAACCATTACCTTCCCTCCATAGTTTCGAGCAGCTTCCACGCACTCCTCAATAGTTGGATCAGAAGCAACACCCATAACACATACTATATCTGCTCCTGCTTTAAAAGCTACCTCTGACTCTATTCTTCCGGCATCCATAATTTTAAGGTCAGCAACCAAAGTGTGGTGCGGGAATCTTCTTCGTAAAGTGCGGATGCTTTCTATCCCTTCACTTTTAATTAAAGGGGTACCAGCTTCAAGCCAGTCTGCACCTCCAGCTACAGCCGCTTCAGCAACTTTTAAGGCTCTTTTTAAATTTACAAAATCAAGTGCTACTTGTAAAACAGGCTTCATGGTATTTTCCTTGAGATATTATTTTTTATATTGTATCAAAAAGCCTCCAGAGCTCAAGACGACTCAAGCCTGAAGTGCAATACTTTTTGCTTCTTATCAGGGTTCCAGGTATCCCAATTTCGGTAAGAGTCCTATTAACGCCTAATAGAGTTTTTGCTTGGGTTCTTCAACCAGATTACGATAAATCTCCTCCATTTTAGAAATACTTTTTTCTATATCATACTTCCGAGCAAGAATAAAGGAAGCTTCTTTCATGCGTTCCTTTAATCTGAAGTCAGATAACACTGTTTGTATTTTATCTGCAGCATCTTGAGGGTCTGTAAGAGAAAATGTGTATCCATTCACTCCTTCTTTAACAAGCTCACAGGCGGCATTTTGGTCACTTTTCCCCACTAGAACAACATTTTTCATAGCCATACCTTCCAAAATCACAATACTCTCAAGTTCATAAAAAGAAGGCAGAATCAATATATCTGCCTCCTTATAGGCATATAAAAGTTCCTCTTTTGGTATAAAACCGGTGAATATAACAGTTTCACTAAGAGACATTATTTTTGCCCTTTTTATAAGCTCTTCCTTTAATTTACCCACTCCAACTACTACTAACTTAACATCCTGTTTTCTTTCTTTGAGAACTTTCATAATTTTTAGAAGATAACCTACGTTTTTTTCTTTGCTAAGTCGTCCTACGTAAAGTAAAAAGGATTTTTTATCCAGTGAAAATCGTCTTCTAAATTCCAAGCTTTTCTCTGAAGGAATGCGCTCATAATTAAAAACCCTAAGATCAACCCCATTACTTACCACCTCTACTTTACGAGGGGAGTATCTAGATAAAATTCTTTTTCCTAAATTGGAAGGAGCAACTAAAATATCTCCTCTCTTGTAAAAATAAGAGAACCAAACTTCAAGTGCTTTACCTAAAAGATCAAAACAGGGCATATCAGGGGGGATAACATTTCCAACTTGCACATGCAGACCAAGAACACAGGGGATATTCAAGCGTTTGGCAGCAAGAAGAGATTGCCAGCCTAAAAAGGTTGGCAGATTTATATGAACAATTTGAATTTCCTCTCCTTTT
>CAYRAK010000006.1:15849-23556 GCA_964422215.1 uncultured Clostridia bacterium | reverse complement strand
CCTGTTACCCTCATTTGTCGGAATATCCAAAACCATATGCCTACAAAGATGAGAATGGGAAGCAATCCACCAATAAGATTCACCCACCAGTCTGATGTTTCTGGCATTGCTTTTATTTCTATGTTATTTTCTCTCAATATGTCAATAAGCTCAGGATCATTTGGAGCGTAAGTCGTGATAAAAGTTCTTTCATTAACCTGACCTTTGATCTGTTGCCCTTTTATAATAACTTTGCTTATTTGACCTTTCTCAATCATTCTCAAAAATTGGGTATAGGTCACCTGCTGCTCCTGTTCCCCAGGGACTGTTCTCACAAAGTTAAAAATAGATATTGCTATAATAAATATAATAATTAGAAGAAAAAGATTTCTCCCGAATTTACTGCCTTTAGGTGGGGATCCAGAAGGACGCTGGTTTCTAAAATCTTTTTCTTCATTATTCATTTAAATCCTCCAGGTGTTAATTTTAGTAGAAAGAATAGAAAATGCAACCTTTTCATTATAAAAAAATAAATAATTTAAAGGGGTTTTTCTGTGAACCTGAGGTTAGAACAAGGTAAGTATTATAAAAAAACATCCATGAACAAAATCGAGCTACTTTAGAAGATTTTAAGAACCAGTAAGTTTTTCTATAACGGCTTCCCCCATCTCTCTTGTCCCCACCGCAGTAGAATCGTCGGGAGTCGGCTTAAAATCATAGGTTACCTTTTTCCCCTCTTTAATCACAGCTGCAAGGGCTCTCTCAAGTGCGTCGGCTGCCTCAACTTCACCTAACCAACGAAGCATCATAACTCCAGAAAGAATCATTCCGGTTGGATTCACCTTATTCATTCCCTTATATTTAGGAGCACTTCCATGAGTAGGCTCAAAAACTGCATATTCGTCTCCGATGTTAGCCCCTGGAGCAACTCCCAATCCTCCAACCAGGCCTGCACAAAGATCAGAAATTATATCTCCATAAAGATTTGGCATCACAAGCACATCATAATTTTGAGGCTTTTGCACAAGTTGCATACACATATTATCGACCAATTTGTCTTCAAACTCCACCTTTCCTGCATATTCTTGAGCTACCTCCCGTGCCACAGCTAAAAACAATCCATCACTGAATTTCATTATATTAGCTTTATGCACAGCTGTTACTTTTCTACGTTTATTTGCAAGTGCATACTCAAAAGCAGCCTTAACTATTTTTCTGCTTGCAGAAACAGAAATAGGTTTAATGCTTATTCCTGAATCTTGGTTAATTTTAATATTTGTTTTCTCATATATAAATTTAATAAATTCCTTTGTCTCTGGTTTGTCTTTCTCAAACTCAATACCAGCGTATAAATCTTCGGTGTTCTCCCTGATCACCACAAGATCAACATCTTTAAAATTACTTTTTACTCCTGGATAGTATTTATAGGGCCTAAGGCACATATAAAGATTAAGTTCTTTTCTTAAAGCAACATTAACACTTCGAAATCCTCCTCCCACAGGAGTAGTTATAGGTCCTTTCCATGCTACCTTATTTCTTTTTATGGATTCAATGACTTTATAAGGTAAAGGAGTACCATACTTCTCCATTACTGACTCTCCAGCTTCAACCACTTCCCACTTTATAGGAACTCCTGTTGCTTCCACACACTTTCTAGCAACTTCAGTAATCTCTGGTCCTATCCCATCTCCTGGAATAAGAGTAACCTTGTGCATTTTCATCTTTTCCATTTCCAATATATTGCACTATCCCCTAAATCTTCCTCTATACGTAAAAGTTGATTATACTTAGCTGTTCTCTCACTTCTAGAGCAAGAACCGGTTTTAATTTGTCCAGTTCCCAATCCCACAACAAGGTCAGCAATGGTAGTATCCTCTGTTTCTCCTGAACGGTGAGAGATAACAGCAGTATAGTTATTTTCTCTTGCTATTCTTACTGCCTCGCAGGTTTCAGTTAAGGTTCCAATCTGATTTGGTTTAATAAGTATAGAATTTGCAACACCCATCTTTATTCCTTGAAGAAGTCTTTTGGTATTGGTGACAAAAAGATCATCACCTACAAGTTGTACTTTATCTCCTAACCTCCTGGTTAAAAGCTTCCATCCCTCCCAATCATCCTCAGCTAATCCATCTTCTATAGAGATAATAGGAAATTTCTTTATTAAATCCTCATAAAAATCCACCATTTCTTCGGCAGTTTTCTCCTTATCTTTCTCTGCCTGCAAAATATATTTTCCATCTTTGTAAAAACTACTTGCAGCTGGATCTAAAGCCAAAGCTACATCTTCACCTGCTTTATAACCTGCCAGCTCAATTGCCTCCATTATCACCTCTAAAGCCTCCCTGTTAGAGGAAAGATTTGGAGCAAAACCACCTTCGTCACCTACAGCTGTGCTATAACCTTTTTTATTTAGTACCTTTTTTAAACTATGAAAAACTTCTGTTACCCAACGTAAAGCTTCTTTAAAAGAGGAAGCTCCAACAGGCATTATCATAAATTCCTGCAGATCTACATTGTTATCGGCATGTTTTCCTCCATTTAAGATATTCACCATAGGTACAGGTAATATTCTAGCCCCAGAACCCCCTAAGTACTTATATAGGGGAATTTGCAAAGAAGCTGCAGCAGCTTTTGCTACAGCCAAAGATACTCCAAGTATAGCATTAGCTCCTAAATTCTTCTTATTTTCACTTCCATCAAGTTCTATCATTATCTGATCAATTTCTGCTTGTCTCAATGCATCTTTACCTTTTAACTTGGGTGCAATTATCTCATTAACATTGTTAACAGCTTGCAGAACACCTTTTCCCATCCATTTTTCCCCTCCATCCCTAAGTTCTATAGCTTCATGCTCCCCTGTTGATGCTCCTGAGGGAACAGCAGCTCTACCTACAGACCCATCTTCTAATAAAACATCACACTCTAATGTAGGATTTCCGCGAGAATCAAGTATCTGACGTGCTTTAACATCAGCTATTTTTCTCTTACACACAATTTACCTCCTTAAAATTTTACTCAATTTTCTCTATTGTAACCTCTTCTCCCTCTTTTACTGACTTAAAAGCTTCAAGGTCTCCTTCCACTTTTCCCAAAAGAATTACCTCACTTGCTGGTCTTATCTCTTTTTCTGTACTTATTGGAGTAGGACCAAAAAATAAACAAAAGGCTCTTCCTGATGGCCAAAATGCAATGTCCCCCTCCTCTACCACATCTTTTCTTTCTCCCTCTGCAGGAGCTACTGGGACAGAAAAATAAATCTCATCACCCCAGCGATTAGCCTTGCCCTTTATGGGAAGAGCCTTCCAAAAAGCTTCAGCCATAGGAGAATCATTTAATTCCGCCTCCCTTTGAATTTCAGAAACCGAAATTTTAATCCTTCTCATTGTCCTTCTCCTCAAAATTACTTTCCTTTTCTGAATTTTTTCTTATAATCTAACAAACGTTTCTTAAATGATTCATTATAAAGACAAAGTATCTTAGCTGCAAAAACTGCTGCGTTTACAGCGCCTGCTTTTCCAACAGCCATACAACCAACAGGAACTCCTGCTGGCATTTGGACTATGGAATAAAGAGCATCTACCCCATGTAAGGGAGAAGAAGCAAGAGGAACGCCTATTACTGGAAGTTCAGTATGAGCAGCAACTACTCCCGGAAGATGAGCAGCCCCTCCTGCTCCCGCAATAACTACCTTTATCCCTCTTTCTTCAAGTTTTTCAGTATAGGAGATAAGTTCCTTGGGATTCCGATGAGCAGAAAGTACCACAACTTCATAAGATATACCCAACTCCTCAAGCACCTTCAGGCAATTTTCCATAATTGAAGAATCAGATTCACTTCCCATCAGAACACTTATCAAGGGTTCTGCCATTTATTTTCCTCACTTAATATACAACTTTACTAAGGGGATATTCCACTATTCCCTCTGCTTTTGCTTCTTTCAACTTAGGAATAAGTTCTCTCGCCTGAAGTTCATCTAATACAGTTTCCACTGCCCACCAACCTTTCTCACTTAACTGAGAAACAGTTGGCTTTCTAAGAGCAGGTAGAAGTTTTAAAACAGTTTGAAGGTTTTCCTCAGATACATTCATTTTAAGCCCTACTTTGCCAAGACCATTTACTGCACCTTCTAAAAGAATACTTAAATGTCTTATCTTTTCCCCTTTCCAGGGGTCATTCCAAGCTGAAGAATTAGCAATTAACCAAGTGGTTGATTCTAAAACAGTATCAACAATACGCAGGTTATTCGCTCTAAGAGAACGTCCGGTTTCTGTAAGCTCAACAATAGCATCTACCAAATGAGGTGGTTTAACCTCAGTGGCACCCCAGGAAAACTCTACTTCCACCTTAATTCCCTTTTTTCGAAAATAATCTTGAGTTACCCCAACAAGTTCAGTGGCAACTTTCTTTCCTTCAAGGTCTTCAGGTTTTTGTATAGGGGAGTTCTCCGGAACAGCAAGCACCCACCTTACGCTACCTAGACCTTTCTTTGAATAAATTAGCTTTTTTACCTTTTTTACCTCAACTTTTCGCTCCAGTATCCAATCATTCCCAGCAAGACCTGCATCCAAAACCCCTTTTGCTACATAGAGCGGTATTTCCTGAGTTCGAATAAGCATAGGTTCTATTTCATCATCATCGATAGAAAGTATGTAAGATCTCTCTTCTCGAGTTATCTGATATCCGGCGCGCCGAAAAATGTCAATACTCATCTTCTCTAAGCTACCCTTGGGCATTCCAAATTTTATTTTTCTCCTTTTCATTCTTAGCCACCCTGTTGTAAGATCTTTTTGAAATATTGGAGTTGGGAAAATTTAGGAGGAACATTGATGAGATTTATTATTCTTTCTATTATATTCTGATAATACGGAGCATCAATCACAAGAAGTTCATAACCTTCTGTATAAACTTTACCCTTTGGTGAAAGAAAATATCTTATCACTCTGGCAGCATCTTTCGAAGATATGTACTTTAACTTATAAAATTTGGCTACTTTTTGTTTTTCAAAAGTATCAAGTTCTGCCAACCTGCGTTCTATTTTTGACAAAACAGAAGGTATATCTTCAATAATAAAACTACGTTTATCTTCCTCTACCAGTATAACCTCGCCTTTATCTGAAAGCTCTTCTCTAACAATCTCTATTGCCTTCTCTAGGGGAATATAGGTAACAGTTATTCTCTTCTGTCTTTTCTTCTGAAATGATACATCAAGAGTATAGAGTTTTTCTTTTATTCTCTTTACATGGTAAGGTGAATCTTTTATTATAAGGGAATTTTTAGCTGTGTCAACCGAAATTTGTCCCTGAGGGGAAAGAAGAGAACTTACTTGCAGTTTAAGAGAAGAGGCTGGAACAAATTGAGCAACATAAATGAACTCTACAGGATTATACTGGTCAAATTTTTTGATTAGCTTCTCAATTTCTTCTTGTTTCCAGCGAAGTTCCGTTATTACAAGTTCATTCTTTTCCTCTCTTACCTTAACCTGAGCTTGAGAGGAAAGCTTTGTCTTAAGTTCTCTTTCAAAACTCGCCTGTTTTATAAGTTCGGATACAACTACATATTTTAGAGAGTATACCTTTGTTTCTTTTTGTTTCTCAAAGCTATCAATCTCCTGTAGTTTCTTCTCGATCTTTTTTATAATCCAGTTACCATCTTTGACCAAAATTGTTCCTTCTTTCACTACTTCAACAGAACCCCGAGGAGAAAGAAGAGAACGAATCTCTTCCACGGCTAAACTTGTAGGAAGGTAGGACAGTTGAAACAATTTTTCTCGAGGTACGGCATTGTACTCTTCCAGAGTGGATATAACCTTATCTATCATTGAAACCTGGTAAGCTCCATCCTCCACTATGAGAGTATTCCCTTCCTTTATCTTTACAAAACCTCGATTGGAAAGAAAATCTGCTATCGCCTCTTTAGCCTCTTGAACAGGAGTGTAAACAAGATGGTACACAGCTTGTCTTCTCTGAGCTTCATAACTTCCAATTTCATTAAGTAAAGATTGGATGATTTTCATTTTATCCTCTCTGTCTCTTACCAAGATTGAATTGGGCAAAGCTTCTTTAGGATTTACCTCAATTGATCCATCAGGGGAAAGGATTTTCCTTATCTGGGGCTCAATCTCAGAGGCAACAGCATATTTAAAATGAAATATCTTTTTGATCCTTCCTTTTATCTCTTTTGGTTTTAATATATGTGGCTTTATGGTTATAAGAAGATTTTTCTCCTTTACTATGTCAATCTGGTTTTTAAATAAATTTCCTAAAATAGGAAGATGCGAAATAATCGGAAGTCCAAGTGTTGTCTTTGTTTTCTCTCTGCTTATGAGTCCCCCTATAACTAAAGATTCCCCATCCTTTATGGTCACATTAGTAGGAGAAACCTGCCTCTTAAAAATAGGGTTTTCAGCACCAAATTCTGGAGTAATCTCATAATTTCCTACAAGAGGAATTATTGACATTTCTACAAGATCTTCTCCCACTATTCTGGGAAGAACCTGTAAAATTATTCCAACTGTTGCATAAGAGTAGTGCTTTTCAGGTATCTCCTCACCATTTACTACTCGGTAGGTTATTGAGGAAAGATAGGGAACCTCGGTAGTTACATAAATTCCGGCAACTTCACCCGACATTGTAACAACACGAGGTGAGGATAGGATACGAGCTTTTCCTCGACTTAAAAGTGCATTGAGAATTACCTCAAACCGCTCCTCTCTGGTAAGACGATAAAAATCAATCGTAAGCACTCCCAGCCCTTGCTCAAGTTCCTCCAGGCTACCCGCTCCATAACTTATCGCACCTCCTGCTCCTGTTTCTCCAGTTACTGGAACTTCTAATCCCGTTAATCTTTCCAAAAAAGCTCCAAATTTCTCAGTTACAGTAGAGCTTACCTCCACAATCTTTGCTTCAATTTGAATTTGCCGTGTCTGAGTGGGAAACTGAGGAAGCATCTCCTCTATTTTCTTCATCTGCTCTCGAGTTGCTTTAACTGTTATTCTTCCCGTCGAAGGATCCACCCATATGGCAGGATCGGCAAAAACAGATGTTGAGGAAAATACAAAAACAAAAAGTAAAACCCCCGCTCCTAACCTTTTAATTTTTTTCAACTTCATAATTTACTCCACGTTGATCATTTCTTAAATTCCTATCGTTTACCAATAGCGCCAATATTACCTAAATCAATGGTGGGTGATGTAAGTTGCATTTGTATCCAGGCTCCCTTTTTCAGCTTCAATCCTTCAATTTTTTCAGGTGGAAGACCTATCATACTTGCAATAGCAAGAGCTATTCTTTCAAGTGAGCCCTCTTTTATGTAAAAGGTTCTTGTAACTTCCTTTGATGCCCATTCTGGAGAATTAAACTCCTCAATTAACTTGTCTATCTCAGCAAAATTTTTCCTTAAGGCTGTTACATGGATAAAGGGGTAATTGGTAGAAGATAAATCAGAAAGAGAGATTTTTTCCTTTTTTGGATCTTCTTTTGGATTTTTCTTGGGTTCTTGAGGAATAGATATAATATCTTCTTCTATCTTTTTTTCTTCTTTTTCTTCAGGAGAGTAAATAATTATTCTGCCGTACTCGGAAATTTTGCTCTCTAAAATAGCTTTTGCTTCCTCGGGTAACAAATAAAGTAAATTGTAACTTTTGCTTACAAGCTGATTCTCTAATACATCTTCCTTCCTTACAAGCTCTTTTACCTTATCTAAGAAGATGGGTGCATCAACAACTACAAG
>CAYRAK010000006.1:0-15749 GCA_964422215.1 uncultured Clostridia bacterium | reverse complement strand
TCATAGTCTGTTCCAGAGAGAATAATGGAGAGGGCCTTGAGAAGAGGGATGGGGCGGATAAAGGTTGCAGCTACTTTTCCTTCAACTTCATCCTCAATAAGAACATTTACACCAGAGAGCCTGGAAATTTCAGATAGAGCAGAGGAAAGAGGTACATCTTTAAAACTTATAGGCTGAAGAAGCTGATTCTCTAATACATCTTCCCTCCTTACAAGCTCTTTTACCTTATCTAAGAAGATGGGTGCATCAACAACTACAAGGGAGTTTGTCTTATCCTCAACTTTGCAGGATCCTTTATCGGATAAAAGCTCCTCCACCTTATGGGAGAGAAGGGAAGCTGAGGCATACTTTAAGGTAAAAATCTCTTTTTTGGGAGAAAATTTATCCTCCTCCTCTATCTTTTTGGAGATTAAAGATAAAGGATAGGAGGCATCTTTTACCTTAATTGTACCTTCTTTAACCTCAATTTCTCCTTTCTCTGATAGAAGATCTTTTATGCTTTCTGCAACATCCCTTGCATATCTGTAGTTTATCTTAAAGGATCTCTCCTCCACCTGGAGGGAGAATTGGTCAAGCTTTTCTATAACTTTTTCTGCCCGGTTGAGGTAAAGGGGAGCATCAACTATTACAATTTGATTTTTTTCAGGGATGATTTTGTACTCTGCCTTGGGAGAGAGATTGGGTTTGAGAAGGGACAAAATATCCTCTGCCAGGGCATACTTTAAGGTAAATGTTTTCTGTTCAGGGCTGAAGGTATCAAGGGATAAGATAATAGGTTCAAGAGAAGATAGGGAAAGCTGGGTATCTTTAACTATGATAGAGTTTGTCTCATTCACAACTTTAACCTCACCATACTCTGATAGATGAGACTTTACAAGGGAAGCAATCTTATCTGCACTAACATAGGTTAAGGGGAAAACTTTCTCCCTCATTTGACGAGAGGCAACATCAACTTTAGCTATATAATCTTTAACCTTACCTAAAGAATCTTTTGTATCAATTACGGTAAGAGAGTTTTCCTCAGAGTTTACTGTAAAAGATCCCCTGGAGGATAAAAGGGACTTTATAGAAGGTAAAACAGAGGATACAAGGGTATACTTTAAGTGAAAAGTTTCAGATAAAAGCTTAAATTTCTTTTTTCTTACCCTTATAAGGTTATCTTCCTTTACATACTCATAGTCTGTTCCAGAGAGAATAATGGAGAGGGCCTTGAGAAGAGGGATGGGGCTTTCAAATCGAGCTGTAACGCTACCTTTCACCTCTGGGTCAATTATTATATTCACTCCACTTCTTATGGAAATTAGTCGTAAAACGTCCTTAAGTGGAGCATCTTTAAAATCTAGAGAAATGCGTTTTTCTTCCAAAGGAACCTCTTTTTGAACAGCTAATGCAGAAGAAAAACATCCTATTAATACAAGAAAACTTACTCCAACTACAAAAAAAATCTTTACTTTCTTCATCTTATCCCTTCCATCTTTAATTGAATTATTTTATCCTCTCCTACAAGCATAACCTCTCCTTTTTCTCCATCTATTCTAGCTACTTTTAACCCGTTAATACTCATCCCTTCCTCGACAACCCATGTTTTTCCCTCCCCACTAATAAGAGCTACTCCCTTTCTCTCATACCACACAATACCTATCAACTTATACTTTGAATGGGAAACCACCTGCAAGGGCTTCTCTTTCTCCTTTACCTTGGGTTTGGAAGACAAAGGTGGCGGCTGCTGTCTTTTCTCTTTTTTTTGCTGAATTAAAGGATAAAAAGGATCTCTTCCTTTTACCGGAGGATATTCAAATACTTCCGGTAGAGAAAAATAAGTAATATCCAAATCTTCTACAGCAAAAGTTCTTTCCCCGAAAAATAAAAAAATCACAACTAACATTGCTAAAATACCTGCTATTAACTTCATCTTTTTTTTCTCCGTGTAACTATCCGAGAATCGCTAGCTTTTGAAGAAGATTTTTTTGACTCACCCGGAGAAGTTGCAGGCGTCTTTTTATACTTATACAAAGATAAAGTTAAATTCGCCTCAATAGTGTATTTATCCTTGGAAGAAGCTCTCAGCCATACTTCATCTACTGTAAAAGAACCAACTCCCCCTTCTCTTGCCATATCAGAGATAAGCATACCCAAGTTATGATATTTTCCAAGAAGATGAACATTTATTGGTATACGAGAATAATAAGTTTCCTCAACTGGGGAAAGTGGAATAATTTGCAAATATTCTATATTGTAAACCTTGCCCCTTATTCCTAGCTCATGAAGAAAAGTTGCCTCACTCTCCTTAACTTTTTTTTGTAGAATAGAAAGTTCCTTATGAAGTTTTTGATTTTCCTCCCTTAGCTTTTTAAGTTCTTCGAATTTCTTTTTTAACTGCATAAGTCTTACGGTTTGTTGAGAAATTTGATTCTCAAGATTTTTTTTGTATTTAATTTGTGGTATATACACAAACACATAGAAGACAAGAAGTGAACCTAAAAAAATTCCCAAACCAGTTAATATTCTACTTCTCATACCAAACATATTCTAATCCTTAAATTTTTTCGGATAGAAAGCATTTAATTTTAAAAATCATTACCTGTTTACCTGCTACTTCTTGTTGAGAGAATTTTGTAAAATCTATTTTAGAGAAAAACCCAGAATTTCTCATATTATTTATAAACTCAGCGACTCCAATAGTCTGGCTGAGGCTTTTCCCTTGAATTTCTATAAAACCTTCTTTTAAGTCACTCTTTATCTCTTCCAGCCAAATACTTTCAGGAAGTGCTTTATAAACCTCATAAAGCATGCGAGGCCAAAAGGATTGCTTTGCTACAACTTCCCTGAAAGCATTAAAATAGGCCTCAATCTCGCTATTTTCTTTCTTTACATCCTCTATTTGACGTAAAAGTGGCTGATAACGTGCAATCTCTTTCTTTATCTCTCCTAGTCTCTCTTTTAAAGGATATATACTCTGATATAGGGACAAATACAAAATATAACATATAACAATAGCAACAACTCCACATATGCCAACAAAGATGATAAAATCTCTTTTTCTTCTCTTATTTAATATCTTCAGAGGTAAAAGATTTATCTCTATCATATTAAAGAAATCTCCCTTAAAGCAAGACCTGTTGCTACTGCGAAAAGAGGACTTGAACGAACAAAAACATCTTCAGATTTTCCTTTCTGGTAAATTACATCGGAAAAAGGGGTCATTCTCTGCACAGGAATTCCAAGTTCTGATGAGATAATCTTATCTATATTTTTTATGAGAGATGTTCCTCCTGAAATAACTATCTTTTGAACAACACCTCCCTCTTTGTTTGAAGTAAAGTATTCAAAGGAATGAACTATTTCTTTAATTAGATCTTCAAGAGCAGAGTAGAGAATCTGATTCATCTCCTCCTCACTTAACTTCGCCTCTATTTTTTCTTTTTTTGACATACCTGTTAAACTGCACGCTTTTTTTATATTTTCAGCCTGGCTGTAGTTAACTCCCAAAGCTCTAATTAACCCTTGAGTGACGCTTTCTCCTCCAAATTTTATATCTCTTACCAAAAAAGGGCTTCCCTCAGCTACAATTACAAAATTTGTAATTTTATGACCTATGTTAATAACTGCAATATTTTTTTCTCTCTCCCTGTTAATTTTTTCAAATATATTGTAGAGAGCCAAAGAATTTGCATCTACTATAGCAGGACAAAGATTCGCCTGCCGAAATATATCAAGATACCTTTCAATAGTATCTTTTCTTACACCTACCACCATAACAGCCATCTCTGTGCCAGTAGGGGCTGTTAAATCTCTCTTTAAAACATGGTACCCCAAAAAAGCATCCTCCGCGGGGTAGGGAATATGCTCCTCTGCTTTCCACCTGATAGCTTCTTCTAGTTCTCTTTTTTTCATTTTAGGAACTCTTATTGTTCTCACCACAACTGATTCACCTTCCACTCCTGTGACTATTCTTTTGGAATTTAATCTATAGCTACGGATAACTTTTTGGATGCTTTTAACGATTAAACTTTGTTGACTCATATAGCCTTGTTTTTCAGATAAGGGAAACTCCTCTACACCTATCTTACTTAATTTATATTTGCCTCTTTTATGTATAAGTTCCACGAATTTCAAAGAAGTTGAACCTATATTTAAACCTACAGTTGTTTTACTCATTGCTATTTTCTCTAAATTTTCCTCTTGAACTTATTATTAAAGTCACCGGACCATCATTCTCAAGTCTCACTTTCATCTTAGCTCCAAATACACCACAAGCTACCTCACCTAAATATTCGGCAATAATCTGCTTAACTTTATAGAACATCCTCTCAGCTACATCAGGAGGGGCAGCTTGAGAAAAAGTTGGTCTGTATCCTTTTCTACAATCTCCATAGAGAGTAAATTGAGGAACAAGGAGAATCTCACCCCCAACTTGAAGTAAAGAAAGATTCATTTTCCCCTTATCATCCTCAAAAATTCTCAAATTAACTATCTTTTTAGCCATCCACTCAGCATCTTTTTCTTTCTCACCTTTCCCTATACCAAGTAAAACTACTAGTCCTTTTCCTATCTTCCCTACCCTTTTTCCTCCTACTAAACATTCAGCTGAGCTCACTCTTTGAACTACAGCACGCACCTTGCACTCCCAAACTTATACTTATTATATCTCCTCTATTAATCCCTTAGTAGAAGGCAAACCCTCTCTTCTCTTCTCTATCTGTGTGGCACGGTCTAGACTGATACCAAAGGCTTTAAATATTCCTTCCAGAATATGATGATATCCCTCTCCATAGTGAATATTTATATGGAGAGTTACACCTGAGTGAGCACAAAAAGCTCGAAAAAAATCTTTAAAAGGGTCCTCTATTTTAGCTTTTGTCTCTTTTTCGCAATTGAGATTAAAAACAAGAAGTGGTCTACCACTTATATCTACTATACAGCTTACAAGTACCTCATCCATGGGAACAGTGGAGGCACCGTACCTTTTAATTCCTCTTTTATCTTTTATAGCTTGAGAAAAAGCCTTTCCCAGGCATATACCGATATCTTCCACTAAGTGGTGCTCACCTATATGAATATCTCCCTGAGCTTTTATCCTCAAATCAAAAAATCCGTGCCATGAGAAAAGCTTTAACATGTGATCAAAAAAAGGATATCCAGTATCTATAGTTGATTTTCCATCACCGTCTAAATTTAAATACAAATTAACTTCTGTTTCCTCTGTTTTTCTTCTTACCTCTGCCTGACGTATCATAGAAGGTAACCTTTATCTTAAGTATTCTTCTGGTATCCTCTTTTACTTTAAATCTGTCATCTATCCGATGACCAACTACCCATACTATTTTATCTCCACTTACCAAAATAGGAACGTTGTCTCTTTCAAAACGGGGCACCTTTAAATCTATGAAAAAGTTCTTTAATTTCTTCCCCCCCTTCATTCCAAGAGGTTTAAATTTATCTCCCTCTTGTCTTGGCCGTAAAAAGAGGGACTCGGTGATTTTATCAAAATCAAGATGAGCTTGGTAAGGATCAGATGGAAAATGGGATGGTCGTTCAGATACAACCTCGGTCTCAAAAACCATTCCAAGCTCGGGTAGCTCTGTTTTTCCGGGAACTCTAAGAGGTTTAAAAAAACTAGGAGGAGTTTCTTCACCTTTTTCAATAACAAGCTTATCATATTCACATCGAATCCTTAGGTTTCCTGGTAAATCTAGAACTTTTGTACCCCTATTTTTCTTTAAATCCAGAATCTGGTGAATATGAGTGTACTCAATACCCTCAAGACCACCTCTCAGTTCCTCAATAAGATGACGGATAACTCTACGCTGCAGAGAAAGATGAAGATTAGAGAGCTTTTTAACATTGATGACGGCAAACCTGTCTGTTTTTTTCTCTACAACCTTTCTCTGAGCCTTTAAGGTAGCTTTTTCTAAAAAATCCTTATCTGCTTGAAGAATGTCTGCGGTATTGGATAAAGTCTCAACTATTCGAGGATTGTAATGTTCGGATAGGAAAGGGATAAGTTTAAAACGAACACTGTTACGGAGAATAGAAAGATTCTTATTTGATGGATCTTCTGCAGGGGTGAGGCTGTATCTTTTGCAATATTCTTCAATTTCCCATCGAAAAACTTTAAGCAGCGG
The DNA here is from genome assembly GCA_964422215.1 of uncultured Clostridia bacterium. Lineage (GTDB taxonomy): Bacteria > Aerophobota > Aerophobia > Aerophobales > B3-G15 > CAYRAK01. The sequence continues at coordinate 9,624 of CAYRAK010000006.1, read as the reverse complement.
ACGAATAATTCTTCCTCTTACAAAAGGAATACCCGCCAGTCCATCAACACCACTTCCCCTTATCAACCTCATCAAAACAGTCTCAGCCTGATCAGAAGCTGTGTGTCCTACTGCTATTCTCGCTGCTCCCACTTTATTCGCAACATGCTCTAAAAAATTGTATCGAGCCTGCCTTGCAGCAAACTCTAAAGATAACCCTTTCTCTTTAGCTAAAAGAGGAACATCTATAGAATCAGAAATAAGAGGAACCTGTAGCTCTCGAACAAGCTGTTTTACCCATTCTTTCTCCTCTGTTCGATCCTCTCTTATACAGTGATCAAGGTAAGCAGCCCAAATTTCAATTTTATACTTTTCTTTTAAAGAATACAGAAGGTGAAGAAGGACAGTAGAATCTGGCCCTCCTGATATTCCAACAACTACTTTACTTCCTTGAGGAAGCATATTAAATTTTTGAATAGTAGCCTCAACTTTTTTCACTAATGGGTCATCTAGCATAGCAAGCTTATCCTTATAGCGAGCATAAACTTCTGACTGTTTCATTGTACTTACACACTCAAGTTTTGTCAAAAATTTTAGGGTATCCAACTCTCCAAAGGTAAAGTCCCTGAGGAGGAGCAGTTGGTCCTGCTTCTCTTCTATCTTTTGCCTCAAGAATAAGCCTCATTTTTGAAGGAGAAAGCTTGCCTCTTCCTACCTCAACTAGTGTTCCCACAATATTTCTCACCATCTTATATAAAAATCCGTCGGCCTTTATAAAAATACAAATTAAAGATTTTCTTTTAAAAATCTTTATTTTCTCCACGGTACGAACTGTAGACTCAGAAGGGCTACCTTGATTTTGGAAGGAGGAAAAATCATGTCTACCAATTAACTTCTTAGCAGCTTCTCTCATCAACTCACAATCTAAAGGGTGTGAAATCCACCAAGTAAAATTTCTAAACCATGGACGACAAATAGCATCATTGTAAATTAAATACTGATATATCTTATAGCAGGCACTTTTTTGAGCATGAAATTTTTCTGGAACTTTTTTTACATCCTTTACTCGTATATCTTGAGGAAGAACACTGTTCAAAGCAAAAAGTAGCTGCATAGGAGAAAGGGGAAGGTTTGAGGTTTTAAAGTTCGCAACCTGTCCTTTTGCATGTACACCTGCATCGGTTCTACCTGCACTTATAACTGTAACTTCTTTTTTTAAAATTTTTTTAAGAGCTCTTTGGACCTCTCCTTGAATTGTAGGAACAACAGGCTGGAACTGCCACCCATGATAGTTAGTTCCATCATATTCCAGTACCAGCTTTATATTTACCATCCATCCTAAACTAACTTCACTTTACACATTAAGGCATTATCTCCCCTGCGATAGCCAATCTTTATAATCTTAGTGTACCCCCCTTTTTGATTCTCATATCTTGGAGCAATTGCTGAGAAGAGCTTTTTTACCACCTGCTTATCCTTAACAATACTAAATGCAAGTCTCCTGCGGTGAACAGAATCCTGCTTAGCCAGAGTAATCACTCTTTCCGCCAGCTTTGCCGTCTCCTTTGCCTTAGCCTCCGTAGTGATAATCTCTTCTTTGGCAATTAAATCCCTTACCTGACCTGTTAGAAGAGCCCTACGTTGATCTCTTGGTCGTGACAGCTTATTTATTTTCCTTTTGTGTCTCATTTTTCGTCTCTCTTTAAACTAAGATTATATTTGCTAAGCTCTTTTTTTAGTTTTTCGAGTGACTTTTCTCCAAAATTGTGAATCATAAGAAGCTCTTTAGGCTCTTTTCTGATAATATCACCAATTGTATTTATTCCTGCACTTTTTAATGCATTTAAAGTTACTGCTGGGAAATCTAACTCATCAATTTTTTTCTTTAAAAATTCCTCTTTTACCTTCTCTTTACTCTCTTTTTCCTCCTTTATGATAAAAAGTTCTGCAAAATCTTGCAAAATTTTAGCTGCTTGATTTAATGCCTCGTCTGGTCTTATAGTACCATCGGTAAAAATCTCCATAACTAGGGAATCATAGGCTGTCTTTCTGCCAACTCTTACTGGATGCACCTCATATTTTACTTTAGACACGGGGCTAAAAATAGAATCAACGGGAATAGTTCCTATAGGCTGATTTTCTCTTTTGTTTTCACTTGCCTCCACATATCCCCTTCCCCTTGCCACATTTATCTGCATAGAAAGTTTTCCATCATCTTCAAGAGTGGCAATATGAAGGTCAGGGTTTATAATCTCTATTTCACTATCTGTTTTAATATGGGAAGCCTTCACCTCAAGAGGACCTTTTTCATCTAAAAAAATTTCCTTTTCTTTATCAGTATAAAGTTTCATTCTTAGTTTTTTAAGATTCTGAATAATCTGCAAAACATCCTCCTTAACCCCGGGTATCGTAGCAAATTCATGAGCTACCCCTTCTATTTTTATAGAAACCACAGCTGCACCCGGGATAGAGGAGAGAAGAATACGACGTAAAGAGTTACCTAAGGTTATGCCGTAACCTCTTTCTAATGGCTCAATAATAAACTTTCCGTACTTCTCGGAGAAGGTTTCCTTTTCAATTTTTACCTTCTCAGCCTTTACTAGTCCCCTCACTCATTTCCTCCTTTACCTTTAATATTTATTCATATTACTATAACATTGAACCTCGAACAAACTCAACTATCTTCTTGAATAGTATCCAACAATAAGAGAAGTATCTACTTCCTGGTCAAGTTCCTCTTTCTCGGGAAGTCTTAAAACTCTTGCCTTAAGTGACTTCAGCTCTAGCTCCAACCATGCGGGTATCTGCTTTTTTTCGATGTCTTTTACGTTCTGCTTTATTATCTCACTTTTTTTGCTTCTCTCTCTAGGCTCAATCACATCTCCTTCTTTCACAAGGTAGGAAGGAGTTTTTACCTTTCTTCCATTAACTAAAAAATGACCATGAGCAACCAGTTGACGAGCTTGAGCTCTAGAAGAAGCAAAACCCAATCGCCACACAACATTATCTAATCTTCTTTCCAAAAGACGAAGAAGTTCTTCTCCTGTCAAACCAGGTTTTTTCTCCGCTTCCTCGTAGTACCGTTTAAATTGATTTTCCACCACACCATACTTGATTCGCAGTTTCTGTTTTTCTCTAAGTTGCCGAGCAAACTGTGATAATCTTCTTTGAGAACGGGTCACTAAGCTGCGTTTCCTATTTTCTAAGGCACATTTATTAGTGAAACACCTCTCTCCTTTTAAAAATAATTTGGTATTTAATCTACGACACCAAGCACATTTTCTTTCTAGCATTAAACCCATACTTTTCTCCTTTTATACTTTCCTCTTTTTAGGAGGACGACAACCATTGTGGGGAATAGGCGTTGCTTCTCTTATGGCAACTACTTTAATTCCCGCAGCCTGTAAAGTCCTAATAGCTGTTTCTCTACCTGCACCAGGACCTTTTACCACCACAATAGCTCGTTTTAGTTCATAGTTATCTTGAGCTTTTTTAGCCGCATCTTCAGCAACTTTTTGAGCAGCAAAAGGAGTACCTTTTTTTGTTCCCTTAAAACCCACAACTCCACCTGAGGACCAGCAAAGCACTTCACCTTTCATATTAGTAACAGTGATAATAGTATTGTTAAAGGTGGAATGAATATAAACCATACCTTCTTCAACTTTTTCCCTTTTCTTTTTTTTCTCTCTTCTTTTTCTAGCTGCCATTTTTTATCTCCAATTTATTTCTTTTTCTTTTTGCTACCTACTGTGCGTCGTGGACCTTTGCGAGTGCGAGCATTGCACCTTGTTCGCTGCCCCCTTACCGGAAGTCCCCTCTTATGTCTTATTCCTCTATAACAACCAATATTTATCAATCGAGAAATGTTACTTTTTATCTCCTGTCTCAAATCTCCTTCTATTTTATAATTTTCCTCAATTATATGTCTGAGTCGATTTATCTCATCTTCCGTTAAATCCTTAATCCGCTTTTTAAACTCAACACCTGCTTCGTTAAGGATTTTTTGGGAGAGATCCCGGCCTATTCCATAAATAGCAGTTAAACCTATATCAACTTTTTTGTTAGGGGGAAGCTCCACACCAGCTATTCTTGCCATCATTATCCTCCTTAACCTTGACGTTGTTTATGCTTAGGATTATCACATATAACCCTTACAACACCTTTTCTTCTAATAATTTTACACTTTTTGCACATTTTTCTTACAGAAGATCTTACTTTCATTTACCTTTCCCTTCTCTATAAACTATTCTTCCTCTAGTAGGATCATAAGGTGAGATTTCCAAACTCACCTTATCTCCTGGAAGGATGCGAATAAATTTCATCCTCATCTTTCCACATACATGGGCTAAAACTTTACGTCCATTGGGAAGTTCTACCCTAAATGTAGCATTCGGTAAAGTCTCTACAACTGTACCAGAGGTTCGTATTAATTTTTCCTTGGGCAAAATATCCTCCTAAATAGTTAAAATTTTTGGTCTCCCATTTACAATAGCTACCGTATGTTCAAAATGGGCAGAAGGCTTCCCATCAAGTGTAACAACTGTCCATCCATTACTTAAAACCTTTACTCTATCTTTTCCTGCATTCACCATTGGCTCTATAGCCAAGACTATCCCTTCTCTTAAAAGTTCACCTTGGTTGGCCTTTCCAAAATTTGGAACTGGAGGATCCTCATGCAAACTGTAACCTACTCCATGTCCAAAAAGTTCCTTCACTACTGAAAAACCATGCTTTTCAACCCAAGTTTGAATAGCATAGCTTATGTCTCCTACTCTCTTTCCAACTCTCATCTGTTGAATTCCTTTATAAAGAGCTTCCTCAGTAACTTTTAGCAACCTCTCCTTTTCTTTAGAAATCTTTCCCACAGGAAAAGTCTTTGCAGCATCAGCTATATATCCATTTAAGTTTACCCCTATATCGATAGATACTATATCCCCTTCTTTTATCTTTCTATCAGGAGAGGGAATCCCGTGAACTACTTCCTCATTTACAGAGATACAACAACTCTTGGGATAGCCTCGATAATTTTTAAAAGCAGAACAAGCTCCTTTTTTCCTAATGAACTTATCTATCTGTTCATCAAGCTCTTCGGTTGTTACGCCTTCTTTTATTTTATTTTTAATCTCTTTAAAAATTTCGGCAATTATACGACCACTTTGTTTTATAAGTTCAATTTCTTTTTCAGTTTTTAATTTAATCATAGAGCCTCAAGAAGCCTCAAGAAAACTTTATTCGGAGATTCCTCTCCTGAAACATTCTTTAAAATTCCCCTTTGACGGTAATAATCAATAAGAGGAGCAGTCTCTTTCTTATAAATTTTTATCCTATTTTTTATTGTCTCTATATTATCATCTTTTCTTTGTTGCAATCTACCTCCACAGTTTGGACACTCTGTGTCAGAATCTATATCATCCAAACTATATATTTTCCCACATTTTGAGCAAATAACTCTTCTTGTAAGCCTTTTTACAATTTCATCCTCGCTAATTTCTATATTTATAACTTTATCAATCTGTCTCCCAAATTGTCTTAGATATTGATCAAGTTCCTTTGCTTGATTTATGTTCCTGGGAAACCCATCAAGTATAAATCCATCTTTGCCCTCTTTTATCTTCTCTTCCACTATTTTACAAACAATAGAATCTGGTACAAGCTCACCCCTACTCATATAACTTTGAGCTTCCTTACCAAGATCTGTTCCTTTAGCCACTGCTTCCCTTAAAAGATCACCTGTAGCAAGATGTTTTAAACCTAACTTCTTAGAAAGCTTCTCAGCCTGGGTTCCCTTCCCTGCTCCAGGTGGTCCAAGCAATACAACAATCATCACATCCTCCCTTTAATAAAACCTTTATAGTGACGCATAAGAAGATGTGACTCAAGTTGCTGAGCAGTATCCAGTGCAACTCCAACTGCTATAAGGATAGAAGTTCCACCAAAGGGAAAACTGTTGTATAAAAGTTGCTGGTTAATGAGCACCGGAATTATAGCAATAAAAGCAAAAAACAAAGCTCCCATAAAAGTTACTCTCGTTAACACTGCGGTTATATAATCAACTGTTGGTTTACCTGGTCTCAAACCCGGAATAAATCCTCCGTATCGACGCATGTTATTTGCAACCTCAACTGGATTAAATACAACAGCAGTATAGAAAAAAGTGAAAAATATAACCGCAAGAGCATATAGTATATAATACAGTATGGACCCTGGAGAAAGCCAGCTAGCAATAGCTTGAGTCAAAGGATGATTGATAAACCTTGCTATCGTGGAGGGAAGAAGCAAAACAGATATTGCAAAAATGATAGCAATAACTCCTACTCCTCCTATGCGAATAGGAAGATACGTGCTTTGTCCTCCATAAGCACGTCTACCCACTATCCTTCTTGCATAACGAATGGGAATTCTTCTTTCAGCTTGGTAGATAATTACCACCGCTGCTGTAATCAAAACTGCAATCACAGCAAATAAAAATATTGTAAAAGGGGTAAGTTGTCCAGCTTGAGTTAATCTTAAAATATTTCCGGTAGCAGGTCTTATCTGAGCAACAATTCCTGCAAATATTATTAGAGAGATACCATTCCCAATTCCTCTCTCTGTAATCTTCTCTCCTATCCACATAAGAAAAATTGTCCCTGTTATTAAGGTAAGAACTGCAGGGAATATAAAACTAAAACCTTGTATAAAAACAAAAGCACCATTATTTATACTTTGAATCCAATAACAAAGAGCAAGTCCCTGAATGGCTGCTATAGGTATAGTCGCAAGCCTTGCATACTGGGTTATTTTCCTTCTTCCCTCTTCTCCCTGTCTTGCAAGCTCCTCAAGCTGAGGTATAGCAATTGTTAGAAGTTGCATTATGATGGAGGCACTTATATAAGGCATCACTCCTAAGGAAAAAATTGACATTCTTCGTAGAGCTCCTCCAGCAAAAATATTCATCAATCCAAAAGCACCTGTTTGAAAAATTGTTGTTCGAGCAATTGCTGCAATATCCACACCTGGAATGGGAATAAAAGAACCCAATCTAAAAATAATAAACATGAATACAGTAAAAAGAATTCGACGTCTTAATTCAGGAATCTTAAAAATACTTTGCAGCCTATCTAGCATTTTATTACTTCAGCTTTCCCTCCAGCTTTTTCAATTGCTTTCCTTGCTCCTTTGGAAAATGAGTGAGCTTTCACATGGAGGGGTCTGCTCAGCTCACCCTTTCCCAATATTTTAACAAGCTCAGCTTTCTTAATCAACCTTTTTTCTCGAAGCACCTCAGGATCAACTTGAGTGTTAGGTTCAAATATATTTAAATCACCTATATTCACAATCTCATATTCCTTTTTCTTGATATGTGTAAAACCTCTCTTAGGAAGTCTACGAGTAAGAGGCATCTGACCTCCTTCAAACCATGGAGAAACCTTACCTCGACCTCTAGATTTTTGTCCCTTATGTCCCCGAGTTGAGGTTTTTCCATGACCTGAACTTGGCCCTCTTCCAACCCTTTTCTTTTTATGAGCAGCACCAGGAGGAGTTTTAAGGATTTCTAGATTCAATTTTCTCTCCTTTTCTTATTTTTCGTAGTTCAGCAACTTTTTTAGGATCTTTCAAATTTTTGAGTGCCTTTAAAGTAGCTTTAGCTAAATTAAGAGGATTATTACTACCCAAAGACTTGGTTAAGACATCTTTTATTCCAGCAAGCTCTACTATTGCTCTAACGGTATCTCCAGCAATAATCCCTGTACCTGGGGAAGCTGGTCTTAGAAGAACTTTTGAAGCTTTATATTTTCCAATTATCTCATGGGCGATTGTGTCGCCCACCAGAGGTACTTGAATAAGATTTCTTTCAGCATTTCGACGGCCTTTGTTAATAGCAAGCAAAAGTTCTCTTCCCTTGCCCAAACCTAAACCTACCCATCCCTTTTTGTTTCCAACTACAACAAGAGCATTAAAACCTATCTTACGACCACCTTTAACTACTGTAAAAACTCTCCTAATTCTTATTAATCTTTCCTCCAGTTCACCAATTTCTTCTGGTATCTCTGAAAGTTCCTGAATTACTTCCTTTTGCATATTTAACCTCTTAAAATTTAATTCCTGCCTTTCTTACCCCTTCTGCTAAAGCCTTAACTCTCCCGTGATAGGGGTAACCACTCCTGTCAAAAACTACCTGTTTAATACCTTTTTCCCTTGCCATTTTTCCTAACTCTTCCCCAACTTTTTTTGCAGTTTCTACATCCTTATAGTTTTCTACTCCTTCTTTTTTATATTTCAAAGAAGAGTAGGAAACTAATGTTTTTCCTTCTGTATCATCTATTATCTGGGCATAAATATAACGATTGCTTTTATATACACAAAGACGAGGTCTTTCTTTTGTGCCAAAAATTTTTTTCCTTATCCTCTTTTTTCTTCTTTCCCTCGCTGCAACTTTTTCTTCTCGTGTAGCCATTTCACCTTCCCTCATATTAGCTCCTTACTAGTATTATTTTGTACCTAATCCCGCCTTACCAACTTTCAATCTTACCACTTCATCAGCGTATCTGATTCCCTTTCCCTTATAAGGATCGGGCTTTTTGATACTACGAATCTCTGCAGCTACTTCCCCTACTTTTTGCTTATCAGGTCCTGACACCTTTATAGTATTAGCATCAGGTACTTCAAGTTTCACTCCTTCAGGAGGAATATACTCAACAGGATGAGAGAATCCCACATTTAGGACAAGCTTTTTTCCCTCGAGTCGTGCTCGATAACCCATGCCCACAATTTTTAACTCCTTCTCATATCCTTCGCTAACACCTTTTATCATATTAAAGATTAAGCTTCGAATTGTTCCATGCATAGACTTAGCTTGTTTGTCTTCTCTAAGTCTTTTAACCAAAATCTTTCCGTCTTCAATATCTACTTGGAGAAAACCAGGAATCTTTTGAATTAACTCACCCTTTGATCCTTTTACTATAACCTCTTTTTTATCAATTTTTACCTCAACCTTCTCAGGAATAGGAATTGGCTTTTTACCAACTCGAGACATCGCCCTCTCCTTTTATAGCGGCTAAAAATTCACCTCTACTTTAACTCACCTAAGTTAACTTGTCCTGCCTTAACATAAGGTCGAACTACCATATATAACAAAGCAACTCTCCCCCTACTCTCTTTCTTTTTGCCTCCTCCCCCGTCATAATTCCTTTAGAAGTGGAAAGAATACATATACCTAAACCTCTTAAAACTCGAGGAATTTCTTCCTTTTTCACATACACTCTTAAACCCGGTTTACTCACTCTCTCCAGATGAGTAATTACTCTCTCTCCATCAGAAGAATACTTCAGATATATCTCAAGAAACTTTTTTCCTCCTCTTACTTTTAAACGATACCCTTCAATAAAACCTTCTCGTAACAGTATTTGTGTAATAGTTTCCTTAATTTTAGAATGAGGAATCTCTACGCTCTCTTTTCCAACCATATTGGCGTTTCTAATACGAGTTAAAAAATCAGCAATTGGATCAGTCTGCATATTTTCCTTTCTCCTTATTTACTTGTTTAATTAATTTGATTTTTTATTCTAATTGAATCCCCTAAAATTATTTTAGCTTATCAGTTTGCGGACAACTAAATTATCTTCCCACCTACCAACTTGCCTTTCTGATTCCGGGAAGATATCC
>CAYRAK010000005.1:0-24684 GCA_964422215.1 uncultured Clostridia bacterium | reverse complement strand
TATAAAAGATGATTAGGAAAGTAGCATTAACTTTAAATCCGGTTAAAGAAGGTATTCATGAAAAAGCAGCTCTTATTATTAAACTACTTAAGGAAAAAGGAATTACAGTATTTGTTTCTAAAGAAACCGGTCTTAAAGGTCTCTTTGGAGAGGTAGTAAAAGACATAAATAGTATAAAAAAGGAAGCGGAACTTATAATTTCTCTTGGAGGTGATGGTACTTTATTTAGAACCGCTCGCGATTTTTCTGTAGAACAGATACCTCTTTTGGGAATTAATGTTGGAGGATTGGGTTTTCTCACAGAGATTCCCATTGAAAATTTTAAAGAGGGACTTGAAAGTATTCTTTCCAACAATTATAGAATAGAAAAAAGACTCATGCTTCAGGCTTTTGTTGTTCGTAAAGGTAAAAAGATTAAAAGCTTTACCGCTTTTAATGATGTTGTTATTGGAAAAAGTTCTTTCTTAAGAATAGTTTCTTTGAAAACTCTTGTGTCTGGAGAGCTTGTTACAACTTATTTAGCAGATGGCCTCATCATCTCAACACCAACAGGTTCTACCGCTTACTCTCTCTCTGCTGGAGGTCCGATTGTTCATCCAAGCCTAAAAGCAATAATTCTTTCTCCTATTTGTGCACATACTCTTGCTGTGAGACCCTTAATTGTCTCCAGTGAGGAGAAGATAAAAGTTATTCCTAAGTCACCTCATGGTAAAACCCTTCTTAGTATAGATGGGCAAATAGAATATCTACTTGAAGAAGGAGATGAAGTAGAGATAGAGAAAAGCCCTCATGAGGTAAAACTTATAAGATTAAAAGAAAGTTCATTCTTTAAGATACTTAGAACAAAACTTGGCTGGAGTGGGGTTAGTTATAAATAATAATGAAAAATAAAAATGCAGGCTATTTTAGCTCTCTCAGAAAAGTCATTTCGTAAGGCAATAACAAGTAAAATTTTCGTTATTTTTCTTCTTTTTGCAGTGGGGCTTATTTTTTTGTCCATTCTGCTTGAACAGCTAACTTTTACCGCTAAATTAAAAATTATAAAGGATGTAGGACTTGTAAGTATATCTATCTTTACCGCCCTTCTTGCTATTTTCCTGTCAGGAGAATCAATAGTGGGAGAAATTGAAAGGAAAACTGTTTATCTTCTTTTCTCAAAGCCTGTCAACAAAAAAAATTTTATCCTTGGAAATTTCCTCGGAATAGTATGGACAGTGGCCTTAAGTCTTGTAACTACGGGAGGGATTCTCCTTCTTTTAGTTTTTTTAAAACAAGGTTATCTTGAAGGAGGACTTTTTTTAGCCTTAGGATTTATTGGACTTGAGAGTCTTGTTATAAGTTCTGTTGGAATAATGTTTTCTTCTTTTTCCTCATCTAGCATAACTGCTACATTTCTTTGTTTTTTTGTTTACATACTTGGACACCTTTTTCCCCAACTTAACCTTTTGATTAGGGTTTTACCAAGCAAAATAATAAAAGGATTTATCCTTGTAGCAGTTTGGATACTTCCAAATCTTGAGTATTTTAACATAAGAGGAAAGGTAGTAAAAGGTGAACCTATAGGATTTCTTTATACAGGGGAAATAATCCTTTATACTTTAGTTTACAGTGGAATAATGCTTTTCTTAGCTTATATTTTTTTTAGGAGACGTCAGTTATGAAAAAGAAAAATATATACTCACGTCTTCTTTCATTTGTAAAACCTTACTGGAAAAAACTCATTTTAGCCCTTTTTTGTATGGCTATTGCTGGAGGACTATCGGCGGTAATGCTTTGGTTAATAAAGGACATGATAGATAAGGTTCTTATTGCCAAAGACCTTTTCATGCTTAATTTAATTCCTTTCCTCATAGTGGGAATTTTTCTCTTCCAGGGTCTTTGCAACTATGGTCAGGATTATCTAATGCACTGGATTGGTCAAAGAGCTATTTTTGATATTCGTAACACTCTTTATTCCCATCTTCAAAATATGCCCCTTTCTTTTTTCTCTAAAAGATCAACAGGGGAACTTATCTCTAGATTAACCAATGATATCTCCACCATGCAAAGTGCACTTTCAAGAGCAGTTGGTGATATCGTGAAAGAAGGAATTACAGTGCTTGCTCTTTTAGGACTCCTTTTTTACTTTAACTGGCAACTTGCCCTTATCTCTATTGCCATATTTCCTTTCTTACTCAAGTTAACAACAAAACTAAGCAAACAACTTAGAAAAGTTTCAAGGAGAGTAAGAAAAGAGATGGCCATCCTAACCTCTGTGCTTCAGGAAACGTTATCAGCAATAAGAATTATTAAAGCCTTTACCATGGAGAATTATGAAAAAAAGAAGTTTAAAGATCGTAACAAAGAATACTTTGTAGCTGAGATTCGCTCCAGACGCATAGCAGCTCTCATCGGTCCCTTAATTGGTTTTATCTCCAGCTTTGGTGTCGCATTTATTGTGTGGTTTGGAGGAAAACAGGTAATTGAAGGGGTAATGACCACAGGAGAATTTATAGCTTTCATGGGGGGATTAATTTCTCTCTATAGACCTCTTTCAAAACTTGGAGATGTAAATTCTATCATTCAACAAGCTCTTGCTTCTGGAGAGAGAATATTTGAAATACTTGATACCCCCTCCACGATTAAAAATCCACCTAATCCAATTTATCTTTCTGAATTTAAAGATAAAATTGAGTTTAGAAATGTCTCTTTTAAATATGAGGACGAGGTTGTTTTAAAAAATATTAATCTGGAGATTAAAAAGGGAGAAACTGTAGCTCTTGTGGGTCCTTCGGGAGCAGGGAAAACTACTTTAGCCAATCTTCTTGCACGCTTCTACGATCCTCATGAGGGTCAAATTTTAATAGACGGAAAAGACCTTAGAAAAGTTGATCTATCTTCCCTGCGCAATCTTCTTGGGATTGTAACCCAAAGTACCATTTTATTCAATGATACAATCTACAATAACATAAGCTATGGTAACCCTAAGGCAACTGAAAAACAGATAATAGAGGCTGCAAAAGCTGCAAATGCTCACTCCTTTATAGAAAAACTCAAGGATGGTTATCAAACATGTATCCAGGAAAAAGGACAAAGGCTTTCTGGCGGACAGGCTCAACGTATAGCTATAGCTCGAGCGCTTCTTAAAAATCCTTCCATTTTAATTCTGGATGAAGCTACAAGTGAGGTGGATTCTGAATCTGAGGCTTTAATTCAAGAAGCACTTAAAAGACTTCTAAAATCACGCACAGCTTTAATTATTGCTCACAGACTCTCCACTATAAAAGATGCTGACAAAATAGTCGTCTTAAAAGATGGCAAGATCATTGATATGGGAAAACATGAAGAACTTATGGCAAAATCAGGCTACTACCGTCGTCTCTACGAGTTGCAGTTTAAAGAGGAAGTAAGTAAAGTTTAGATTTTGATAAAAGTTAACTAAAAAGATGTCTTCTTAGATACTCATGGAAAAGATACTCAAGATGCGAACTTGAACGAGGAGAAAAACCTGTAACTTTTTCCCAGACATCAGGACTTTCCATGCAAAGATAACAAAAAATTTGAGGAGCAACATCTTTTATAAGATTGTAAACTTTTTTAAACATTTTTATTCTGATAGGTTTTATGTATCGCAGTTTGCCATCAAGACCTAAAATCATCTCTTCATATATTATCTTAGTACTGGGAAATCTTTTTTGAATGATCTTCTTAAGAGAAGGAGGGAATCGCAGAGCACCAAGGGATATCCATAAAATTCTAGAAGGGTCTATAAAAGAAAAAAGATTTTCTATTAACCTCTCATACTCTTTTTCCCATCCAGGGTAAAAAATGATAGGATCGAAATGAAAACCTAATCTAAAACCCTTCTCTTGAATTATATAAGCACTCTCAAGCCTTTTCTTTAGAGAAGCTGTTAGATGTTCCTCCTCTTTAACTAATTTTTCGGGATTTAACGACCAGGAAAAAACTATATTCTCACTTACAGGAAGTGAAAGAACTTTATCTATTTTGTCTGTCTTTGTCTTAAACTCAAAAACTGATTTTCTTTTTCTGAAGAAGAGAACAAAAAATGTAGAAAAATCACCAAGATAATCTAGCGCTAAGCTATCAGTAAGCTCACCTGTTCCTATTCTCAGAATTTTTCCCTCATATCTTCTAAGATACTCCTCAAGCTGCTCTTTAAGTTCTCCAAAGTTAACGTAGATGATAATAGGTGATGCTCCAAGGTAATCTTGAAGTATACAGTAGCTACAATCAAGTGGGCAGTTTATTTGTTGATTAATAATTCTATAGCCACAGCAAATATATCCTTTTCCTGTGCCCGGACAACGTTTCACAAACCTTCCCTGAAAAGTAGTGAGAAAAAGAGTCCTTTTGGCCTCATCAAAAGAAAAATTCTCCGTATATGTGAGATACTCTCTGGGAGATAAAAATTTAATCTTTATCTTATCCAACCTTTCAAGTATTCTCTTAACAAGAGGATGATCCTTTACCTGAGGATCAATTAGCACCTTCCTTATTTTCAAATCCCTCATAATATATCCTTAGCATGTTGGAAATTGTATGTATATTTTCCTTGCGCAATAAATCTTTAACGAGCTTTTTTAAGTTCTGGGGATTCCTGACGGAAAAGCTAAAATTTAATCCGGATTTCTCCAATTTTTTATCCCAACTTATATCACAGGAGAAAGAAAATTTTAAATTTTTTTTAAGCTCCTCTAGTTTTTTATTAATATTACAAAGCAGTGGGTATCTTCTTTTTTCTAAAATTTCTTTTATTTTTTCTATTTTTTGCGAACGAGTGAGCCTTTTTTCTTCTAAAATATCATTTAAATTTAGTGTCTGTATCACCTCCATTACCTTTTTCTCCTCTCGCGTTGCTATTTCTTTCAAATTTGTTATTATGGTATGCAAATCGTATCCTTTAAGGTTTAGAGAAGTTGCAAGGTGGAGAATAAACTCTTGCTCTTTTTCTGAGAGTTTCTGAAAGCAAAGAGCTTGATTAAGAGATAAACCATGGGTTGAGATATAAAAGAGAAGTTTTGGATTATACTTTGAAATGGAAAGATAAAGACCGAAAGCCTCGAGAGAGTGAATTTCAAGAAAAGAACCAAATTCTTTAATTATCTTTTTAGGTTGGTAATTAAAAGAAGTTGCAATCCTCAAAAACTTTGCCTTTTCTACAATAGATAAAGGTTTTGAATGTGCAAGTAAAATTAGTCTTAAAATTTTCTCGGAAGATAATCCTTCTTTTAAAATCCAGGCAGGAACAGAAGAAAATTTTAGATCCTTTGCCACAGAGAAACGCTTAAAACCGTGTATTATTCTGTATTTCTTCTGAGGACACACTGGCTGAAGGATAAGAGGACTTATAATTCCAAGCTGAGAAACAGAGTATTTTAAAGTTTCAACTTCACCTGATCTTTCATCAGTGAAACAAAAAGATTTATCATCTGCATCAATAAAATTTAAAGGAATTTTTTGTAGCTTTGGTTCAATATACATTCTTAGATTATCTTAAATTTATTCGCTGATTTGCACCAGAATACTGAATAAAATGATCTGTGTAAAAAAACCAAAAGTAAGTGTGATAATTACCACTTATAATAGGGAGCATTTTGTAAGGGAAGCTATAGAATCTGTTCTTAATCAAACTTTTCAGGACTATGAGCTTATTGTAGTAGATGATGGCTCCGAAGATAATACCTACAAATCCATTTGCGCCTACAGACCTAAAATAAGGTATATTTTTCAACCCAATGCAGGTCCCTCTGCTGCTCGAAATACCGGAATTCATCTCTCTCGAGGTGAATGGATCTCTTTTTTGGATTCTGACGATATTTGGAAAAAAGACAAACTTGAAAAGCAAATACAGGCACTTCAAGAAGAACCCCAATTTAAGGTATGCTATACCGATGAAGTATGGATAAGAAATGGACGCTTTGTTAACCCTCGCAAAAGGCATACTAAATATTCTGGATGGATATATCTTCATTGCCTTCCTCTTTGCATTATCTCTCCCTCCTCTGTTATAATCCATCGTTCGGTGCTAGAAAAAGTTGATCTTTTTGACACATCATTGCCTGTAGCAGAGGATTATGACCTTTGGCTTCGTATAACAGCACTCTACCCTGTAAAACTTCTTCCTCAAAAGCTTATCATCAAAAGAGGAGGACATCCAGATCAACTATCACGCAAATACTGGGGAATAGATCGCTTCCGTATAATAGCCTTGGAAAAAATGGTAAAGCGACCTGATCTTCCTTTAAACTGGAAAATTGCCACATTAAAAGAACTCATAAAAAAGGCAAACATCGTTGCACAAGGCTCTAAAAAAAGAGAGAAATGGGAAGAATATAAAGTATATTCATCCAAAGCAAAAGAAGCCGAAAGGAAAATAATACACCTTATCTCTTATTATAATAAGGAGGTTCAGCATGTCAAAAAATAAAGAAAACACCTATCATCTAATAATCATAGGAGCAGGACCAGCAGGTCTTTCAGCTTCCATATATGCCCAAAGAGCAGGAGTGAACACTCTTGTTTTAGAAAAGTTTGCTCCAGGAGGACAGATACTCACCTCCGATAAAATTGAAAATTATCCAGCTTTTCCCAATCCTATATCGACTAAAGAGTTTGTAGAAAGAATGATAAAACAGGCAAAAAATTTTGGAATGAAATTAAAAGAAGAAGAGGTAGAAAAAATAAAGATACAAGGAGAAGAAAAAATAGTTTACACAGAGCTTGGAAACACATACAAGTCATACGCACTTATTATTGCAACCGGAGCTTCCCCCTCTTCACTTGGTGTTCCGGGTGAAAAAGAACTTATAGGAAGAGGGGTAAGTTATTGTGCAACCTGCGATGCTCCTTTTTTCAAAGACAAAAAAGTGGTTGTAGTGGGAGGAGGAGATACCGCAGTGAAAGAAACAATTTATCTTACAAAATTTGCGCAGAAAGTTTATCTTCTTCATCGACGAGATTCCCTTAGAGCTGAAAAAATTCTTCAGGAGAAAATTCTAAACAATAAAAAAGTCACAATACTTTGGAGCACCGTGCTTGATAAAATTTACGGAAAAGAAAAGGTAGAAGGTGTCCTAGTGCGAAATTTAAAAAATGGGAGAATAGAGGATATAACCTGTGAAGGGATTTTTATATTCGTGGGGATTAAACCAAACTCAGATTTTGTAAAAGAGAAAATTAAACTAGATGAAAAGGGATTTATTATAACAGATGAGATGTTTAAGACAAATATTCCAGGAATTTTTGCTTGTGGTGATGTGAGAAAAAATTTCGTAAAACAAGTTGTAGTAGCCTGCTCCGAGGGAGCACAAGCTGCTCTTATGGCAAGCAGATACTTAGAAGAAAAAGGGAAAATTTGACAAAAACATCTTTTCCTGGTAAAAGTAAAACAAATTTTTTATAATTTCCGCATCTTGTAGCAGGAGAGAAAAGCTTATGGATGCAAAAAAGAGAAAAAAATTTTTGGTGTTGGCAACGGTAAGTTGGGTTCTTGTAACTTTTAGCTTAAACTCTGCCGTTTTTTCCTCTGAATATCTTCATGTAAAAACAAGTGGTTTTACAAGGCTACCTGTGAGTGCAAGAGCTTTAGGAATGGGTGAGGCTTTTGTAGCGGTGGCAGATGATTACAGCAGCTGCCATTACAATCCTGCAGGACTTGTTCACTTAAACTCACGCTCATTTTCCTCGATGTATGTTGACCTTTATGGACTTGGACTTCTCACCCACAGCTATTTTAGTTTTGTTGAACCGAATACAGGACTTGGAAGTGGAGGAATAAGTTGGAGTCACCTTGTAGCATCTTTTGAACCTGAAAGGTGGTATGCTGATCTTATAGCTTACTCTTATGCAAAGAAACTTTTTACGGGAGAAAATGTTGGAAGTTGGGGAATAAATTTAAAGTATCTGCGAGAGAGCACTCCCTGGGAAGATGCTACAGGCTATAGCATTGATCTTGCATACCTGCAAAGAGGAGAAAAACTTTCCTGGGGAATATGTATTAAAGATGTAATGTCTAAAATAGACTGGGATACTGGACGCAAGGAAAATATACCTTTTAACCTAATAACAGGATTTGCCTCAAAAATAAGTCCCCATCTTCTTCTTGCAATCGATATTGAAGGCAGCTCTGGAGATATACCAAAAGATGTGCGTTTAGGAACAGAATGGAAACTTCAAGAAAATTTTTCTCTGCGAGCAGGAGTTATAAAAAAGTTCCAGCAAGAAAATGACATAAACTTTGCTGTTGGAGCTGGTTTTAAAACACACTTTAGTAAAGTTAAAAATATTTCATTTGATTATGCTTTTCTCTCCTCTGAAATTTTTCCCAGTACACACTACATTTCTTTTTCCCTTGCTTTTTAATTTGCTAGGAAGGTATAAAATCGTCACTTTTCTTTACTTTTAATACAAAAGATGTAATAAGCCTTATAGCGTTTTCGACATCATCCAGTGAGAGCACTTCTACTGGTGTGTGGAGGTATCTTGTTGCAACAGAGACAAGTGCAGTAGCTACTCCGCTTCGATTGATTTGAATAACATTTGCATCAGTAGGTGTGGCTCTTGGTTCTCCTGCAATTTGATAAGGGATACCTTCTTCCTGAGCTATTTTAATTAACATCTCTCCCAGCTTTGGATTAATATTTGGACCTTTAGACAAAACAGGTCCTTTACCAACTTTAATTTCTCCAACTTTTCTTTTATCCATTCCTGGAAAATCACTTGCCGCATCAACTTCCACGACTATTCCAATATCAGGATTAATAGCAAAGGAAGCTGTTCGTGCTCCTCTTAATCCAATCTCTTCCTGAACAGTGGAGGTAGCAAAAAGGGAAGCTTGAAAAGAAACCTCAGATTCGGATAAGGATCTTAATACCTCACAAATGATAAATGCCCCAATTTTATCATCAAAGCCTCTTGCTACCATGATATTTCCTTTCAGTCGTTCAAGTCCTGGGGCAAAGGTAATAGGATCTCCAACTTTTATAATATTTTCTATCTCCTTTTTGCTGGTAGCACCAACATCAATCCACTGTTCATGAAGTTGTACCACCTTTTTTCTCTCTTCCTTCTCAAGCACATGAATTGGCTTTTTACCTACTACTCCCAAAACGGGGCCGACACTTGTATGAATTTTAACTCTTTGCCCAGGTACAATGTGAGCATCAATGCCACCAATAGAGGAAAAAAAGATAAATCCATCATCGTCAATGTATTTCACCATAAATCCTACTTCATCGCAGTGTCCAGCAAGCATTATTCGTGGACTTCCCTTAGGATTTTTAATTCCAATCACATTGCCATGAACATCAGTTTTCACCTCATCAGCAAATTTAGTCATCTCTGCCCTTATAATCTTTTGGACAGATTGCTCAAAACCTGAAGGACTGGGGGCCTCAATCAGCCTTCTTAAGAATAAAAAGGATTCCTCTTTCATCTTTCCTCTCCTACGCAATCTTCAAAAGTATTATGTCTGCTTATTTTATTAGCTCAAGTCCACGTTGTCAATTATTTGGATTATTTTTTCTTTTGATTGGTCTCTCTTTTAGAGGTTTAAAGGTATAACCTGTCTCTGAGCCAGGTATAGGAGCAACAGGCTCTGTAAGGTAAAATTTTCCCTTTTGAATCCATTCTTTGAGAGTCGTGGCAATTTTTTTAGCTTTAAAGTAACTTGAAAGCGAAGCTGTTGGAACTTCCCTTCCCTTTATATAAATTTTTCCGCTTTTAAGCTGTGCATAGTTTACCTCTCCAAGCGTTTCAGGTTCTCTTAAAGGATAACTTTTGCTGTAGTCAACAATCTGGGTCCAAATTTCTTCATCCTTTACAGCTGTGTATCTGCAAATCTCCTCATTTAATATAGGAATAGGAATCCCAATTCCTACGCTTAAAGTTACACCATAACCAACCATGCTTGTTCCCATAAGGTACTCCGGAGACATTCCTTTAAGATCCCCTATCACTGCTAATGTTCCAGCTGGAGAAGAAGGGACACCGTTTTCTTTTCTTGGAACTGTAGGATTGTGTTGAGTTCCATGCCAAACAACATAACCTATTCCTCCACCAAGAAAAATTCTTGTGCCAATTCCTATTGTTTTGTAGAAAGGATCATTAAGAAGAGGAGAAAGTTGTCCCGCACTACAAAAGTTTGCGTTACCCAAATTTGGCTGTAGAACCCCCATATAGGTATAAATGATCTCATCTGATAGGTTAACCGCCACATTGTAGTTTTGACAACAGTTACGGGGATTAAAAAGCACCGCCTCGTTAATATCCTTTAAATTTATCCAGGTCTCCAGTTTTTTTCTAGGGTAACAGTATGTTCCGTAGGCAAAAGCCACAAGTTTTACATCCTTACCTGCCACCAAATCTTCTATCACATGTCCTCCACCATATTTAAACTCTCCCGGGAACATTTTATTTCTTGGATCATCCTCAGGAAGAGCTGTAGCTCCAAGATAGATATCTATCGCTGCAAGGCCAGCATAGGCAGGAACATCATTGAGATAAACTTTTCCCCCACCTAGCTTTATTCTAGGTTTTGAGTGTCCAATATTAAAATAAGCACCTGATGAACACATAGGACCAAAAGTAGCTGTTGTTACAACATCTACTTCCTCTGTTGCCTTTTTAATACCTTTTTCCTCTACAATGTCAATCATCTCCTCGGCATCTACTACAACTACTTTTCCCTTTCTAATTTTTTCATTAATCTCAGCAATTGTTCTTTTCATCTCAAAAACCTCCTTCTGCCTCATTAGTAAGTTATATTAAAAATCAACCCCTCAACTTTTCTTTTTAATTAGTAACTTAGAGGTGATAATGTAAAGAAAAATGAAAATTTTGTCAAACTGAGAATTGAGCTAGTTGACCGCATGCACCTTTAACATCTTTTCCTCTACTCTCTCTAATGCTTACAGGATAAGGTAAGGAGAGACACCACTTATAGAAGTGGTTAATCTCATCCTTAGAGGGGGGAAGAAAGGAGGGGATATTTTCATTAAAATTGAGGGGAATAAGATTTATTTTAACTTTTAGTCCTGCCGCAAACTCCTTTAAGGCCAAAAAATCTTCTTTCGAAGTGTTAAAACTGTGAATAAGCACATACTCTAAGGTTACCATACGAGTTTTTTTCTCGTAGTAAAACTTTATTGCCTTTTTCAGCTCATTTAGAGGAAACATTTTAGCAACAGACATAATTTTTTCTCTTTTTTCCTGTATTCCACTGTTTAAAGATACAGCTAATTTTACCTGAAGAGGAAATTTAGAAAATTCATATATCCCTGGAACAACTCCAGCTGTGGATATAGTTATTTTTCGAGCACCGATACCTAGCCCATAGCTATCGTTAATTATATAGATAGCTTTTTTCACATTTTCCCAATTTAATAAGGGTTCACCCATTCCCATAAAAACAACATTAGTTATTCGCATCTCTTGATGCTTCATTATCTGTAAAACTTGATCAGCTATTTCCCATCCTAAAAGATTTCCTCGAAACTCACCTTGTCCTGTGGCACAAAAAGAACATTTCAGAGGACAGCCTATCTGTGTTGAAACACAAACTGTTCTTCGCCTATCAGAGGGGATAAAAACAGATTCAATTCTCTCTTTGTTGTCTGTCTGAAAAATATATTTCACAGCTCCATCAGAGGATTTCAAATATCTCTCCATTTTCAAGTTTCCAACGTAAAAGGAGTTTTTAAGCTCTTCCCTTAACTTCTTAGGAAAATTGGAACACAAGGAAAAATCACTAATTCCTTTCTTCCACATCCATAAAAAAAGTTGACCCGCTCTGTAAGAGGGTTCACCTCTTTGTTTAAAGAAAGATTCAAGTTCTTTTAAGCTTTTAGCCTTGAGATTTACCCTCCAACTCATAGTTCTCTTAACTTTTTCTATTTTTCCATTAAATTTTTAAAATTGTAAAAAT
Organism: uncultured Clostridia bacterium; assembly: GCA_964422215.1. GTDB lineage: Bacteria > Aerophobota > Aerophobia > Aerophobales > B3-G15 > CAYRAK01. The sequence goes on along the minus strand of CAYRAK010000005.1, from coordinate 12,758 downwards.
TTAACGACAAAAGACAAATGAAAAATTTGGAAAAGATTTAAGGAGAGAAAAATTAACATCTTAATTTGCGTCTTTAACAGCCCGACAAAGGGATAAGACAAAATCACCCACTTTTTTTATCATATCTTTTCTATTTTTGTTCTCCATTATCTTGCGGATAATAGCAGATCCTACAACTACCCCATCACAAAGACGGGAAATTTTTTTTGCATCCTCAGGGGAGGAGATACCAAACCCAACAGCAACAGGAATACTAGAAAAGGACCTTATCTTAGTTATAAGAGAAGATAGTCTTTCTTTTTTTCTTTTTTCATCTCCTGTCACTCCTGTATAGGAGACGCAGTATACAAATCCCTCACTAGATTTAGATATAAGTTTAATTCTCTCATCAGAACTTACAGGAGTTAAAAGGAAAATAAGAGCTAAATCCGCTTCCTTTGCATATTTTTTAAGAGATGTAGCCTCCTCACAGGGAAGATCAGCTACAATAATTCCATCCACACCTGATGCAGCTGCTCTTTTTACAAACTCCTTTTCACCAAATTGTAAAACTGGATTATAGTAACCCATAAAAATTAAAGGTATATCTGTTTTTTGCCTTATTCTTTCAACAAATTTTAACGCTTTTTTTAAATTAACTCCATTTTTAAGTGCCTCAAAGGAGGCAGTTTGAATTACAGGCCCATCAGCAAGTGGGTCAGAGAAAGGGATTCCAAGTTCAATAATATCTGCTCCACATCTTTCTAGTTCAAATATCAGTTTTTCACTATCCTCTACAGTAGGATAGCCCAAGGTAATAAAAGGAATGAAAGCTTTTTTCTCTTCTTTCCCTAACCTTTCAAAAGTCTTAACTATACGATTCATTTTTTCTCCTGTAGTATTATTCTAGCTACCTGTTCCACATCTTTGTCACCTCTACCAGAAAGGTTTACAACTATTAGCTCATTTTTCTTCATCTGAGGAGCAAGCTTTATCGCATAAGCTACAGCATGAGCACTCTCAAGAGCAGGAATAATACCCTCAAGCTCTGATAAAATTTTAAATGCATCCAGAGCCTCCCCATCAGTAACTGTGGTATAAGTGACTTTTCCAGTTTTCTTGAGGTAAGAGTGTTCAGGTCCAACTCCGGGATAATCAAGACCTGCTGCTATAGAATGAGTAGGAAGTATCTGTCCATCATCATCTTGGAGAATATAACTTTTACTTCCATGAAGTGTCCCCACAGTCCCTTTTGTTAAGCTAGCACTATGTTTAAAAGAGGAAAGTCCTAAACCTGCTGCTTCTACCCCAATTAATCTCACATCATCTTTTAGAAAAGGATAAAACATCCCCATGGAATTACTTCCTCCTCCTACACAGGCAATCATACAATCAGGAAGTCTTCCTTCCTTTTTCAATATCTGTTTTTTAATCTCCCTGCCAATTACTGATTGAAAATCCCTAACCATCATAGGATAAGGATGAGGACCAACTACCGAACCTAAAACATAGTAGGTAGTTCTCACGTTAGTAACCCAATCTCTAATTGCTTCATTGATAGCGTCTTTTAAAGTTTTACTACCTGAACTTACAGGGATAACCTCAGCTCCCAGAAGCTGCATTCTAAAAACATTAAGTCTTTGCCTCTGCATATCTTCCTCTCCCATATAAATCTGGCAAGGAAACCCCAAAAGAGCAGCAGCTGTTGCTGTAGCTACTCCGTGTTGACCTGCTCCAGTTTCGGCAATTATCCTCTTTTTCCCCATTTTCTTTGCAAGAAGCACCTGAGCTAAAGTATTGTTAATCTTATGAGAACCTGTATGAGCAAGATCTTCTCTTTTAAGATAAATCTTCGCTCCTTTCAGCCTCTTGGTTAGGCGACGAGCAAAATAAAGGGGAGTTGGTCTTCCCGCATAATCAGATAAATATTCTCTAAGTTCCTTTTGAAATCCGTTTTTTTCCTTTTTTGCCTGTCTGTAAGCTTCCTCAAGCTCCTGAAGAGCAGGCATCAACGTCTCTGGGACAAACCTTCCTCCAAATTCTCCAAACCAACCTTTAGAATTAGGAAGTGCATAAGTTTTCATTTTCTCTCACCTTTTGAAAAAACTTTTTCATTTTTGTCTTTGATTTTTTTCCAGGCTTAATCTCAACACCACTTGAAACATCCACTGCATAGGGTCTCACCTTACGTATAGCAATCCCCACATTTTCAGGAGTAAGTCCCCCAGATAATATAAGGGGAACACCTGTATCTTTTACCCTTGCTGCAATATTCCAATCAAATCTTTTTCCTGTTCCACCTCTTTTCTTTTCATGAAAGGTGTCGAGAAGATAAGCATCAACCTTGTATTCTTCAATACCTTCTGGAACTTTATCTTTTACAGAAAAAGACTTTATCACCTTCTCTTTAAACTGAGTACAATACAAAGGAGGCTCATCTCCATGAAATTGTAGAGAAGTTAAAAAGCAAAATTTACAGATATCCTTAACCTTTTGAGCTTCCTCATTTACAAAAACACCCACTTTGTCAATAAAAGGGGGAAGAGCTTTAATTATATCTTTTGCTTTTTGAGGAGTTATCCTCCGCGGGCTTGGAGCAAAAATAAATCCCAATGCATCTGCTCCCAAATCCACTGCCAGAAACGCATCTTCCTTATTTGTTATTCCACATATTTTAACTCTAACCATTTAAAAGCTCCCTTAATTTGCCTGCAGGACTTTTGCTTTTAAGAATAGCCTCTCCCACAAGAAAACGTGTAATTCCTAAATTTTTTAGTCTCTTCATGTCCGAGATATTCCTTATCCCACTTTCACTTATAATTTGCCTTCCTTTCGGAAGATAGCTTAAAATACGTTCGGTTGTGGTAAGATCAACTTCGAATTTACTCAAATCTCTATTATTAATCCCAATTATAACCCATGGAGGAAGATGCTGTATTAATTTGACCTCTTCTTGAGAGTGAATCTCTACAATACAGGATAAATTTAAATTTTGAGCAATATGGCAAAACTTGTGCAATTTCTCATTTTCGAGAATTCTTGCGATAAGTAAAACCGCATCTGCTCCCCATGCTCTTGCCTCATAGATTTGATACTCATCTAAAATAAACTCCTTGGCAAGAATAGGAAGATTGGAGGCTTTTTTTACTTTCCTTAAATCATCGAAGCTTCCTCCAAAGAATTTTTTATCAGTAAGAACAGATATAGCTGATGCGCCATTTTCTTCATAGATCTTGGCAAAAGTTGAAGGATCTAAGTTTTCCCTAATAACTCCTGCAGAAGGAGAAAATCGCTTTATCTCAGCAATTATTGAGATGCCTTTTTTGCAAAAAACACTTCCTTTAAAATTTCTTGGAGGCTCAACTTTCTCAAGCCTTAACTTAAGCTCATCTAAAGGAAGCTTTACCTTCCTATAAGCAATTTCCTTTTTTTTATTAACAACTATTTTTTCCAGAATACAAGAGAGCATATTCTTATTTTCCTTTTTGTAGTATGTTGTATTTAAAAAGTTACCCTATATGAAACTGTTAGAAAACTCAATAAGCTCCTTTAGTTTTTTAAGAGCTTCTCCTGAATCAATAACCTCAGAGGCAAACTTTACACCTTCTTTGAGATTAGAAGCAAGACCTGCTCCTACCATGCAAAAAGCTGCATTGAGCAAAACTATATCTTTTTTTGCTCCTTTCTCCTTTCCACTTAAAATAGCATAAGTTATCCTGGCATTTTCCTTTCTATCTCCCCCTCTAATCTCATCTAAAGAACATCTTTTAATACCTACATCCTCTGGACTAATCCAGTAGTTTTCAACTTCTCCATCTTTGAGTTCTGACACTTTTGTTCTTCCAGATAAGCTCACCTCATCCAGTCCCTCCTCTCCCCATACCACAAAACCTCTCTTGACTCCTAAATAACCCATAGCTTGAGCCAAGATGCTGGTAAGAGAAAAACTGCAAACTCCCATGAGACGAACATTTGCCCTTAAAGGATTAGTTAAGGGACCCAGCAGATTAAATACCGTTCTTATCCCAATCTCTCTTCGAGGAGTAAGAGCGTGTTTCATAGCTTTATGAAACAGAGGAGCAAACAAAAAACTTATTCCTACTTCTTCTAAAGCTTTTTTAGCAAGATGAGGGGAAAGATCAATTTTTACTCCAAGTTCCTCTAGAACATCTGCACTACCACACCTACTTGATAGAGCCCTGTTTCCATGTTTTGCCACTTTTATTCCTGCAGCTGCCACTACAAAGGCACAGGTCGTTGAAATATTAAAAGTGTAAAGTCCATCCCCTCCTGTACCGCAGGTATCAACTAAAATATCCCCATTCCAGGGAAAGCTAATCACTTTACTCATCATCTGCTCTGCTAATCCTGCAATTTCCTCTGAAGTTTCTCCTTTCATTCTAAGTGCTGTTAAGAAGGCGGCAATTTGAGCGGAGGTTGCTTTCCCTTCCATTATCTCCAGCATGACTTTCTTTGCCTGTTCCTTTTTTAAATCTTTTCTCTCAACAAGCATCTCTAAAGCTTCTCTAATCATATCTTATCTCCTCTAATTTAGCTCTTTTTTGTTTTATTATGGAACTTGCCACATCTTTTGATGAATACAATCTTTCAAATCTAAAAAATTTTTAAGAAGCCTCATACCCACCCTGGTGAGAATAGATTCTGGATGGTACTGCATTCCAAATACTGGATATTCTTTATGTCTTACACCCATAATTTCTCCTTCCTGTGTCCAGGCAGTTGTTATAAGAGAGGGAGGAAGAGTGTCTTTTTTTATTATTAGAGAATGATAGCGAGTAGCAACAAAAGGATTTTCCACCCCGGTGTAAATATCTTTTTGGTAGTGGAAGATAAGAGAAGTCTTTCCATGCATAAGATTTTTAGCTCTCACTATCTTTGCACCAAAAACTTCTCCTATACATTGGTGTCCAAGACAAACCCCTAATATGGGAATACTTTCTGCAAAAGTTTCAATTACTTTGTTTGATATACCAGCATCAGAAGGCCTCCCAGGCCCGGGAGATATAATAATTGCCTGGGGATTTTTTCTCTTTATCTTATTTAGCGAAATTTTATCATTTCTGTATACCTCAATTACCTCACCAAGTTCTCCAAGATACTGAACGAGATTGTAAACAAAAGAATCGTAGTTATCAATCACAATAACCATTCTCTTTCCTCCTCGGCAATATCTATAGCTTTCATTAAAGCTTTTGCCTTATTTACAGTCTCTTTGAATTCATTCTCTGGAACAGAATCCGCTACAATTCCTGCTCCTGCTTGGATATAGGCTGTGTCCTCTCTAACAATTATTGTACGGATAATTATGCATGTATCCATATTGCCGGAAAAACTAAAATAGCCAAGTGCTCCAGCATAAGGTCCACGGTGAGAAGGCTCAAGCTCCTCAATTATTTGCATGGCTCTCACCTTTGGAGCACCAGATACAGTTCCTGCGGGAAAACAGGCTCGCAAAAGGTCAAATTGATCCATATTTTTCCTCAACTCGCCTCGAACCTCGGAGACAAGATGCATCACATGAGAATATTTTTCTATAGAAAAAAGCTCCTTTATTTTCACTGTCCCGTATCTACAAACTCTTCCCAGGTCATTTCGACCCAAATCAACAAGCATTATGTGTTCTGCCTTTTCTTTTTCATCCCTCATCAAATCTTTAATTAATTTTTCATCTTCCTTTTCATCCTTTCCTCTTGGTCTTGTTCCTGCAATTGGTCGCAATATCACTTCATTTTCCTCTTTGCGTACAAGAATTTCTGGTGAGGAACCTATTAAATAAAAATCTCCACATTTTAGATAATACATATAAGGAGAAGGATTAAGAGACCTTAGTACTCTATAGATATTAAAAGGGGAGGTCGAGATCTTCTTTTCAAATCTTTGGGATAAAACAACCTGAAAAATATCTCCTCTCCTAATATATCTTTTTGCTCGGATAACAGATTGCATAAATTCTTCAGGGGAGAAATTAGATTTAAAGCTTTTATCTTTCTTATTGCAATAGCTATTACCTAAAGTTTTGCTTTGAAGCTCAGGCAAAGGAGCTAACAGATATGATACTATTTTTTCTATCTTCTCCTGTGTTTTCTGATAAATCTTTTTAGATGATTCTCCATTTAAAAAAGCATAACTCACTATTTTTATCTTATGGTCTACATGATCAAATATAACAACGCTGTTTGTAAATATAAAAAGGCAATCGGGAAATTTCAAATTCTCTTTCTTATCCAAAGAAGGAATCTTCTCAAAAAACCTCACAACATCGTATCCAATGTAGCCTACAGCACCTCCAAAAAATATCGGAAGCTGGGGAAAATTAACTACTTCGAACTTGCTCATAATCTCTTTCAAAATACCTAAAGGATCTTGCTTTACCTCATATTTTTCAAATTCTCCCTCAGATGTTTGAAGATATCCTTCCTTACCCTGTGTCTTGAAGATCATAAAGGGATCTATCCCTAAAAATGAGTATCTACCAAGCTTTTCTCCCCTTTCCACGCTCTCAAGAAGATAAACATAAGGTTCCTTGCTACCAAGTTTCATAAAAGCAGAAACAGGAGTCTCAAGGTCAGCAAGAATTTCTCTGTATACAGGAATCAGGTTACCTTTTTTGCAAAGCTTTTTAAATTTGTCGAAGGTAGGATAATACATTTTATTCTCCACTTTTTATTTCCAAAAAAAAATGGACCCAAGATGGGCCCTTTTTCCTGGCCTCATCTTTCCTCGTCTTATACTTTCTTGTCTCATCTATTCTCAAACTAGTACTCACACCAAAGACATGTTACTTATTTTTTTATTAAAAGACTATTTTTTTACCTCGCTTTCGCCCTCCCCTAACATTATTCTCCCATATTTTGTAATAACCTCTGCTTTTCCTCTAATTTTTATAGCAGAGGTATGCTCTGTAAATTGAGCTACAAGAAGCTCTCCTTTGTCTAGTTTCTCTGTATGATGAATTTTAGTCATCTCTCCTCGAGTTAACCCAATAATAGTAACCCCCTTCTCCAGAGCTTTAATTATAATATAATCAGCTGCTACTACTTCGCCTATTGAATTTTTTTCCATATCCATAGCAGTAGGTATTTATACCATATCCAAAATTTTTGTCAAATAACCTTTTTTACTTTGTCAATTAAAATTTTCCTTGACATTTTAAAAAAATCTTTAATTATGGGGCAAAAAAGGAGAAGGTATGTTTAACTTGCGACCTACGAAACTTGAGGTTGATCTTAATGCAGTCTCCTTCAACATAAAAACTCTTAAAACCCTAGTAGGAAACAAAACCGAGATTATGGCAGTTGCTAAGGCAAATGCCTACGGACATGGTGCAATAGAAGTATCTAGGGTAGCTTTAAAAAGCGGTGCAACAAAAATTGCTGTTGCAACTTGGGAGGAAGGAGCAGAGCTTAGGGAAGCTCAAATTGATGCCCCTATTCTTGTCTTGGGTTTCTCATCCGAGGATGATGCTGAACCTATCATTTATTATAATTTGACAGTGGCTGTAGGAGATTTTGAAACGGCAAGAAAAATATCTCAGATTGCAAGAAAGTATAAAAAAGAGGTCAAAGTCCACATAAATATTGATACAGGAATGTCTCGACTGGGTATAAGAGCATCTGAAAGTCTACCAATAATTAGGAAGATTGTAAAACTTCCCGGAATTTTTGTGGAGGGAATTTTTACCCATTTTACCTCATCAGGAGAGAAAAATAAAGAACCAACCTACAGACAATTTGGACTTTACATGCAAATAGTAAGTCATCTACACAAGGAAGGTATTCATATCCCTCTACGTCATGTGGCAGATAGCAGTGCCCTACTTGATCTTCCTTCCACACATCTTGATATGGTAAGACCAGGAATAGCTATCTACGGTGAGTATCCTTCAAAGAACGTAAAAAATAAAGTCAAACTAAAGCCTGTATCAAAACTTAAAACAAAAATAGTCTCTTTAAGAAAACTCCCTTCTGGATCTAAGATAGGATATGGCGGCACCTACACCGTTAAAAAACCCTCCATTATAGCTACAATCCCTGTAGGATATGCCGATGGATACAGCAGAGCACTTTCAAACAAAGGGGAAGTCCTTGTTAAAGGAAAACGCGCTCCCATTGTAGGAAGAGTGTGTATGGACCACTGCATGATTGATGTTACTCATATTAAAGAAGTAAAACTTGGAGAGGAAGTTATTTTATGGGGAAAGCAAGGAAATGAACGCATTAGTCTAGCAGAGATAGCTGAAAAAATAGGCACCATTGTCTATGAGATTGTTACCATGATTGACAAAAAAAGAGTACCAAAAGTTTTTGTGCAACACTAATTTATTTTAGGGGGAAGTTTTTAGCTTCCCCCTAGTACAAATACCTTTATGGAAGAGGAGGTGGAGCTTTTCTAGATAAAGCATAAAGTAACACAGTGTTAATTACAAATATTGTACTAAGAACTATAATCACTTTCCCCAAAAATGAAATTTCTCCTGCTGGACCAAAAAAAGTCCCAACCCCTCCTCCAAAAGATGCTCCTGTACTTGCTCCTCTTCCAACCTGGAGCAAAACAGCTCCTATTAAAAGAATACACACAATCACTTGAATAATCAAAAGTATCCCCATTAGCGCTCCTTATATTTAACTATACTTGAAAAGGAATCTATATCTAAGCTAGCACCCCCAACAAGAGCACCATCCACATCTGGCTGAGCCATAAGGTCTTTTATATTATCGGGCTTTACACTTCCTCCGTACTGAATCCGTATAGATTCGGCAATCTCCTCTCCTGCAAGCTCTCCTAAAAGCTCCCTTATAAACTCATGCATCTCTTGTGCCTGTTCAGGTGTTGCTGTTTCTCCAGTTCCAATAGCCCAAACCGGTTCATAAGCAATAACAACCTTTTTTAACTGGAGCCCATTAAGACCCAAGGTGCACCCCTTTAGTTGAGATTCAACAACCTCTTTAGCTTTGCCCCTTTTTCTCTCCTCCAATTTCTCCCCAACACATAAAATGGGGGTGAGGTTAAACTCTAAGGCTTTTTTAATTTTTCTGTTTATCTCCTCATCTGTTTCCTTAAAATACTGTCTTCTTTCAGAGTGTCCCAAAATAACATACCCACAGCCCACATCAACCAACATGGAAGGAGATACCTCTCCTGTGTATGCTCCTTTTTCTTCCCAGAACATGTTCTGAGCACCAAGACCAATCTGGGTCCCTTCAAGAAGACTTTTTATCTTCTGAAGATAAGGAAACGGCGGGAAAATAGCAACTTCTACCTCATCATAGTTTCCAATCTGCAAAATGAGCCCTTTTACAAGCTCTTCAGCTTCTTTATAGGTTTTATTCATCTTCCAATTTCCACCGATGATGGGTTTTCGCAATTTACCCTCCTTTATTCTTTGTTCTTTAAAACAGCTATTCCAGGAAGCTCCTTTCCTTCGAGGAACTCAAGTGATGCTCCTCCTCCAGTAGAAACATGGGTCATCTTATCAATGAGATTTTCTTTCTGAAGAGCAGCAATAGAATCTCCTCCTCCAACTACAACCTTTGCATCAACCTCTGCAAGCTTTCTTGCAATTTCCCTTGTTCCCTTGGAAAACTCATCAACTTCAAAGTAACCTAGAGGTCCATTCCAAAAAATTGTCTTTGCTTCTTTAATAGCTTCACTAAAGCATTTTATAGTTTCAGGGCCTATATCAAGTGCCATTAAATCCTCAGGAATTTCTTTTTGACCAACAACTCTTACAGAAACACCACTCTTAGGCTCAGGAGCAACAACATGATCTAAAGGAAGAATGAGCTGACAGTTTTTTTCTTCTGCCTCCTTTATAATTTCCTTAGCTTCTTCTATTTTGTCTTCTTCCACTAAAGATTTGCCAGTAGGTATTTTTTGGGCTCGAAGAAAGGTATAAGCCATTCCTCCACCGATAAGAATTTTTTCACATTTATTTAAAAGATTCTTTAATACACCTATTTTATCAGAAACCTTCGCTCCACCCAGTATAGAGATGAAAGGATGATCAGGATTGGTGAGAATACTGCTTAAAACTTCAATTTCCTTTGCCATAAGAAGACCTGCCACTGCGGGAAGATGCTCTGCAACACCAACTGTAGAGGCATGGGCTCGATGTGCGGTTCCAAAAGCATCATTTACATAAATATCACCTAACTTAGCGAGTTTTCTTGCAAATTCAGGATCATTTTCTGTCTCCTCTTTATAAAAACGTGTATTTTCTAAAAGGATAACATCACCTGGCTTCATCTCAGATACAGCTTTTTCAACCTCCTCACCTACACAGGCATCAAGTTTTTTTACCTTTTTTTCTAAAATCTCAGAGAGACGCTCTGCTACTCTATCCATCTTAAGTTGAGGAACTACCTTTCCTTTTGGTCTTCCAAGGTGAGACATAAGAATAAGTGAGGCACCTTTCTCCAGAATATACTTTATAGTAGGAACTGCCGCCCTTATCCTTGTATCATCTTTTATCTCACCGGTTTCTTTATCAATAGCTACATTAAAATCAACCCGCATTAAAACTTTCTTACCAGTAAGATCAACATCTTTTACTGAAAGTTTTGCCATTTTTACTCCTCTTTACTTACCATATACTCTGCCAAATCTATAACTCTGTAAGAGTAACCCCACTCATTATCATACCATCCAAAAACTTTAACCATCCTGTTTTCGATAACTTTTGTAGATTCGGCATCAAATATGCAGGATGCGGGATTAGTAGTAAAATCAGCAGAAACAAGAGGTTCCTCGCAGTAGACTAAAATACCTTTAAGTTCTTCCTCAGAAGCTTTCTTAAAAGCAGAATTTACCTCCTCAACAGTTACATCTTTTTCAAGCTCGGCAACAAGATCAACTAAAGAAACATCAGGAGTTGGTACTCTTACTGCTATTCCGGTTAATTTTCCATTTAGCTCTGGGATTACTTTGCCCACAGCTTCTGCTGCCCCTGTGGAGGTTGGCACCATAGAAAGAGCCGCTGCCCTTGCCCTTCTTAGATCCTTATGAGGACCGTCAAGAAGCATCTGGTCATTAGTGTAGGAGTGAATTGTTGTCATAATGCCTCGCTTTAGACCAAAATTATCCTTTAAAACTTTAGCCATTGGAGCAAGGCAATTTGTAGTACAGCTTGCATTGGACACAATTTTATGCTCTGCAGGATTGTATGTATTTTCATTTACCCCCATTACAAAGGTGGGAACTTCCTCCTTTCCTCTTGCAGGAGCAGTAATAATCACTCTTTTAGCTCCTGCCTCAAGGTGCAGTGCAGCCTGTTCTTTTCTTCTAAAAAGTCCGGTAGATTCAATAACTATATCCACCTCCATATCTTTCCAGGGAAGTTTGCTTGGATCTTTCTCAGAGCAAACCTTTATTTTCCGCCCATCGATTATCAAGGAATCTCCCTCTGCTTTTACCTCCCCACAGTAAGGTCCATGGATGGAGTCCCATTTAAAAAGATGGGCCAAAGTTTTTGCGTCTACAAGATCATTAACTGCCACCAACTCAAGGCTTGAGCCTTTATCTAAAGCTGCCCTCAAACACAACCTACCAATTCTCCCAAAACCATTTATAGCTACTTTAGCCATCTAGACCTCCTTTTATCTATTTTCCTTAAAGATTCTCATAGATGGTTTTATTTTTTCTTTTACCAGGTCCAAGTGAAATCAATCACAACATATTAATAATTTTATCCCCAACTGTCAAGGAAAATCGCTACGAAAATGGTCCCAGCCTGTGGGCTTAAGTTTCACCTTTTCACCCCTTTCATTTATGAGAAAAAACTCTTTTTCTTCTATTATCTTTCCAATTTTAGTAACAGGAAAACTGAGATTTTCTTCAACATCCTTTGCAGAGGATGTAAAAAGAAGCTCATAATCCTCTCCTCCCTGAAGGGCAAACTCTAAATAAGGCTTTTTTAACTTAGAGAGAGCCCTTTTTGTTTCCTCTGCTATAGGTATTCTATCTGCCCAAATCTTAGCCCCCACGTCACTTTCTTCTAAGATATGGTGAAGGTCAGAAGTCAAACCGTCGCTTATATCAATCATAGAGGTAGCAAGGTCTTTTTCTGCAATTTCTCTTCCCTCCTTTACTTTTGGCATGGGCATAAGGTGACGTATTTTGAGAAACTCCCTTATAGAAGGCTCTATTGATGTTTCCTTTTCACTCAAGCAAAAAAGCCCTGCAGCTGATGCTCCGATATCACCTGTTAAATATACCATATCCCCTGGTTTTGCTCCAGATCTTAAAATAACTTTATTAGTTTCTACCTCACCTAAAAGAGAAATAGTGATAAAAAAAATAGGAGAACGAACAATATCGCCTCCTATAAGCTCTGTGTTCAGTTGAGAGGAAAGTTTCTCCAATCCTTTATAAATTTCTTCTATAGTTAAAGATGAAGTTTTAGGGGGGATGCCTAAAGTTACGAGAAAAAAGGTGGGATAACCTCCCATTGCTGCAATATCAGAGGCATTAACTGCTAACGCCTTCCATCCAATCTGCCAGGGAGTTATATATTCCCATTTAAAATGAACATCCTCAACCAATGTATCAGTAGTAAAAAGGATTAGCTTATCTTTACTACTTTCTAAAACCGCTGCATCATCTCCTATTCCCACTACAGCTTTTCTTTGAATTTCAGCTTTCAAAGATCTTATTTTACGAATAATCTCAAACTCACTTATTTCCATAATATCTTCTATAAAAGTTGGCTGGGGCGGGAGGATTCGAACCTCCGAATGGCGGATCCAAAGTCCGCTGCGTTA
>CAYRAK010000004.1:0-26873 GCA_964422215.1 uncultured Clostridia bacterium | reverse complement strand
TTCAAGATAGGCTTCCATACTAGGGGTAATTTTCTCTGTCATACCTTTCTCCTTGGGGTTAAAATCTTACTAGACTAAAAATAAAGTTTAACAGACCCCCTATCCCTAAGGCTACTGCTAGCATAAAAGCGGTGCTTTTTAAAGTATCCTTTATTCCAAGCTCTTTTAAGAAAACAATGAAAGTTGCTGCACAGGGAAAATAAACTGCAAGAATAACTACCACCACTATTGCTTGATAAAGGTCTATTTTGCCTTGATTTAAAAGAGGAGCAATAATACCAGTAGCTATATCCTTACGCAAAAAACCTATAATGAGGGGGTAAATTGCCTCCTGAGGAAGCCCTAACCAGCTCCTTAGTACAGGAGATAAAGCCTTAAAGAGAAATTGAACAATTCGTAAAATATAAAGAGAGTTTACAATTGCTATTCCAACAAACACCCAGGGAACAGCATCAAATAGAAAACGCTCCAGTCGTATCCCTGCTTTTACTAGAAGATTAGAGAATCGGGGAAGCCTGTAAGGCGGAATTTCAATTGCTATTTCGGGAACCTCTCCAGGTAAAATTCTATTAAGAAAAACACCTGCACTAATAAATATACAAAATAAAACACTGTAAACCAAAATTACCCATTTTACGCCAAAAGGACCAATTATACTTAAAATCACTGCTGTTTGTGCCATACAGGGGATGGAGATACCTAAAAGAGTGAGTATCATAAATCTTTGCCTTCTTGTCTCCAGTACCCGTGATGCCATAGCTCCTGGAACATTACAACCGAAGGCTAAAATTATTGGAATGACAGCAAAGCCATGTAAGCCAATTCTGTGAAACGCACTATCCACAAGAATAGCAAGTCGTGGAAGGTAGCCTATATCTTCAAGCAAAGTTAAAATAATGTAAAAAATTAAAACAGCAGGAAGTACTATACCTACAGGAACAAAAACACCTGTAGTCAAAAGCCCTAAAGATTCAAGGTAGCCAGCTTTTGCAGTTCCAAGAAGCATATCGTGAATAAATCCTGCGGGAAAAAATTTTTCTATAAATGAACGAACTACTCTATCATAAGGACCTTCAAAGAAAGGAGCCATAACCTCATCAGTTATCCATCCTGCTAAAGTTACAAAAAGATAAAAAATACCATATAGAATAACTCCTGCAAGAGGAATTCCCAGAATAGGTTTTACTGTAAGATCCCCCAATTTCTCAAGCCAACTAGGATGCCTGTGATGTACTTTTTGCACTTTACTCACAATAGATCCTGCCTGACCGAATCGCGCCTTAAGCATAATAGATTCTATAGCTTCTTTATGGTCTTGCTGTATATCTTTTATAGCTTTGTTAAAAACATTGTAAGGAATCTTTCTTTTAAACTCCTCTAACCCTTCAAGAGCAAAGACCACTTGCCAGCGAGGAAGATCAGTTTCTCGCATGATAGTCTCTATTGCTTTTTCTATCCTGGGTTCAAATTTTATCTGCATTTTTTATCCTTAAGATAGTTTCTCTTATTATTTGGTGAAGCTGTGTAATTCCTTCACCTGATACAGCAACAGTTGAAACCACCGGTACACCAAGAAGTTTACTTAGAGCAGGTATATTTATTTCTATTCCTCGACGTCGTGCTACGTCAATCATATTAAGATCTAAAATCATAGGAATATCAATTTCTCTAAGTTGCAAGGTAAGATATAGGTTCCTTTCCAGATTAGTTGCATCTACAACATTAATTATAAGATCTGTTTCTTTTTTTAAAAGAAGATCTGAGGCTACCTCCTCTGCTTTATCTGAGGGAATAAGAGAATAAGTTCCTGGTGCATCAACTATTTTAAGTCTCTCTTCTCCTACTTTCATTATCCCTTCTGTATACTCTATTGTAGTTCCAGGATAGTTAGAAACTATCACCCTTACTCCAGTGAGACGGTTAAAAATGACACTTTTCCCCACATTTGGGTTACCCATTAAAACTGCTCTCATGAAAGTTCTCTTTTAACCAAAATTTTTGCTGCCATACCTCTTCCTATGGCTACTCTACTTCCTCCTAATATCTCAATCATCACAGGTCCTCCTATTGGCTGGATAGCAATGGTGCGGACCTTTTTACCAGGAACAAGGCCCAAAGCAGCAAGATTACGGAGTATCCCCCATCCTCCTCTTATAGCAACTATCTCAGCTACTTCTCCGATTGGTAACTCCAAAAGGGTCAACATTATTTTTTCCTAAAATTAGGACTTCCTATCTTAATTAGGCTAACCTAATTGTATATATAAACTTTTTTATGTCAATCTCAGTATCCTGAAGAAAGTAACTGTTCAATTTTTGGTGGATAAAATAGCTAAAATGCTCATCAGTTCAGAGATAGAAGCAAATTTTATAAAAAATGGTTAAAACCCTGATTTAGAAAGTAATAGAGGTGATCTAGCCACTAAAAATTGAACAGTTACTGAAGAAATTAAATGTTGACCTTGAGATTTTTTTAAATAAAATACCCAAATAGAAAGATATACGCAAAAGAGGTAAGATAAATGTTTAAATGGAACAAATTAACCATAAAAGCACAAGAAGCCATTCAGAGAGCTCAGGAAATAGCTGAGAACAAAAATCATCAGGAAATTACCCCAGAACATCTTCTTTTTGCTTTAATAGAAGATAAAGAAGGTGTTGTATCTTCTGTGCTAAAAAATTTAGGTATAAACCGGGAAGAACTTATAAATCAAATAAATTCGGAACTTAATAGAATTCCTCAGGTTTTTGGAGAGGGAATCCAACTTTATATCTCAAATAACTTAAAAAAAATTTTGCAACAGGCAGCAAAAGAGGCAGATACTCTTAAAGATGAATACATAAGCACAGAACATTTTCTTCTTGCCCTATCTGAAGATAATACATCTCCTGCAGGAAAGATTTTACAAAATCTTAAAGTAACAAAAGAGGAAATATTAAAGGCACTTGCGAACATAAGAGGATCTCAGAGAGTTACTGATCAAAACCCAGAAGCAAAATATCAGGCCCTTCAAAGATTTACCCGAGATTTAACCGAACTTGCTGCACAAGGCAAACTTGACCCTGTTGTTGGAAGAGATGCTGAAATAAGAAGAGTTATTCAAATACTTTCAAGAAGAACCAAAAACAATCCTGTACTCATTGGCGAGCCTGGTGTAGGAAAAACTGCTATTGTGGAAGGTCTTGCCAGAAGAATTGTCTCAGGAGATGTTCCAGAAGGGCTAAAGGATAAAAAGGTGCTTGCTCTTGATATGGGAGCATTAGTTGCAGGAACTAAATTTCGGGGAGAATTTGAGGACAGACTTAAAGCACTGCTCAAAGAAATAAAAGAGAAGGAAGGTCAAATTATACTTTTTATCGATGAACTTCATACGGTTGTAGGAGCAGGAGCTGCTGAAGGAGCAGTAGATGCATCAAATATGCTAAAACCAGCTCTGGCAAGGGGAGAGCTTCGATGTATTGGAGCAACTACTCTTGATGAGTATAGAGAGCATATAGAAAAAGACGCAGCTCTGGAAAGAAGGTTTCAGCCTGTATTTATAAGGGAACCGACAGTTGATGAAACTATCGCCATTCTTCGAGGACTTAAAGAAAGGTATGAGGCACACCATGGAGTAAAAATTAAAGATTCTGCATTAGTTGCTGCGGCAAAACTTTCCCACAGGTACATAACTGATAGATTTTTGCCTGATAAGGCAATTGATCTTATCGATGAAGCAGCTGCGAGAATAAGAATGGAGATAGATTCAAGACCTACAGAGATAGACGAAATTGAACGCAAGATAATGCAACTTGAAATAGAACGTCAAGCTTTGAAAAAAGAAAAAGATGAGGAATCTCAACAAAGGCTTCAAAAGTTAGAGAAGGAACTTGCCAAATTAAAAGAGGAAGCTAATAAATTAAAAGCTCACTGGCAACAGGAAAAAGAAATAATTCAAAAAATAGGTAAACTCAAAAAGGAAATTGAGACAACGAGAGAAGAATCTATTCGGGCAGAGAGAGAAGGAAACCTTGAAAGAGCAGCTGAGCTTCGTTATGGAAAACTGATTCAACTGGAAAAACAACTCCAAGAGGAAAATAAAAAACTCATAGAACTTCAGAAAAAACAAAAAATGTTAAAAGAAGAAGTGGAGGAGGAAGATATTGCAGAAATTGTAGCAGATTGGAGAGGTATACCTGTTACAAGACTCCTCGAGGATGAAAAAGAAAAACTTACCAAGATGGAAGAGAGGATAAAAACAAGAGTTGTAGGGCAAGATGAGGCAATACGTGCTGTTGCCAATGCTATAAGAAGAGCACGAACAAATCTTCAAGATCCAAACAGACCATTGGGGTCTTTTATATTCCTAGGACCAACAGGTGTTGGAAAAACAGAACTTGCTAAAGCTTTAGCAGAGTTTCTATTTGATGAGGAAAATGCAATGATAAGAATAGATATGTCAGAGTATATGGAAAAACACTCTGTATCTAGACTAATAGGTGCTCCTCCAGGATATGTAGGATATGAGGAAGGGGGACAGCTCACAGAGCCTGTTAGACGAAGACCTTATACTGTGGTTCTTTTTGACGAAATTGAAAAGGCTCATCCAGATGTTTTCAATATTCTTCTTCAAATTTTAGATGACGGTAGATTAACCGATGGTCGAGGGAGAACAGTAGATTTTAAAAATACCGTTATCATAATGACATCAAATTTAGGCTCAAGATGGATTGAAGAATTATCTGACAAGGAGGAAATAAAACAAAAGATAAGAGAAGCTCTTAGAGCTCAGTTTCGTCCGGAGTTTTTAAATCGTATTGATGAGATAATTATATTTAACAGATTAACTCAGGAGGATATTAAAAAGATTGTTGATATCCAGATAAGAAACATACAGAAAAGACTTACTGATAAAAATATTGAGATTTATCTCACGTCTAAGGCAAAGGAATTTCTTGCAGAGAGGGGATATGACCCTGTGTTTGGAGCACGCCCTTTGAGAAGAATTATTCAAAGAGAGATTCTCGATCCACTTGCCATGAAAATATTAGAGGGAGAGATTCAAGAAGGAGACCGAATAAAAGTAGATTTTCCTGATGGAAAGATAATTTTCAAAAAAATAAAACCGGTTTCAACTAAAACGGCACAGACATAGTTTTACAAGCTCTCTTAAGAAAATAGCTGGGTAATTAACCAATCAAGGCGTTCCATTTTTCCAAAAAATAAGGTTTTTCCTCCTCGAAACTTTGACAAAGCTTTTCTATCACCTTTTCTGTTTGAGAGATGGACATGGAGCTTGTTTCTCTAATAAAAAAGGCTAGCTGAGCATAATAAAGAGGCAAAAGAGCATCTAAAATTTTAGTCTTATCTATATTATTAGTATTGTAAGCTATAGTAAACTCATATAAAATCTTCGACCAAAGGTTAGTATCAAATTTAAAACTCGATGCTTCATTTAATTTTTTAACCTCCTTATAAAGTGAAGAAGATAATATTTTAGACCAAAGGTTAAAAAATAAAGGTGCCTCTTTTTTAAATTTTTCATAAAGACTCTCCCATGAAAGATCTGCTCCTTCTGGTGACACCTCTGATCGGAATCCATAAATTTTTGAAGAAGAGGAGTTTTTTATTTTTTTCCACTTTTCTCTATAGAGAAAAGTTGTTTCAAATAGAGTTCCCACAATTTCATTAAAATTTGAACCTACGTTATCAAAAACATCACCTGATTTATTCATACACACCTTTACACCAAGAAAAGCTTGACAAACTTTGTACCCTTCGCTAATTGCACTAACTACCATTGAAAGATTAATTGTGTTACTCGATCCACTAATTTCCCAAACCTTTTTGTTCAAAAAAAAGTCAACTGCTTTCCTAGAAAGACCAAGTTCTCCTGTCATAGGTTGACGTATTCTCTTACCATAAAGAGCCCGGATAAAAGGATAAACTACAATAGAATTTATCATTCCATCATATTTGGTACAATAATAGTAAGGTGTTACATAATCATACCCCACATGAAGAATAGGACCTGCAAGAAGTTCTATCCATTTGGGGTCAATACTTTGCAGAGTTGAATCTAAAATAAGACACACTTTCACATTAAGTTCTCGTGCTACTTCAAAAATTGCTCTAATTGCATTTGTACTATTTGGAGTGCCTGGATAATTAATTACTAAATTTCGAGCAGGATACACTGGATGTTCAACTAATATCTTATCAAGATTTGTGTAAACATCGGTCTTTTTTGCTATCTCTTGTGTTTTATCAGGGGAGCCCCCATCAGAACTCATTATTACAGCCTTAAGAAAAGGGAAATATTTGGCAAGCCCGTATTGGGCTGCACTAATTACATGTCCGATTGTCTTTTCGCTTTTATAGCTGGGAATTCCTATTAAAATATCAGCCTGACCAATTTTATTTATATCTTCTTTATTTTCTTCCGTGAGAACAGTCTCTAAAGACATTATACACTCCTTTTTAATATTTCTTCTTTATTTATCGGCTTTTTTCATCTTTTCTTGATGGAGGGAAATATACTAGTTAACTATTTTTATATGTCAAGTAGACACATCATGAGGTTGGGATAATTTTATTTTTATTAAACTCAAGAGGAACTTCAGGTATACCTGTTAATACCCCAGAAGTTTTCTTACCTTCTCAACTGTGCTATTTACTATATCTACCACTGCTTGAGAGGAAATAGTGGCTCCAGTAATAGCCTGTATCTCATTGGAAGAAGTAGGCTTCCTTTTAACAAGTTTTACAGGAGAGGTTACATCTAGACGATGAAATTGTTCTCGAAAGGAAGAGCTTGTAATTTTTTGTCCTAAGCCAGGAGTTTCAACAGATTCTAATATTTGGATACCTATAATTTCTTTTAATTTAGGGTCAGCTCCTATTATAACCTTTATTATTCCTTGATATCCAGGACCTTCTCCAACAAAGGCGTATCCTACAACATTACCGGAAGAGTCTAGACCTTTATAAATCTCTTTATTATTTTTCACAATAACCTCAAAGCTTTCCGCTTGAGGCAGGACTTGAAAAATTGCCTCTTTTAGGGCCTTCTGTTGATTTGCCTTTATCATCGGATTGGTATACTTGTACACCCCAACTAAAGCCCCACTTGAAAGCACTGCCACTAGAGTTAAAGTTAAAAGCATATGATGGGTTTTTTTCAATTTTAACGGCCTCCTAACACTCTTGGTTTTATGTATCTATCTAAAAGAGGAGTAATCGCATTCATAAATATGATCGAGAACATAACCCCTTCAGGGTATCCTCCCCAAAGTCTTATAACCATGACCAAAACTCCTGCACCCACTCCAAATATAATTCGTCCAAGTTTAGAAACAGGAGTTGTAACAGGATCGGTAGCCATAAAAAAGGCTCCCAAGATAAGACCACCTGCTAAAAGATGGAACAAAGGACTTCCAAAATTTCGATTAAAAAGAAAAGCTATTCCGCTAAATATTTCTACCGTTCCCAGGTAAAAAAGAGGAATCCTCCAGTCTATGTATCTTCTAATTAAAAGATAAGCTGCCCCAATTAATAAGGCAAATGCTGAGGTCTCACCCAATGAACCTGCCACATTTCCCCAAAAAAGGTTAGATAAAGGGGTAGATTGAGATTGAAATTTCATTAATCCCAGAGGTGTTGCACCAGTTATGGTATCTAAAGTAAAAGGCTCGGTCCAGGTAGTCATAAGAACCGGAAATGTGGCCATAAGAAAGGCTCTACCTATTAAGGCGGGATTAAAGATGTTGTATCCCAAACCTCCAAAAATCTGTTTTCCAAAAATTATTGCAAATATTGCTCCCATGGCAGCAGCCCACAGAGGAATATCAGGTGGAAGCACCATTGCCAGCAAAATACCAGTGAGCAGGGCGCTTGGCTCTTTAGGTATTTGTTTATGACGCAATCTTAGAAAAAGATACTCAGAAAGAACACCAAAGAAAGCACAAGTAAGCAAAAGCTCCACTGCTTTAAGTCGGTAAAAGTAAATACTAAATCCAATTGCAGGAAAAAGCGCAATTATAACATTTATCATTAATTTTGATACCGTGATTTTATCCTTTATATGCGGAGCTGCAGCTAAAAGAAGTGTTCTCTGGTTTCTCTTTTGCATTATTTACTCCTTTTTGTACATCTTGTGAGTTTATAATTTGTCCAAATTCTCTATCCAATAAGTTAACCAACCAAGCGACGATATGATTTAGATCTTGAAAGAAAATATGCCAGTGTCTCAAGTTCTATGCTTAAATCTACATTTTTAAGTCTCACCTCATTTGGAACAATTATCCTCGTTGGAGCAAAATTTAAAATACCTTCTACTCCTCCTTTTATAAGTAAATTGGCAACATCCTGAGCTGCCTCTGCAGGAGTTGTTATTACACCTATCTTTATCTGAAGTTTAGGTAAAACTTTGGGAATTTCTTTAACATCTCGAATGAGAAAACCTTCAATCTTTGTTCCTATCTTAGCAGGATCACTATCAAAGGCAGCTTTTATTTCAAATTCCTTTCTTTTGAACCCAGGATAAGCCAAAAGAGCTGCTCCCAACTTTCCAACCCCAACTAAAGCTAATCTCCAGGTTCTATCAAGACCAAGAATCCGAGCAATCTCTTCCTTTAATTTTCTCACTTTGTATCCTTGTCCCGGTATTCCAAACTCTCCAAAATGATCAAGATCCTTTCTTATCTGAACAGCTGTTGTTCCAACAAGTTCTGCTAGCTCCTGAGAGGAAAGAATTCGTTCATCATCAAGTTTCCTTAGCGCCCTAAGATAAATGGAGAGGCGCTCCACAGTAACTTCTGGAACTTTAAATTTTGGCATTCATATATCCTTTTAAATAATAATTTTTTAAAAATTCAACATATTCGGGGAAGCTGATCTTCCACCAGCATATCCAAAACCCTTTTTGTTCCTATGCTGGTGCAAAGATATACCTTTCCCTGGGGTTCAGCTACAACCTCTCCTATAATCTTAGATTCCTTTCCCAAAGGATTTTTTTGAAGGGTTTGAAGAATACTAGTTGCTGCGCTTTGTTCAACAAATAGTACGATTTTTCCTTCATTGGCAAGATAAAGGGGATCTAAACCTAAAAGCTCACATATAGCAATAGTTTCCTCTCTTAAAGGAATCTCCTCTTCCCAAAGTTCTATACCAAAGTTTTGACCATCTGCTATCTCATTTAATATACCGGCAAGTCCTCCTCTCGTAGGATCTCTCATAAACTTGATATTCTCAAAGTAAGGTTCGAGTTTTTCTATTAATCCATTAAGAGGAGAGCAGTCACTTTTCACCTGTAGCTCAAACTCCAATCCTTCTCGCTTAGAAAGAATAGCAACAGAGTGATCCCCCAATGACCCATTCACTATTATCTTATCACCAATTTTAATGCGGGAAAGACTAAAATTTGCTTTGGGATGCACAATTCCTATTCCACTTGTATTAATAAATATTCCATCAGCACTACCTCTTTCAACTACCTTGGTATCACCAGTCACTACACTTACTCCTGCATGTTTTGCTGTCTCATTAAGAGAGAAAATAATTTTTTTCAGTTTTGATATAGAAAATCCTTCTTCTATAATTATTCCACATGAAATAAAAACAGGTTTTGCTCCCATAACTGTAAGGTCATTTATTGTTCCGGCGACAGCTAATTTACCTATATCTCCACCAGGAAAAAAAAGAGGCCTTATAACATAAGAGTCAGTAGTAAAAGCTATCTTTATCCCTTCAATATCAACAACTGCAGAATCAGCCAAAGGAGCAAGATAAGGATTATTAAAATGAGGAAGAAAGATGTTTTTTATAAGTTCATGACTCAGTTTTCCTCCACTTCCATGGGCTAATCTTATTATATCTTCCATTTTACCTCACTATCTTGGCATCTATCTTTCCCAAAACGGTAGTATATATTGCAAGCTCCCTCTACAGAAACCATGCAAGGACCATAGGGCCTGGAAGGATTACACTCCTTTGCAAAAAGAGGACACTGGGGTGGTTCGATCAAACCCTGCAAAATTTCTCCACAACGGCAACCTTTATCTTCTACTGAGGAAGAAAATACCTCTAAAGGAAAACGCACCTCAACATCATGCTGAAAATAATCTTCTTTCAATTTAAGACCACTTTCCTCAATCATTCCCAATCCCCGCCATACAGAAGAACTTTTGGTGAATACCTTACTCATAATTTTCTTGGCTGTCAAATTTCCCTCCTTGGAAACAGAGCGTGCATACTCATTTTCAACTTTTGCCTCATTTTGGCTAATTTGTAAAAGGAGAAGATATATACTCTGCAGAATATCTACTGGCTCAAATCCCGCCACTACACAGGGAATGTGATAATCCTCTGCAATAAACTCATAAGCTTTACTTCCTATAATTGTGCTTACATGACCGGGACAGAGAAAACCATCTATTTTCACTTTCCCTCCTTGCACAAGAGCCTTCATCGCTGGAGGAATAAGTTTGTGTCCAGATAACACCATGTAATTAGAAATCTTTCTTTCTTTTGCAATAGCTACAGAAGCTGCTACTGTGGGAGCTGTCGTTTCAAAACCAATTCCTAAAAAAACAACTTTTTCCTCGGGAAAAGACTCAGCCAATTTTAAAGCATCTACAGGAGAATAGACAACTTTTATTTTCCCACCTTTTGACTTTTCTTCAATTAAACTTCCATTAGATCCAGGCACCCTCATCATATCTCCAAAAGTTGCTATCAAAAAACCTTTACGCGCATAAGTACAAGCTTTATCTATGTACAGGTCGGGAGTAACACATACAGGACATCCTGGACCAGAGATTAATTTAATATTAGCAGGAAGAAGCTGCTTTATTCCGTATCTTAAAATCATCATAGCATGGGTACCACAAACTTCCATTAGTTTAATCTCTCGCTCCAAGTTTTGAGCAATCCTTTTTATTCTTTGGACAATTTTCTCTACCAGCTTTGGCTGTCTAAACTCAGATATGTACTTCATTATTATTCTAAATTAGATATAAGATCTAAAAGTTCTTTGGCTTCTTTTTCCTCAACTTTGCTTATGGCAAAACCAGCATGAATGAGTACGTAATCTCCCACCTTCGCATCGGGCAAAAGAAGAAGACTCACTTTCCTTTTTATACCTCCTACTTCCACCCAGCCTGTACTCTCATCCTCAACAGATACAAGCTTTACAGGAATAGCAAGACACATAATTCACTCCCTTAATTTGTCCTTTTAAATCTTTTTTATTTGCAGCCATCTCTCATCTTTTCATGGGCTATTACTGCTTGTCCCAGTGAAATTCCTCCATCATTAGGGGGGAAAAACCTATGACAAAAAACTTCAAAACCAGCTGATTTTAAAAGAAAAAGCGTTTGCCGTAAAAGTAAAACGTTTTGAAAAACACCTCCTGATAAGGCCACCTTATTTAGTCCAAAATTTTTTCTTAAAAGTTTTACCACCTTCAAGATAATATGACTTACACTCCAGTGAAACTTAGTGGCAATAATTTCTTTTTCTTTTTCCTTCAGTTGCTCATCAACAACAGCTTTTATTAAAGGAAGAGTATCAACAATAAAACTACTCTCTTTTTCTACTACCTTAAAAGGATAAGGCTTTTCTTCCCTGTCTGTAGCTAGCATCTCCAGCTCAACAGCAGCCTGTCCTTCATAGTTAACCTTGTACCTTATTCCCAAAATAGCAGCTACTGCATCAAATAATCTACCTCCAGATGAGATGAGAGGGCAATTTATCCTCTTTTTAAGCAAGTTATAAACTAAAATAATTTTTTTAGATTCTACAAAAGAGCCAACAAGTTGGCAAGTAAGAGGAATACAGTTTTCTTTATAAATTTCGTTTAAATAGGAAAGCGCAATTCTCCAGGGCTCTTTTATAGCTGCCTCTCCTCCAGGAAGATAAACATATCTTAAATGAGCTATTCGAATGAAGGAAGATAAATTTGCTATGAAAAATTCTCCTCCCCATAGATTACCATCGCTTCCCAGTCCAGCACCATCAAAACAAACCCCTATAACCTTCTCATTAATCCCTGCTTCTGTAAGAAGACTTACTATGTGAGCGTGATGGTGTTGCACTTGGATTAAAGGGAGAGAATTATTTTTTGAGTATTCTCGAGCAAAATTAGTGGAAAGGTAATTTGGATGTAGATCACAAGCAACAACTTCTGGATTAAAGCGAAAAATTTTTATATAGTGCTTCACACCCTCCTCTAGAGCCGAAAAAGCAGCAAGATTCTCCAAATCGCCTATATGATGAGATACAATAGCAAAACCTTTCTTTAATATACAGAAGGTGTTTTTTAAGTGAGGCCCAACAGCCAATATACATTTTTTTGTATCAATATTTTTTACTCTGAAAGGTTGAGGAGCAAAGCCACGGGACCTCCGGATAAGCATCTCTTTTCCTTCTACAACTCGTGCAACAGAATCATCAACTCTTATCTGAATCTCTCTGTTATGCACAAGAAATGCATCAGCAATCTTACCCAATCTATTTAAAGCATCATCATCCTTGTATGCAATAGGCTCCTCACTTATGTTACCACTTGTCATTACAAGAGGAACCTTTACTTTCTCTAAAAGAATATAATGCAAAGGAGTGTAGGGAAGCATCACACCAAGGTATTTATTTTTAGGTGCAATCTGCTCAGGTAGTATATCTTTATCTTTCTTTTTTAAAAGAACAATAGGCTTACGAGGAGAAAGAAGAAGATTCTCTTCATCAGGGTTCACCGTGCAAAACATTCGAATTTGATCTAAATCCCGCATCATCAAGGCAAAGGGCTTATCCATTCGACTTTTTCTCTCTCTCAATCTTTTAACAATTTCAGAGTTTGTTGCATCACATGCAAGATGATATCCTCCAATCCCTTTAACCGCTAGAATATATCCTTTTCTTATAAGCTCAGCTGCGGAAGATATAGGATCTTCTGTTTTAATCTCTTCCCCCTGCCTGTTAAGAAGTTTCACACTTGGACCACAAATTGGACAAGCATTTGGTTGGGCATGAAAACGGCGATTGAAAGGGTCGTGGTATTCTCTGTCACATTCTTTGCACATCTTAAAAGAACTCATGGTAGTATTTGCTCTATCATAGGGAATATCTTTTACTATGGTAAAACGGGGACCACAATTTGTACAGTTAATAAAAGGATAAAGATAACGTCTATCTTTGGGATCAAATAGTTCTCTCAGGCAATCATCACAAGTTCCAATATCAGGAGAGATGGGAAGAAAACTTTCTTTTTCCCTTCGGCTAGATTCAATTTTAAACTCACTATATCCTACCACAGGGAGCTTCTCAAAGGAAATGTCCTCAATTACCGCAAGAGGAGGAGATTTACTGTGAAGAGCCCGTAAAAACTTTTTTATATTCTTCTCTTCTCCTTCTACCTCTATATCAACCCCTCTTGTATTGTTAAGGACATATCCTGCTAAGGAATAGTTTTTAGCTAAATGAAACACAAAAGGACGAAAACCCACTCCCTGTACTATACCTCTTACACAAACACGAAACCTTACGAGTTTATTTTTATCTTTTATTTTGTTGTTAGGCAAATTGATGTTTGATCTATTTAATGACAATTTTTTTGATTTGTTGAAGAGGTAAATTTTACCTCAATATAATGGGTAGAGCAAGAAATACAAGGATCATAAGCTCGCACCAGCATCTCCAAAGCAAGTTTTATATCTTCCTCTGGTAGATGTGCGATTTTGGGAACAAGCTCTTCCATATCCTTTTGAATATTTGCGTGGTTCTGGTTTGTAGGAATTACGCAGTTTGCCTTTACACATGTTCCAGAGCTGTCATATTCATAATCATGGAAAAGTATCCCTCGCGGTGCCTCAACTGCACCAATTCCCCTACCTGCCCTTACAGGAATATTAGAACTTTCCTCATCAACTATCTCATCCTTCAGTCCTGCATCTAAAACCTCATCAATAAGCTTTATCGAGTTTTCAGCAGAATGTACAGATTCAACAAGTTGGGCTACACTGTTCATGTAAGGATTGGTACACACAGGTCTCAATCCCAGCATCTCAGCTACTGCTTTTGCCCGGTGGAGGAGCTTCTCATGATTTAGGTTAAATCGTGCAAGAGCTCCAACCATATAAGAATCTCTTGCATGTTTTGTAAATTTTGCCGTGGAGTGAGGAACAACATACTCATTTGTTACCTCAAGGTAATTTTCAACACCTGTTTTTCCCGTATCAGTAGAACCAATATCTCCTTCATAAAGAGCATATTCTGTACCATTTGTAAGCCCAATATACTCTGTTTCCCGCTCAAAATCGGGAAATTTAGGCAAAAATCCCTCCAAAAGCTCTGCAAAGAACTGCAGCTCAGAGAGAATTTGCACAAACTTATCTTTTACCATTTTAAGTTCATCTTCTGTAGGAAGTGCACAAAAACCACCAACAACGCATCGCACAGGATGAGTGGTTCTTCCTCCTATTATTTCACATATCTGGTTTGCCAATCTGTGAATTTTTATCACTCTCATAAGTTCATCTTTGTTAACTGAAGCAAGGGGAATGATACTTCCCATACCTAAAAGATCCGGCAATACAAGGTATCCTACATGAAGAATATGACTTTGTATATTTTCACCATCCAATAAAATCTTGCGCAGTCTTACTGTTTGATCGGAAACTTCCACCCCAAATGCATTCTCAGTTGCTTTAAGAGAGGCAAGCTGATGAGCAACAGAGCATATACCACATATCCTAGAGGTTATATGATGCATTTCATACCATTTTCTTCCTACAACTATTGCCTCAAAAAAGCGTGGTGCCTCTGATACTTCCCAGCGACACTCCTCTATTTTTCCATCTTGTAAACTCACTTTTATGTTCCCATGGCCTTCTACGCGAGTTACATAATGTATGTCAATTTTTCTTCTCATCCCTCTATCTCCTTATATCTGTAAACATTGTACATTTTAAATCGAGAAAGTACGTCATCTACTGTAAGTCCGTATTTCATAAGTACCTCTTTTTCAGCATTAAGATTAGGCTCATCTACAAATCCTCTACAACCCCAACAATGAGATCCATTGTTTATACATCGAGAATTGCACCCCGCTCTTGTTACAGGACCGAGACAAAAATTTCCCACTTCAAAGACGCAGATATTTCCATTTCGTTTACATTCAACACAAACAGGGTAATTTGGAATCCGAGGCTCTATACCCATTACCAAAGCTTTAACTACCTGCAAAAACTCTTCCCCCTCTATAGGACAACCAGGAATATAATAGTCAACTTTTACCACTTTATCAATACCTCGAGAAGGATAGGTTTCAAAGCAGTAAGCCTTATCGCCATATACTCTCTTTTTTACCTCCTCTAAAGAGGGCCAAGAATTTTTCAAGCAATTTATGCCACCAGTTGTAGCACAGGAGCCAAGTGCTACCAAAATTTTGGCCTTTTCGCGTATCTTTTTTAGCCTTTGCTCATCAGATTTTCGAGTAATTGAACCTTCCACAAAGGCAATATCATAATCATCGCTTTGTTCACTCATAGCTTCCCTAAAACTTACAATATCCACTAAAGAGAGAATATCTAAAAGTTTTTCCTCTAAGTTAATTATCTGTAGTTGATCACCTTCGCATCCTGCAAAATCAAAAAAAGCAACTTTGGGTTTTCTACTCATTGAATAGCCTCCTCTAAATCCCTTATTTCAGAAAACCTAAAAACCGGACCCTTCTGACATACGTATATGTTGTTTATCTGACAATGGCCACACTTGCCAATACCGCATTTCATTCTCCTCTCAAGGGAAAGATAAATATTATCGTCAGGAATACCCTTACCTCTAGCTTCGATTATGCAAAATTTATACATTACCGGAGGACCCACCATAACACATATGGTGTTTTCCGGTTTTATCTTTATCTTAGGAAAACAGGTAGTAACAACTCCTACATTACCTGTCCATCCTTCACAAGGTTCATCAAGTGTTTGAATAAGCTCAACACCGGGCTGCTTTTCCCATTCTGCAAGTTCATCCAAAAATAATCTATCTTGCATTGTTTTGCACCCATAAAGAATGATAACTCGCCCATATTTGTACCGATTGTCTAACACGTATTGGATGAAGGATCTAAGTGGCACAAGACCAATCCCACCTGCAACAAGCAAAAGGTCTTTTCCTTCAGCTTCCTTCACAGGAAAATGTGTTCCATAAGGTCCTCTGATTCCTATCTTTTCACCCTCGCTTAGCTTGTGAAGAGACCTTGTTACATTTCCTACTTTCCTTACGACCAGTTCGAAATTATCTCCTCTTGTTGGGGAAGAACTCACTGAAATAGGAGCCTCACCAACTCCAAAAACCGAAACCTCCACAAATTGTCCGGGAAGATGTCCCAAAGATCTTCTACCATTTAAGAAAGCTATTTCAAACATCTTTTCATTTTTGGTAAGATTTTTAACCTTTACCAGCTTAGCAATTTCTGGTTTATAAATAGAATCTTCGTAGTTCATAGTATCACCGCTCCTTTCAAGTAGTTAAATACCTCATTGTATACTTCTATAGGATCAGCAATACCAGAAAGACAAGAAATAGCACAGCGACCACATCCAACACAGGCAAACTCACCGTATTCTCTTTTTATATAAAGACCTTTTCTGTAAAACCTATGACGATACCTTTGATATCTTTCCTTCCTAAAATTTTCTCCTGTAGCGACAACGGCAAAATTCTGCAAAAGACACCCATCCCACACTCTATACCTTTCTCCATACTTAAGATCCTCTGATACCTTATCTTGCACATCAAAACAATAACATGTAGGGCAAACAAAATTGCACGATCCACACGAAAAACATTTCTCTGCCTTTTCTTTCCAGATATCTGCATCGTAAGCTTTCATTAAAAGGTAAGGAAGAGCCTCTAGTGAAAAATTAAGTTTTCTTTCAGGAGAACAAAGATTTTTTAAATTCTTTTTTACTTTATCTCTCTCTTGTACTTGAGCATCGGTTGCTTTGGTAAAGATACCATATCTATCAAGCATTTTTTGTCCCCTTTGTGTCCCTACTGTTACTGTGTATTCTTCTCCAATATCCGTTAACATTAGGTCAAAGCCTCTTTCTATCTTATCTGCCTCCATAACTGCCCAAAATGATTTCTCTGAAGCTCTCTTTGGATCTATTCCAACAATGAATGTATTCTCACGTCTCCTAAGATAATGTTCATCTTTATTTGTAGTCTTAAACATAAGATCAAGAAGATTTATGCTTTTTATATCGTAAGGATGGACTCCCCAGAGTACCTGATATTTATCATCAAAACAGGCATCAACAACTACATTTTCCTTGTACGAAAACTTCAAGATACTCTCTCTTGGTGGAAAAATGAATCTTTTTGGTGGTTGCACTGTCACATCAAAATCAGGACAAAATTCACTCCCTTTAGATAGTTTCTCGTAAACATATTTTCCTTTTTTCTGCTTAACCCCTATAACTTCTACTTCATCAATGAGTTTATCGAGGAGAGGGTAAAGCTGTGTCTTTTCAAGAACTCTTACTTCCATCTAGAACCTCCATTTGACAATTATTATATATAAGCTATTTCCGTGATACTTTTCACGAATAGTGCTAAAAATTTTTGTCAAATTTGACTTACAATAGCATCAATATCCAGATAATTTTTGACAAGATGGGCAGCCTCTTTCACTTTATCCTCATCTTTAGCCCTAATCTTAACACGACACTCATACACCTTCTTAGTAGTGGTATAAGTATCTTCTCCTGAAAGTAAAATGGGAAACGGGCTTTTTTCTAATAATCTTAATACCCCTTTATGAGGTATTAGATTACCAGTAAAAATCATCCCGGCTATTTCATATTCTTCTCCCATGACTTTCTCTCCAGCAATAGCAGCTAATATAATATCTTCTCTATCTCCGGGAACAATTATTAAACTATGAGGAGCAAAATAGGCAAGAGCATGGTAAGGTTCCATAGCTCCAACTAGAACACGCTTGACCTTTTTTTGTAAAAATTTTTCTCCATAAAGCACATCACCATTTATCGCTTCCAAAATTTGCTCCATAGTTGGATAAGTAAGAGATTCCTCGTAAGGGATAACACCTAAAAGCCTTATTCCTTTCCGCTCAAAACCTATTTTTATAATCCTTTTTATTTTTTCGTATTTTTCCTTCAGAACCTTATTTATAATAACTCCAACAAGTTCCACCCCTTCTTGATCGAAAAGAGCTTTATTTAACACAATCTCATCTATAGGTCTTCCTATGCCTCCAGTAGAAATTAAAAGAACTTTACTTTTAAGAAGTTTTGCTACTGATGCATTGGATAAGTCAAATACAGCTCCCACCCCTGCATGACCGGTTCCCTCAATGATCATCAACTCTTTATTTTTTGATATGCGAGCGTATGCTTCTTTTATCATATTTTTATATTTTTCCACTCCTCCTTCCAGAATGTACTTTTCTGTAAAACCTCTAAATACTGTAATAGGATTCATATCCTTTAAGCTGTTTTTTATACCGCAAACATCCCTCATTAATGCAACATCCTCATCAATTTTTACACCATCCTGTTCTATATAATGCTGACCAACAGGCTTCATAAAACCAACTTTGGGATACTTCTCTTTAAGAATCTGGAGTAATCCCAGACATATGGTAGATTTGCCATCATTCTGGCGAGTTGCTGCTACAAAAAGTCTTTTTTGTAGATTCATTTTTTTCTTTTACTTTCCTTATAAGCTTTTATAAAAAAGTCTGAGTATATTTGTTTATTTAATATAAGCTCAGCAGTTATAGCTGAATTTACGAGCTCCTCATCAGTAACATCACAAATTGCCGCATCAAGTCCTGCCTCAATACACATAACAAGAAAGACACGATTAATAAGTCTTGCTTCTTTTGCTTTGGAGGAAATATTACTTAATCCTACAATTATATGAGGAGGAGGACTGGAAAGAAGTGTAAATTGATGTATAGTTTCAAGGACATTAGATGCTTGCTTTTGTAAAAATTTTAAAGGCATGGTTATTGGGTCAAGGAAAATTCTATCCTCAGTTAGTCCCTTTTCTATAGCCTCGCTAAATATAGTTGCTCCCAACTCTACTCTTCTATTTACATCTTGGGGAGAACCCTTCTTATCCATGCAAAGTCCTATAAGAGAAGCGTTATATTCAACTGCAAGGGGAATGATCTGGTCTAACTTTTCCTTATCAGCAGTGGTTGAATTAATTAAAGGAGGTTTTTTACAAACTTTTATAGCCTTCTCTATAAAAGCAGGTTTGTTAGTGTCAATAGAAATTGGAGTGTCAACAGCTTCCTGAACAGTCTCGATCATCCAGATAAGATCCTCCACTTTGTTAGAAGCAGCTCCCATATTTACATCCAGATAGTCTGCTCCCGCATCGGTTTGTATCTTTGCCCAGCGCTGTATAATGGATTTATCCTTCTCTTTTATAGCCCTTTGGATGTCTTTAAAGCTTCCATTTATTCTTTCTCCAACAAAAATCATTATATCCCTCCCTCTTATTTGATTTAATTTGATTTTCTATGGGGATATAATATAAGAAAAAATAAAAGTTAACCTATCAAACTTTCAATATATTTTTTTGTTTCTTTCACTGCTTTTGGATGCCGCATTATAAGGATATTAGCTCCCGCCTGAAGATAAACTGCAGCTGTAACAGCTTCCCACAAAGGACCTCTTTGAGTATGATCTCCCCACTCAGGAACTTCTTCTTTTAAAGCTTTAGCTTCCTTTGCCTTCCATACCTCTTTTCCAATATCTGCAAGAATAGGCATAGCCCACATTTTATCCCCGGATAAACCTGCTATTCTTCCTCTTTCCATAATTGAGTAAACGTATTCAATTCCATATCCTAAGGCACCGGTAGTGGGATAAATAACAATATCCTCAGGAGGTAGACCCATATCAGTAGCCAAGATATTAACCTGTTTTGCTATATTTATATCTACAGGCGATTCAGCAATTAATTTATGTTTATCTGCCTTGCATAAAGCCACTAAAGTTTTATAGTTGTTTTCAGTTATGCTCCCCAAAAGACACCTTTCCCCTGCAGCGGCCTGGGAGCAGGAAGGAAATATTTCATTATCTTTCTCATTATTGCCACATCCCCAGATAATAAGAGGAGTTTTTACAGCTTCTAGCACATTCTTAACTGCTGCGACTGCCTCATCAGGACCTCTATTTTCACCATCAGGGTCGCAACCTTGAAGTCGTAGACATATAAGGTCTGCCTTAAACTCATCTACACACTTTTTTGCCCATTTGCCAGGATTACTCCATACGTCGGAAAAATACTTTGCAAGTTCCTCTGGCCAATCTTTCGGAGCAATATCCCAAACCTCCATTGCTATAACTGGACGATGAAAAGATTTTCCTTCAAATGATAAAAAAGGTAAAGTATCACCCCCTCCTACAGTGATGGTATAAGCCCTTGTTCCTCCTTCTTCCTCTGTAGCCCCAATAGTAACTTCATTTATTGGATTTGTCCACTTTTTTCTAACATCTGGAATTTGCATTTTCTCCTCCCCAGGATTTTTTTATATTAAAACCTATCCCTTGCTATATCCTGCTTTTTGGAGTATTTTTTTAACAGAAAAAAAAGCTGGTGAGTCTTCTGGTAGCTCAAATAAGGACCTCCCAATCCAACCATACTCTTCAATTCTTGAATCATGTTCAATTTTCCCTAAATAGTGTTCATTTGTATTCTGAATATATTTTTCTTTTTCTCCCTCAAATTTATAATTGGCAACAAGATATATATTCTTAAAACTTATCCCAATTTCAAGAGCGATTCTTTTAATCCTTTCCACATTTTTTAAAGCTTTCTTAGAAGGATCCAATATAACAAATATATCATCTACGTCCGTAATTATTCTTCTATTAAGATGCTCAAGACCTGCAGGTGAATCTATAATTGTATATTCATAGCTACTTGCTATCTTAGGAATAATACTCCTCAAAATATTATTAGGCATACAATAACAACCTTGAGTCCACTTCACCCCTATTGAAATAATGTCAAACTTTTCTGATTCATATAAACAGGAGGTGTTAACTGTATACTCTATCCTTTCTGGTAAAGGTGTTAGAGTAAACTTTTCATCTTTTTCCTTCTGTATGTTATATAGTACCTCAGATATAGTCTTTACTCCTTCTTTTTGTAGATCTATACCCAATATATCAGCAAGATTTTGATCAGAATCGGCATCTATAAGTAAAGGATGTGAATTTAAATATTTTGCTGCCAGAGCAACAAAAGTTGTTTTACCTGTTCCACCTCTTCCTGTGCAAACAATCTTTTTGCCCGTTTTTATCCTCCTCTTTTTATATTTTCAATAACAGAGGGAAACCTGCTCACATCAGTATGAGGCAAAAACTTTGCTGACATAAATTCATCCATATATCCTGGATAGGTTATCAAGTCATAATAGGTTATTTTTTTTGCTATCTGGTAGCACGTATTGAAAGCATCTTGGGATAAAAGTGCCATCTTTGCTCCTAAAATGGAGGTATTTCCTACAAATTGAATCTTATCTCTTTCTATATCAGGAATAAGACCCAAAAGAATTGCATTTTCCTTATCTAAGTAGTTTCCAAATCCTCCTGCAATATAAATTCTCTTTATATCAGAAAAATCTATACTTAAAGACTTTGTTAGAATATCCACTCCTGCAAAAATGGCAGCCTTCGCTCTCAAGAGATTTTCTATGTCAGGTTGAGTTATAACTATATCATCATCTTTTCCTGTTTGAGATGAAGGAACAAGAAGAAATTCAAGCTCTCCATTCCTCTCTCTCACTCTCCCATTACCCCCTCTCTGGAGACGACCAGATCTGTCAATAAATCCTGCTTTAAAAAGTTGAGCTACAACATCAATTAAACCTGAACCACAGATACCTTTTGGACGTCCTCCTCCAATAGTTGTATACTTAACCTTACCCTGATCTGTAATTTCAACTTTCTCTATTGCCCCTTCTCCAGCTTTCATACCGTCTTTTACACCACTTCCTTCAAAAGCAGGACCAGCTGAGGCAGAACAGCAAACCATCCATTCTTTCCATCCAATTACAATCTCTCCATTTGTTCCAATATCAATAAGCATAGAAAGCTCATCCTGTTGATATATACCAGTAGCTAAAATCCCTGCAGTTATGTCTGCACCTACCCAGCTTGCAATGCTGGGCAAAGTATATAAAAGCCCTCTTGGATTAATTCTTACCCCTACTTCTGCTGCTCTTATGGGAGGAGGCTGAGTACATACAGGAATATAAGGTTCTTTTCGGAGTTGTGTTGCAGGAAGTCCCAGAAGAAAATGAATCATTGCTGTATTTCCCGCGCAGATACAGGCTACAACATCATTTAAGCGAATATTGTTTCTTGAAATTAGAGTTGATATTAAATTGTTTATATCATCAACAATAGCTTCTTTCAGTTTATCCTCTCCCTTAAGTTCTGCATAAACTATCCTTCGTGTTACCTCCTCTCCATAGACTCTTTGAGAGTTGTAGGTTGCCTCTGCATCCATTGTTTCTGATGTTGCAAGGTTTATAAGATGGGCTACAACTGTTGATGTTCCAACATCAACTGCAATGGCAAAGTTTCTATCCTTTGTATTTCCTTTTTCAACCTGAATAACCTCTGTTGTCTCTCCCCTTTTGCCCAGGGTGGCAGTTACCTTCCAATCAGCTTCCCTTAAAATATGAGGAAGAGCCCTTATCACCTTTAGTCCTGTTTGCATTATATCTATTTTTTTGTGACGTCTTATCTCTCGATAGAGACGAAGATGATCTGCTACATTATCCTGCAAACTAGGAGGAGGAAGCTCAAGGTAAAGTTTTTGAACTAAAGGTTCGTATCTAAAAACAACCCTTTCTTTTAAAGGGGCATATAGGGCTCTGAAGCGCTGTGCATCCTTGTCTATTAGGATTTTTCCCTTTATTCTCGACTCTGGAGGAACCTCAATCACAACATCCCCTATAACCTCTGTTTGACAAGCAAGAACATAGCCTTTTTTTATATCTTCTCTTGAAAGAAGAGTAGTAGGAGAAGTTTTTACCTCGCCTTTCCTTACAATTACTCTGCATCTACCACAGATTCCATCTCCTCCACATATAGAGTTCACGTATATCCCTGCTTTGGCAGATGCCTCAAGCAGGTTTGTTCCTTTTTCTACTTCAATTGTTTCATCTTCAGGAAGAAAAGTTACTTTAACTTTATCTTTTTTCATTTTTTGACTTTCTTAAGATGTGCTGGCCATTCATTTTTTAGAAAACTAGGGATTCTTGCTGCCTCCTCTGGACCAACAAGCACATCCCATCCAAACTCATCTATAAGTTCTGCCCTAAAAACAGCAACAAGACCTGGAATAATAATAGTGTTATGACTTATTTTCTCTCTTGCTTTACATTCTTCTAAAGTTTTTGCTATTTTCTCTGCCGACCATTTATCCCCAGCATATGCGTTTAAAACACCCATACCCTCTGTATCTACCACGCAAATATATGAAGGAACTCTACTATTCTCTACTTCTGATTCCACAGTAAAGTAGGTGAGGGAGAAATTAGTGGTAACAAGTAAAGGAGAATCAGGTGTTACTGCTCCTATCTCATGAAGTCCAGGCTCTACAGTATTTGGAACTTGAGGGTCGGTATATATGTTCTGTCTTACAGTTAAAAGAGGTAAAACTTGCCACCTTTCCTTGGCTTTCATTACCACAATACTTGCATATTTACATACATAGGTTGATGCTTGAATAATCTCTTGAAAAGGATCCTCCTCGCTAGTAAACATTATTGTAGGATACCCTAAAGGACGAAAAACTTTTTCTACAGCAAGTCTTCTAAGTTTGGTCAGGTGCTCAAGTGCATCCTTTGTTTTTCTAACTCCGGAATCAATAACAAGCTCATCTACACCCATTTTCTTTATATTCTGAGTAAGATCAGCAATCTCTTCCAAACTTTCACCATAAACAGCAAGAGAACAACCATGCTGCTTTGCAAGCTGAGCCATGCTTTCGTAATTTTCCCTGGTAGCAGCGTAAATCAAAGGTTTTCTCTTGGCTGCCACCTTTAAAGCAGACTCAAGTATAGAAGGATCCTGACAGATGAGAACAAAGGAAAGAAAGGTTTTCTCCATAACTTTTTCTGTAAACTTTGCATAATCCTCGGCACTGGTTGATGTGTGCTCTAGAGCTATAAGGTCCACTCCTATCTCTTCTCCAACTCTTGTAAATTTAAGCTCATTTATCATATCAACTTCTTTATCAAGCTCATCCTCTGTAAGTGTATCTTTTAACAAAATAGCTATTCCCGTTGGATGATGAAACTTCTCTTCATGTCGAAAAAGAACCGTTTCTTGTCCTATCTCTAATTTTTTCTCGTCACTTCCAATCCTTACAAGTTTCATAGGTGGAGCTGAAGCCTCAGCAAGCTCTGCCTTTGCCTCCTCACTAACATGAGGACATTGATCCAAGGAAACTTTTTTTGCTGCAACTTGCATAGCAAAAGCCATACAAGTTGGAAAATTGCAATCTCCACAGTTGGTTTTGGGTAAAAGTTTATAAATCTGTAAGCCGGTTAAAGCCATCTTGCTCCCTCCCAAGTTGGTTCGTTTTGTTTAAGTTATTGCACCTTTACATTAGCATTTAAAAAACATAAATTATCTTCTATATAAAATGACAATTCCAACCAAAACCGATGACATATTTTACATTAAAGGCTCCATTGATAAAACAGGATGATTCTTTTTCTGTAAAAATTCCAAAAGTTCCTCCGAAGTTGTTGCATCTTTTTCTGTTGCAATTTTATCCATTAAATCTGGCTCACCTATCTCTTCAAATCTTTTCTTTAATCTATCTTTTATCTCCTCTTTTAGCATACTTGGCATCCAAACAACTCTTCTTATTCCTCCTTCAGCAGAAATAAACTTTTTACTTGTTATATACATTTTCCCAATACCTATGAATCCAGGAGTCTGTACTCCTCCTCCTACTTGCCCTGCCATGGTAGAGAAGGTCATACCTATAGGGGTCATCCCGGTAAATTCGCGATTCACAATCATAACACCATTTGTCTCAGGTAAAACTGCAACAATACACTCAAAGCAACCACAGGATGTCATTGGGTCCTCTAAGATAGAGTAAGCCTTAAATCTTTCTAAATTCCCATGGGATTTTACCTTAAGGTACTCATTTACACCCTCCCATTCACCCTTAACAGGATCGAGACATTTTCCTTTCTTTACCGGTTCATTTGGTCCATGGGGATTTATCTGATGGGATGCTTTACAATCAAGCCAGGTATATGCACCACAAAGACCTAATCTTTCGGGAGTTACAATACATACATGATTTGGTGCATAAGATTGACAGAGAATGCAACTGTAGAATTCATCAACATCTTCATCAGTCATTCCACCAAGTCTTTCATCTCGCTGACGATATATTTTTTTTGCTTCCTCTAGAGGCTCTTTTAGTTTTTCATTGTCGGTAATTATTGTGACCTGAACTTTATCTACAATCTTTGAATATTCATCCTTAATTTTAGCAACAAGTATTTCTCCAAAGTGTCTTAATCTAAATCCTTTTTGGAAAGCTTCTTTACTTATTCTTATCCATACAATAGCTCTTTGCCCCATATGAAATATTCCATTGGCGCAGGATATAAACTCATGAATCCTTCTCTCCAGAACAGTTTCAAAATCTTCACTAAATTCTCTTCCTGCAACTTCAACTAAAATTCCTAAATTATATGCACCGCCCTCTTCCATCTGATCAACATCAGGGCCTATAAGCTCAATTTTACCATCCTCCACCTCATTCATGGGACGCCCCCTTAAAAGTTCAAAAGCAACACTTCGTTTCCCACCAAATTCGACCTGCATCTGCTCCTTTCTAACTCTCTCTCCTTCAAATCCTGCTCCATAAGGAACAGGAATGGGAATCTCTGTTACTTTTATCTCAAGACCTCTCACTTCAATCGCTTTGCTTACTATTTTATTAAGAGGAATACCTGATACAACATGTTCATAAGTGCAAATTCCGGTCGGAAGAATTTGGGGTATATTCACATCAGATATAGTGGGAAAACCAAAGTTGATAGCTCCTGCTGCTGTTGCATATTTCTCGTCTGTTATAAGTTGACCTGTTCCATTTACTTCAGGATCATGTCCTAAGGCAAGAACAAAGGCATGAACTCTTTCTTTGTTATAAAGAAGAATTTTCCTTCCAATCTCTCTTGCCTTTTCCGGACCCTCCGGTTTTATTCCTCCAAAAGTCATAGCAGCTCTTACAGCAAAATTTAAAGCATGAACAGCAGCGGATGTATCTTTCCCATAAGGTACAAGAAAAGTATCCCAATTCATCTCAATCCCTTCCTCAGCAAGTTGCTCTGCCATACTTTTCCCACCCAGAGATGAGGAGGCCATAAAAACTAAGATATTTTTTTCTTGCAGCGCTCTTGCAAGTTCAACTGCCTGTTCGTTAGTAGGAAGGGCACCAGCGCAGGCTGCAAATCCTGGCATTCTTCCATCAACAAGCTTTATTCCCTGCATTCTTAAAGTTGCATCATCGGTAAATCCAAGCCATATTCCTTTTGGTTCATCGCCTGTGAGATACTTTAGAGCCTCAATTATCTCTTCCGCAATCAATGTCGCAATTCCTGCGTCAAGAGTATCACCCAGGTAGGGAAGCCAAAGTTTATCAGAGGGAACAGGAGGTAAAAATCCTTTTGCATACTCCAGAGCTTTTTTTGCATCAGCTAAGGTTTTAACCTCTATTCCCAAAAGAGCCAAAATTAAAGGAAGATAATAGGCGGTATTTGGGAAACCTATTTCCTGTTTTTCTCCCTTTTCCTCAATTAA
>CAYRAK010000003.1:0-27692 GCA_964422215.1 uncultured Clostridia bacterium | reverse complement strand
TTATATAAATTTTGGTTATATAAATCTTTTAGAAGCAGAAGAGAGTATGAAAAAGAATGTACCGGATCTTGCAACAAAAAAGCTTGATAATGCCTTTTTATACTATGCCCAAGGAAAAATCTGGCGACCAAGCTTTGTTTTTCCTAGACAGCTTTCCCTTGCCTATTATAAGTTAAGCAAAATAAGAAATGAGCCTGAAAGATGGCTAGTTAAAAAACTCTCGCCCCCTTTCTTTTTTTACTCTAAAAAAGATTATCTTATAAACATTCTTCCTCCTGTTGTAGCTCCTGAAGAAAGTTTTGATATTAATTTTCTTATATTTGTGAAGAATAAATTAAAAGAGGGAGAAGAATTTTCCCTTATTGTAAAAATTAAAGAAGGAGAAAAAGTTTATAGAGAAGCAAAACTTTCCTCTTTAAAATTACTGGCTGATATCCCGGTTATTATAAAATACAGATTAGATGAGGGAATTCCTAGAGGAGATTACGTTGTCTTTGCTGTGCTTAGTTCGAAACAGAAAAAACTTGCAAGTTCTGCCCAAAAAATAATCTTTTCTTTTTAGCTAAATTTGTCAAGTTATCCTATTTTGGGCTTTATTAAAAGATTATCTTGCTTTCTATTTTTGAAAGTATATAATAAAAGAGTATGTTCTTTGACAATTTTGTGGGAAAATGGTATGTTAAAAAGTAAAAATATTTTCCTTTTTGTTTAGAAGTCTGCGTAAAGGAGCTTTCAATGAGTAGAAGAAAAAATTTCTTTACTTTGGTGATAATTCCCAACAGAATTGGAAAAGTCTACAGGATAATTATTCCTAGATTTTTTTTATTAGCTTGTACCATAGGTTTTATCATAGGAATTTTTGCTCTTTTTCATTTTATAACCGAATATAAGAATATGAAAGATAAAGTAGCCCAGGTAGAAAATCTAGAAGCTATCACCCGCATCCAGCAGAAAAAAATAATATCACTGGCAAATAAGGTTGATGAATTTAAGAAAACTTTGGAAAATTTAAGAAAAATAGAGGCTCGTCTGAGAACTCTTGCTGGGATTGGTGGGAATAGTACAGAAATTCGGGAAAATCTTGGAAGAGGAGGACCAGAAAAGTATATTCTTTTTGACGAACCGATTACAAAAAAAGTTCAGGCGGATTCTTTGGATGTTATAGAAAAAATAGAAGATAACGTAGATTTTCTTAAAAAATTTGCTGAACATCAAAAGAGAAGCTTAAGTCAGGTTGAAGGGGTACTAGAAAAAAGGAAAAAACTTTTTGCTTCCACTCCTAATATATTTCCTGTACATGGATGGATTTCCTCAGGATATGGAGTAAGGATAGATCCATTTACCGGTAAAAAGGAGATGCATAAGGCTATTGACATAGTAGCTCCCTGGGGAACTCCTGTTAGAGCCTCTGCTCAGGGAAAGGTAGTTTATGCAGGATGGAAAAATTTATATGGCTTAACCATTGAAATTCGTAATGAGTACTATTCTACCCGCTATGGACATCTATCCCGGGTCCTTGTGAAAAAAGGAGACTGGGTAGAGAAGGGACAAATCATCGGTCGAGTTGGAAGCAGTGGTCGAAGCACAGGACCTCATCTACACTTTGAGGTGTGGCGAAAGGGAAAAACCGTAAATCCTCTTAAGCTAATGGTAGAGCCTCTTGGTTCCTCTTAAGGGGAGGAGAAAATGTTTAAAAGAAAGGAAAAGAAAAAATTTGAGGAAAAAACAAATACTTTAATAGGCCCGGGAACTGAATTTAAAGGAACATTAAAGGACAAAGGTAGCATAAGGATAGATGGCAAATTTGAAGGAGAAATTCAGGCAGAAGGAGATGTAATTGTAGGAGAGGATGCTGTAGTTCAAGCCAACATAAAAGCAAAAGATGTAACAATCGCAGGAAAAGTAATAGGAGATATCGACTGTGAAGGAAAAGTGGAAATTTTCTCCAAGGGAAGTTTAGAAGGAAAAGTAAAAGCCTCAAATTTAGCTATTGCTGAGGGTGCTTTTTTTAACGGTGAGTGTCGAATGAACCCTTCTTCCGCAGAGATAAAACTAGAGGAGAATCTCCTTGCTGAAAATAAAGAAAATGATATATAATAATATTAAAAAACTGTGGCGACGTAGCCAAGTGGTTAAGGCGGAGGATTGCAAATCCTCTATTCCCCGGTTCGAATCCGGGCGCCGCCTTGATGCCCGGTTAGCTCAGTGGTTAGAGCGCTTGCTTGACATGCAAGAGGTCGCTGGTTCAAGTCCAGCACCGGGCACCACCTGTTAAAACCATGTCAATTAAAACTAACAATCAGGAGTCATAACAAGAAACTACTTATAAAAAGGCCGCTCTTTTACCAGTTTTGTTTTGAAGCTTTTTCAAAACTGGTAATTTAGCGGTTTAACTTTTTTATTTTATTAAAAAAATGAAAGTGAATCAAAACGGAAACTTTCAAGAAAAAAAGATGCAGGACGAGCTGGAAATTTTAAGACATAGCACTTCGCATATTT
The DNA here is from genome assembly GCA_964422215.1 of uncultured Clostridia bacterium. Classification (GTDB taxonomy): domain Bacteria; phylum Aerophobota; class Aerophobia; order Aerophobales; family B3-G15; genus CAYRAK01. Next base: position 25,193 of record CAYRAK010000003.1, on the reverse strand, counting down.
TAGCACAGGCGGTAAAAAGACTTTTTCCTCAAGCTAAACTAGGTATAGGACCTCCAACTAAGGATGGATTTTACTATGATTTTGACATTGATGGAGAGCTTTTATCTGAAAATCTTTCTCGAATAAAGGAGGAAATGAAGAAAATAATTAAGGAAGATCTTCCTTTTGAAAAACAGGAGGTAAGTAAAGAAGAAGCCAAAAAGATATTTAAGGAAAGAAAAGAACCTTACAAGTTAGAGAAACTTAAAGATATAGAGGATAATAAAGTCACTTTATATAAGCAAGGTGAATTTATAGATCTTTGTCGTGGACCGCATCTTAAGAGTACAGGAGAGGTAAAGTTTTTTACTCTTTTATCCATTGCTGGGGCTTATTGGCGTGGGAAAGAAGAAAATCCCATGTTAACCCGTGTGTATGGAACTTCCTTTTTTACTAAAGAAGATCTTGATAAATATATCCAAAAGATAGAAGAAGCAAAAAAAAGGGACCACCGCAAATTAGGTAAGGAACTCAAAATTTTCGAAATATTTCCTGAACTAGGACCAGGTCTAGCCGTTTACCACCACAATGGGTCTATACTAAGAGATATAATAGAGAGATTTGAAAAAGAAGAACACTTAAAAAGAGGCTACAAGCTGGTAAGTACACCTCACATATCTAAAGCTGAGCTATGGAAAAAGTCAGGACATCTTGACTTTTATAGAGAAAATATGTATGTTTTTGAAAGTGAAGGCGAGGAATACGTATTAAAACCCATGAATTGTCCTGGTCATATTATGGTTTATAAAAGTGCACAAAGAAGTTACCGGGATCTTCCTTTAAGACTTTTCGAGTTAGGTACAGTATATCGGCGTGAAGAATCAGGAGTTCTTCAGGGACTCTTAAGACTCAGAGGGTTTACCCAAGATGATGCTCACATCTTTTGTATGCCCTCTCAGGTAGTAGACGAAGTAAGAGAGGTATTGAAATTTGCTCTTTTCATGATGCATACATTTGAATTAGGTTACAGAATAACTCTTTCCACACGTCCGTTAAAGTATATTGGTTCACTTTCATCTTGGGAGACTGCAACTAATGCCTTAAAGAGAGCTTTAGAGGAAGAGGACCTTGATTTTGAAGTAGCTCCAGGTGAAGGTGCTTTCTATGGACCAAAGATAGACATTCAGGTAGAGGATGCATTAGGAAGGTTGTGGCAGGGACCCACTATTCAGGTTGATTTCAATCTTCCCGAAAGATTTAATCTTACTTACATATCTTCGGGAGGAGAAAAAAAACAAGTAGTTATGATTCACAGAGTTGTTTTGGGAGCAATAGACAGATTTCTAGGAGTTTTAATTGAACATGTAGGAGGAAAATTCCCGGTTTGGCTTGCTCCTGTTCAGGTCAAAGTGCTCACCATAACTGAAAAGGAAATTCCTTTTGCAAAAGAGATTTATGATAAAATGAAATCAGAAAATATTCGAGTAGAACTTGATAGCGAAAATGAGATGTTGGGATACAAAGTAAGGAAGGCTCAATTAGAAAAGGTTCCTTATATGGTTATTATAGGTAAAAAAGAGGCGGAAAAAGGACTTTTAACGATACGCAAACGAAATGGAGAAAATCTAAAAAATCTTTCTCTAGAAAATTTTATTAGTATGATTAAAGAAGAGGTAGCTAAAAGAAAATAAAAATAAGGAGGGTCCTATTAATAGAAATTCTGAGATAGCAGTTAATGAAAAAATAAGAGCAAAAAAAGTCAGGCTTATTGATTCTGAAGGAAAGCAAATGGGAATTTTCTCACGAGAGGAAGCTTTAAAAATTGCTAAGGAACAGGGTTTAGACTTAATTGAAGTGGCCCCAAACGCTAACCCTCCGGTATGTAAGTTGCTTGATTATGGAAAATTTAAATACGAGAGAGAAAAAAAGCGAAAAAAGAGCAAGAAAAAACAAAGTGATACTTTAAAGGAGATAAGACTTTCCTATCAGATAGGGGAACACGACCTAAAGATAAAAGTAAAAAAGATTGAAGAGTTTTTGAAAGAAGGTCATAAGGTAAAGCTTTCTATATGGTTCAAAGGTAGAGAAAAGATATATAAAGAGGAAGGGAAAAAAATTTTAGAGAAAATTGCTGAAGAGATGGGGAAGGTTAGAAAGATTGAATCTCGTTTTTCAACAAGTGACAGAAAGATTGAGCAATACTTAATTCCCAAATAGTCTCCTGGAGGAAAAATATGCCCAAGCTTAAAACTCATAGAGGAGCTAAAAAAAGATTTAAAATAACTGGCAAAGGTAAAATAAAGGCAGCTAGAGCCTTTACTTCTCATCGAAAAATTAAAAAATCAGCAAAAAGAAAAAGAAATTTGAGAAAAAATCGGATTTTAAATACTACTGAAGCAAAGAAAATCAAAAAATTTTTGTCCACATAAAAAGGGGAGTAAATGAGTAGAGTAAAAAGAGGTACCATTCATACTAAAAAACGGAGAAAGGTGCTAAAGGAAGCCAAAGGTTTCCGAGGGGGAAGAAGCAACCTTTACACGTTGGCCAAGGAAGCTATAAAAAAATCTCTTGTACATAGTTACATAGGAAGGAAAAGAAAAAAGAGAGATTTTAGGAGGTTGTGGATTGTTCGAATTAATGCAGCGGTGAGAAAAGAAGGTTTATCTTATAGTCGCTTTATGAAGGGACTGAAAGAAGCAAATATTAATTTAAATAGAAAAGTAATTTCGGAGTTAGCTGTAAACAATCCCAAAGAATTTTCTAAATTGGTGGAGGTAGCTAAAGAGAAAATAAAGGAATAAGTTTGACAGGATGGTTAAAATTACTGCTTAAAATTTTGGGGATTTTTTTTTCTCTGATAATAGTGGCTGCGGTGGCTGCATATATAACTTTGCTTATTGTTATTCCCTCAGAAAAAGTTGAGGTTCCGCAGGTGGTAGGTAAATCTCTGGAAGAGGCTGCAATGCTTCTTAGTCAAAGTGGACTTGGTATGAAAGTTGCTGGAAAGAAATTTTCCTCTGATGTACCTGTAAACGTTGTTATCTCTCAAACTCCTTTGCCAGGTACAAAGGTTAAAAAAAACCGAATGGTGGAAGTAGTAATTAGTGGAGGGGCAAAGCTAATAAAATTACCATTACTTGCGGGAATGAAATTAAGAGAAGCTAAATTGCTTCTTTCTGAAAAAGGTATTCCTATAGCGCATATAAGTTGGGTCTATTCGGACTCTGCTCAAGAGGAGATCATTTCTCAAGACCCTCCCGCAGGTAGTGAAGTTATACGTGAGGAAGGGGTAAATCTTCTGGTAAGTGCTGGTCCAGAGAGCCTAAAGTTTATGATGCCCGATTTTAGAGGTGAGAAAATTAAAAAAGTCTCTAGATTTCTTCAGAATATTCCTTTAAGTATAGCTAAAATTAAGGAAGTACCTTCCTCAGAGGAGGAAGGTACAGTAATATCACAGTCACCACCTCCGGGGAGTATGGTGGATGAAAATACAGGAATAGAGTTAGAAGTTAGTACAGGTCCAGAAGAAAATTTAATAGCTGTTCCTAAACAAAGGTGGATGTTATCTCAAGTTAGTATTCCTCTAGGATTCGATAAAAAGAAAGTATGGATAGTTATAACTGACGAAGAAGGAGAAAGAACTTTAGATTATGGTATACATTCTCCAGGAGAGAAGATTTGGATCTCCTATGATGTATTTGGGAAAGGTGAGGTTCAAATATACATTGGAGACAAACTAGTTAAATTGGAGAAATTGAATAATGATTAAAACTCTTTCCAGGATAAAAATCGCTCCTTCAATTTTAGCTGCAGATTTTTCTAATCTATTGAATGAAATAAAGAAAGTTGAAAAGGAAGCAGATCTTTTGCACATTGATATAATGGATGGACACTTTGTGCCTAACATAACTTTTGGCCCAGGAGTTCTTAAATCTCTAAAAAGTGAGACATCCCTGCCTTTTGACGTACATCTTATGGTTGAATATCCAGAAAAATGGATCCAGCCCTTTGCGGAAATAGGTTGTGAGTGTATTACTTTCCACGTTGAGGTTACACCTCATTTAGACCGTGTAATAAACTCTATTAAGAATAGAGGTATGAAAGTAGGGATTGCTTTAAATCCAGCTACACCTCATTTTTTGCTTGAATATGTACTTTCTAAATTAGACACTGTTCTTGTAATGACAGTAAATCCAGGATTCGGGGCTCAGGAACTCATACCAGAAGTTTTACCAAAAATTCGAGCAATTCGTGAAATCGCTGAGAGAAGAAATTTAACTTTAAATATAGCTGTTGACGGAGGAATAAACGAGGATACAGCTATACAAGTGATCCAGGAAGGAGCAAATATTTTAATAATGGGTAGCTCTATTTTTGGAAGTCCTGATCCACAAACTGCAATTGTTAATTTAAAAAGAAATATTGAAAGGAGGATATCGTAGGTGGCTGTAGTTATTCGATTAAGAAGAATGGGGGCAAAAAAAGTTCCTTTTTATAGGATTGTCGTAGCTGACTCTCGTTCTCCTGTTAAAGGTAAATTTATCGAGAAGGTGGGATGGTACGATCCAAGAGCAAAGCAGGTCCAGGCTGATAAAGAAAAAATCATGGATTGGATAAAAAAGGGGGCTCAACTGTCGAACTCTGTAGAAAAACTTTTGATAAACTATTCTATAATTTCTCCCGAAGAGTTGCTAAAGAAATAGAGGAGGCAAATGGTGAGTTTATTCAAATCTAGTTCAATAAAGGAGGAGGTAAGTATGCGTGAGTTAGTGGAGTATATCATTAAGCAGATCGTGGACAAGCCCGAGGAGGTAGAGGTACAGGAAATAAAGGCAGAAAAGGTTATTCTTTTGGAAATTTCTGTAGCCAAGGAGGATATGGGTAAAGTTATAGGAAAAGGAGGAAGAGTAGCTAATGCATTAAGAACCTTGGTAGGAGCGGCTGCTGCTAGACTCAAAAAAAGGGTAATGGTGGAAATCTTAGAAGAATAATTTATGCGGATAGATATCATTACCCTTTTTCCCTCCATGTTTAAGGGCCCTTTTGAGGAAAGCACAATCAAAAGGGCTCAGGAAAAAAATTTTTTGAAAATCCACCTTCATAACCTTCGGGATTTTACAACCGACCGCCACCGGACTGTAGATGATACACCCTTTGGTGGAGGGGCGGGAATGGTGATGAAGGTGGAGCCAATTTACAAAGCTATAAATCACATAAAGGAGGAAATAAAGGAAAAGGTAAAGGTTATTCTTTTATCACCGCAAGGAAAAACATTTACTCAAGAGGTAGCTTTTGAACTTATAAAAGAAAAAAATTTAATTTTAATTTGTGGTCGCTATGAAGGAGTAGATGAAAGAGTAAGAGAACATCTGGTGGATGAGGAGCTCTCTATTGGGGATTATGTTTTAAGCGGAGGCGAAATAGCAGCAATGGTGGTAGTAGATGCTCTTGCTCGATTGATTCCAGGGGTAGTGGGAGATGAACGTTCAATAAAAGAGGATTCCTTTTACCGAGGACTTCTTGATTATCCTCAGTATACTCGACCTGCTGAATTTAAAGGATGGAAAGTTCCCGAAATTTTACGATCCGGTAATCATAGGAAGATAGAAACCTGGAGAAGAAAAAAAATGCTAGAAAAAACTCTTCTTCGGCGTCCAGATCTTTTGAAAAAAGCAAAACTTACTTCTGAAGAAAAAAAATGGCTTGAGGAAATTAGAAAAAAATTGAAAAAATAAAAAGATATATGCAGGTGAGGACACAAATGCGTAGCGAAATAAAGAAGGTAGAAGAGAAATTCTTAAAAAAAGAAATACCTAATTTTTCTGTAGGAGATACAGTAGCTGTTCATCTTATTGTAAGAGAGGGGGAAAGAGAAAGAGTGCAAGTTTTTCAAGGGATTGTCATAAGAAGAAAAGGAGGAGGATTAAGAGAAACTTTTACAGTGAGAAAAGTTTCCTTTGGAATAGGAGTAGAGAGAACTTTTCCTTTGCATTCCCCTTTAATAAAAAAAATAGAAATAATTAAAAAGGGAAAAGCAAGGAGAGCGAATCTCTCGTATTTAAGAAAAAAGAAAACCTAACAGATGAAAAAAGAATCTCTGGGCTGGATAAGGGAAACAATTGAAACAGTTGTAGTAGCTCTTGTTATTGCTTTTCTCATTCGCACCTTTGTGATTCAAACTTTTTACATTCCCTCAGGTTCTATGGAACCAACTCTTCTGGTGGGCGATAGAATAATAGCCTATAAACTTTTTTATGGATTGAATAACGTAAAAAGGGGAGATATAATTGTCTTTAAGTTTCCCCTTAATCCTAAAAAGGATTATATTAAACGAGTAATTGGACTTCCAGGAGATAAGATTAAAATAAGAGACAAAGTTGTATATATTAACGATAAAAGGTTAATAGAACCTTACGTTGTTCATCGAGATAAATGGAATATTGGCTTTCCAAGAGATGATTATGGTCCAATTGTAGTTCCCCCAGGTTCCCTTTTTGTGCTGGGAGATAACCGAGACTCAAGTGAGGATAGCAGGTACTGGGGCTTTGTCCCTGAAAAAAATATTGTAGGTAGAGCTTTTCTTATATACTGGCCCCCCTGGAGAGTAAGAGTTATAAAATCTCCTCCCCTAAAACTTCTTAAGGAAGAGGTAAGTTTATCCTATGGATGATGACAAAAGAAAAAAAGTGGGCAAAAAAGGAGAGGATGTAGCTGCTTTTTTCTTGAAAAAAAGAGGCTATCGGATACTTGATAGAAATTTTCGCTGCTATTTAGGTGAACTTGACATTATAGCTGAAAAAGAAGGACAAATTATATTCGTAGAAGTAAAAACTCGCCAAAATATCGATTTTGGTCTACCAGAGGAATTTCTCAATTATCCCAAAAGAAAACGCCTTAGCAAACTTGCTCTCTTTTATCTTTCCACTCATTATCTCCAGGAAAGACCCTGTCGATTTGATGTAGTTGCAATTCAATATCAAAAAGGTAAAGCTAAAATTCATCATATAAAAAACGCTTTCCAGGCAATTTCTTAATTTCTATACTATCTTTTATCTCTATCTTTAACTACCTCGTAAACAGCAAAAAAATTTGCTGGAAATTGAAAAGAAAGTTTTCCTTTCTCCACAGGTATCTTTGGAGTTCTATCAGACGAAATTTTGGGAACAAGGTACCTTGCATATGTAAATTCTTCTTTCCCAGGATCAAGCTTTATTGTGATATTGCGGGGCGTATCGGAGGGATTTAAAGCAATAACAAAGGCATTTTTATCATCATATCTAGAGTATATATAGGTTTTATCTTCTTTTTTCAAATGGAGATGATGAATACCAGCAAAAGGTCCGAGAGACGGATTAGATTTCCGTAGTTTGATAAGCTCCTTTACTGTGTTAAGAATAGAATCAGAAAAGTTTTTCTGTTTTTCCACATTTCTTTCCAGATAATCTTCATTTACGGGAAAGTAAAGTTTTGAAGAGTCTGCAGAAGAAAATCCCGCATTTTCCTCACCGCTCCACTGCATAGGAGTTCGAGAACCGGCACGAAAACAAGCTCCTTCTTTGCTAGGAAGATTTTCCCAATATCGCATTCCAATCTCATCTCCATAGTAGATAAAAGGAGCTGTAGGATAGGTAAGAAGCATAGCAAAATAGGTCTTTATTATCTTATCTTTTTTACAAATATAGCTCATCCTTGGCATATCGTGACTTCCGCTAATCATGCTGATCATACCATCATGACCTATTATCTGATTGTATTCATTAAAATATTCCTCCACAAACCACGTAATATCTCCTCCCTCCGGACTAAAAAAACTTTCCCAAGAAAATTCTTCTTCTCTCCCCATTGGATAGGGACATAGAAGTTTCCAACACTGGGGAATAAAAAATGTTCCATTGAATTTGCATTTTAATATATCATCAACGTGACAAAATCCCTCAGCTATAAAAGCTTTATCTCCGTATGAATCGATAACCTCTCTTACTTCATTCCAGAATCTTGCAGTGTACTCGTGAATTCCCTTCTTTCCTTTTTCCTGCACAAGCCAATCTGCAACATCACATCTAAACCCATCAACCCCCCTGTCAAGCCAAAATCGAACAACACTTTTTAGTTCTTCTCTAAGAGCCTTTATGTCTGGATCATCATAACTGTTACCATACTCTTTAGGTAAATCTGGAAATCCGAAGTTTAAATCAGGCTGATAAAATGTAAACTGGTGGTAATACGAATCATAACGTTCTGATACCCAGCGTGCCCAAGAACCACTTCCTAAATCTATAGATTTAAAAGGGGGGCACCACACATACCATTTAGAATAGCGATTCTTTTGTATCCTCTGTGATTCTTTAAACCAAGGGTGTTCATTAGAGGTATGATTAAAAACCAAATCCATGATAATTTTTATATCTCGCTTATGTGCTTCTCTGATAAGACGATCAAATATCTCCAAGTTTCCATATCTTGAAGCTATATTTTTATAATCGGCTACATCATATCCTGCATCTTTAAATGGCGAAGGATAAATAGGATTAAGCCATACAGCATCAATCCCAAGTTCTTTAAGATAGTCCAGTCGAAATATAATACCCTCAAGATCACCTATTCCATCAGCATTACTATCTTGAAAGGATTGAGGATAAATTTGATAAAAGATGCTCGTAAGATACCACTTTGAATTTTTCATGTTTTATGCCTCCCTTTTTGACAGAAGGTATTGTCAAATTTTATTTAAAAGAATTTATCTGGAGGGATATAATCTCCATATCTTTTTTGCACATCCTTAAGTCTTTTTTTCTGCTCCTTTAATACTTCAAATAATATTTGAGGTGTATCCGGAATCTCTTTGTAAATTTTTGTTATTCTTTCAATTTTAGCTAGATTCTCGGGAATCCTTAAGGTAAACTGTTCTATGTAATCGTCTTTGGAATAAAACTTGTTAAGAACTTTTTCAAAAAGCTCTTTTAGATCCTCATATTTTGGTATAAAACCTGTTGGTGTCCTGATTGCTCCAACTTCCTTATGAACACGAAGCTCCATCCACTTAAGCCACACTCTTTTGTCAGCTACATCATTTAGGTAATTTCCTTCAGAGTCCCTTAAAAAATAATTTACAGAGAATATTCGAGGAGGACTTTGAAGAAAAGAGGCAAAGTTTAAATTATTCTCAATATATTTACCAATTGGTATAGAAAGGAAATCAAGATTAGACATTGGGTTATGTTCTCTTACACCCTCTTTTCCTAAAGTGGCAGCTGTTGTTTCTGATTCAAGAGAGGCTCCTTTAGTTATTATGCCATGTACCCAATTAAAAGATTCTTCAACAGGCACCCAAGTATCAGAATCTCTGCCTCCATAGATTATCCCACTGATAGGGACACCTTCAGGATCATCAAGTTTGGGATCCATATTTTCAAGAAGCTTCAGTTCCAGTGTAAACCGAGCATTTGGATGAGAAGGAAGTATCTCTTTTCCATCTTTATCCTTTTTTCCAATCCACCACTCTCCAGAATAATTTAAACCTCTTTTGGGCATATTTTCATCCTTTCCAATCCAGTAAGGTTTCTTATCCTCTGTAATCAGCACATTAGAAAATATAATCTCACCTTCTGAGTGAAGAGCCCTCCAGAGAATAGGATCATCTTTAGAGTTTATTCCTTTTATTATTCCAAATATTCCCTTCTCCACATTTACTGCTCTTATTTTTCCATCTTTTCTCCTAAGATAAGCTATATCATCTCCAACTATTCTCTCTCCCTCTACCATGGAAGTTGAAGTTTTGCCACACAACGAAGGAAATGCTCCTGCAAAATAAGTTACCCGTCCACCTGGGCCGTTTATTCCTATAATAAACATGTGCTCTGTAAGCCAACCTTCCTTTGAAGCTAAATTTATCGCAAGACGCATAGCTAACTTTTTTGGTCCGATGGTGTTTCCTCCATACTGGGTATTCGTGCTGTATACTGTATTATCTTCAATATCAATGTATATTCTACGTTTATCAATGTTTTTGCTTGTCCTTCTCTCATCAAGTTCTCCTTGGGAGTGGACAAATTTAAAAAATCTCTCAGAGTTACCCAATTTTATAAATTCCTCATACCCTTGGCGGAAAAGAAGATTCTCACTATGAGCCACATAAGCAGAATCTGTAAGTTGAATACAGGGAATAGAAAACTCAGAATTTCTCGGTCCAAGACAGAGGAAAAGTACATACATTGTATGGCCTTGCATAATATTCTCTAAAATTCTATGGATCTCCTCCAATCCTTTTTCTCTATCCATTACATTTATCCTGGAACCCAAAGTAATCCCCCTAGAAAGAAGAAGTTTGGTATTTTTTCTGTCTCTTGCCTGGTCATTGTATCCATCAAAATGGGCAGTATGACCTGTTATAGCAAGTTCCTTTTCTTCTCCAGTCTTTTTTGCCATCTCTCTTATATAATTCATTTCCTCTTGAGTGCCAGTAGATACAAAAACATTCTCTGGATTACAAATTCTTATATACTTTGCTATAAATTGATGAAGCTTGAGGTTGTTTATTTTTTTTAATTTCCAAAAATTCTCTTCCCCTACCCTATTTCTAAGAAATTTCTCAATTTCTTTATTCATATCATCTTCCTTTCCTATCTTCCTGTAAAATTTTGTTTTATTATTCTAAAGAGTATTTTAAATTTGTCAAAAAAGGTGGTCAAAATTTAAAAATGTTGTAAATATTAAGATAATAAAAAAACATTTTAGGAGAATAAAAATGACTTCACGAGAGAGAGTTTGTGCAGCTATTAATCATCAGGAAGTTGATAAAATCCCTCTTGATTTAGGGAGTACCCTAGTCACAGGAATTCACATAAGCAGCCTTCATAAACTTGAAGTAGCTTTAGGCTTAATTAAACCGAATGAACCGGTTAAACTCATCGATCCTTTTCAAATGCTTGGAGAGGTAGACAATAAGTTGCGAGAAGCACTTGGTATAGACACAATTCCTCTTCTTCCAAAGACAAATTTTTTTGGCTTTGAAAATACTAACTGGAAAAAATGGACTTTTTTTGATGGAACGCCGGTTCTTGTGCCAGAAAAGTTTAATACAGAACTTAGTCCAGAAAGATATATTTATCAATATCCCCAGGGAGATAGGTCTGTAACTCCTTCGGCAAAAATGCCTGAGGGAGGTTTTTATCACGATGCTATCATAAGACAAAAACCAATTTTGGATGAAAAATTAAAGGTAGAGGATCAAATAGAGGAGTATAAGATTTTTACGGATGAGGAGCTTTTTTATTATGAGGATGAATCTAAAAGACTCTATGAAGAAACTGATTATGCTATTGTGTCCGGAGGAGTACCTGGTATAAATATTGGAGACATTGCCTTTATACCTGGTCCTTCTCTTAAAGACCCCAAAGGAATAAGAGATGTAGAAGAATGGTATATTTCTCTTCTTACGAGAAAAAATTTCATCAAAGAAGTTTTCTCCCGCATGATTGAAATTGGTCTTGAGAATTTAAAGTTGTTTCACGAAGCAGTAGGGGAAAGAATTCAGGTTATTATGGTGTCAGGTACTGATTTTGGTTCTCAGAATGGTCCTTTCATATCTAAAGAACTTTACAGGGAACTTTTTAAGCCGTTCCATAAGAAGGTAAATGAATGGATACACCAAAATACCTCTTGGAAAACCTTTATCCATACCTGTGGTTCAGTGTATGAGCTTCTTCCTGATATAAAAGAGGCAGGATTTGATATTCTTAATCCAATACAGATCTCAGCAGCCAAGATGGATCCTGAAAACCTGCAGAAAAATTTTGGAGACAAATTCACCTTCTGGGGAGGAGGAGTTAATACACAAAGCACTCTTCCTTTTGGAAAACCAGAAAAAGTAAAAGAAGAAGTAAAAAGACTTATCAGCATTTTTAAATCTACCAAAGGTTTTGTTTTTGCTGCAGTGCATAATATCCAGGCTAACATACCGGTAGAAAATATGCTCGCTTTGTTTAACGCATTTAACGAGTGTAGATAGGAAGTTACTTTGAATTTCGAGAGGCTTATAATATCTGTAGTGTTAAGGTATAATAAGGTTTAAAAGGAGGTATTATAAATGGGAAAGTTGGATGAGTATCGAAAAAAGCGGAATTTTCGGAAAACTCCGGAACCAGAAGGAAAAGAGAAAAAGGAGCCTGGTAACTTTTTTGTTGTGCAAAAACATAAAGCAAAGAAACTGCACTATGATTTTCGCCTAGAGATAGATGGTGTGCTAAAAAGTTGGGCTATCCCTAAAGGTCCAACTCTTAACCCTTCAGAAAGAAGATTGGCTGTTCAAGTGGAGGATCATCCCGTTGAATACAAGAATTTTGAAGGTATTATCCCGGAGGGAGAGTATGGAGCAGGAACTGTCATAGTCTGGGATGAAGGATTTTATGAACCTTTGGGTGAGAATTTAAGTGAAGGTCTAAAAAAGGGAGAAATAAAATTTTGCCTTCATGGCAAAAAATTAAGAGGTAAGTTTGCCCTTGTAAAGACCAAATATCAAGGTAGTGAAAAAAATTGGCTTCTTATTAAAGAAAAAGATGAGTATGCAAGAAAAGATATAGATATAACAAAAGAAAAACCTAACTCAGTTAAAAGTGGTAAAAAATTGGAGGAGATAACAGGAGGAAAAAATGAGCCAGGACAAGATTAAACAACTTAACAGTTTGTTTAAAAATTTTAAAATTGTCGAGCTAAGTCACTCTTTGGAAGAGGGAATGCCCACCTATCCAACCCATTCCAAGTTTTACCATCTCCTTTGGGACTCTCCTTCTGATCCTGCAGTAATGTATCAGATCTTACTACACGAGCATAACGGAACTCACATTGATGCACCCCTTCATTTTATGAAAAAAGCTCCAAAAAGAGAATACGGAATAGATAAGGTCCCGCTGAATAAACTAATTGGTCCCTGCGTTACTCTTAATTTTTCCTCTTCTCCGCCCAATCACACAGTAACCAAAGAAGAGATTCAAAAGTGGGAAGAAGAAAACAGTCCAATCGAAAAAGAAGATATTGTTATTTTCAACTTTGGTTGGTGGAAAAAATGGAAACCTCTTCCTGAAGGAGAGGAAGTTATAAAAAACTGGCCTGGATTAGGAAAAGAAGCAGCTGAATATCTTTTAGAAAAGAAGGTGAAAGCTGTAGGTACAGATTGTATGGCTCTTGACAGCTATTCACATGTAATAGATGGAACTGCCCCTGTGCATAAACTTTTACTTCCAAATGGAGTATTAATCTTGGAAAATCTTGATAATCTAGATAATCTACCTCTTCGCTCTTTTTTCATTGCACTTCCTCTGAAAATTAAAGAAGGAAGTGGATCTCCAATAAGAGCGGTAGCTTTGGTGCCTCACTAAGGAGGTATTAATTGAGTTACAAAGAAAGATGAGTATGTTTTCTCTTTTTAAATCAACGAAATTTTTCCTCATAATTTTTGTAATTTCTGCTTTTTTAGTAGAATTTTTAATTCTTTTTTATTTTTTTGTCCTGCTTCCTAAAAAACCTCCCGCTGTTGTAAGACCACCAGAAAAATACCTCATAGAAGTGGAAAAAGACAAAGTTCCTCATTTTATTCTTTTTAAAAGCGGTCTCAAAAGTCTAGAAGAAGCATTTCAAAAAGAGAAGGAGTTTCTTGATAAAAAAATAGCATATAAAAAAGAACTTCCTTTTGGCAAGAAAAAAATACCAGCTTCTTTAATTAAGAAATCAGCTGAACTTCTTTTAAAAACTCTCAAAGAGGCAAGAACAGAAAAGGAACTTAACAGATTAATTAGAGAGCGATTCGTCGTTTACCAGGCAAGTGGAGAAAAAGGAGACGGAAAGGTTATCTTTACCGGATACTACAGTCCTGTATATGAGGGAAGTTTGAAAAAACATGGGCCTTTTCAATATCCTTTATATCTAAAACCAGAAGATTTGAAAATTGCTAATTTAGGTGAATTTGACCCCTCTCTTGAGGGGAAAAAGATAGTATACAGAATTGACTTTTCCAGAAAAAAAATAGTTCCTTACTGGAGTAGAAAAGATATACTGGAAAACAAAGTATTAGAAGGAAAAAATCTTGAATTGGTATATCTCAAAGAGAGAATAGATAGATTCTATCTAATGATCCAAGGTTCAGGAAAAATAAAACTAGAGGACGGAAAAACCTTCTGGGTTAGATATGCAGCAACCAACGGAAGACCTTATACAAGTTTGGGAAAACTTTTAGTGAAAGAAGGGAAGATACCAAAGGATAAACTTTCTATGAGGACAGTTAGAGAATATTTCAGGAAATATCCTGAAGAAATGGATAGGTACCTAAACCGGAATGAAAGATTTGTCTTTTTTGCAAAAGATGAAGAAAAAAAAGGTGCTATAGGAGCTGCAGGATGTGAGCTTACTCCTGGAATCTCTGTTGCCATAGATAAGGAAATATTTCCTCTAGGAGCTCCAGCCTATATTGAATATCCTGAGCCTGTGATTGATGATAAAAGTAAAGTAGTAGGTATGGAAAAGAGAGCCAAATTTGTATTTTGTCAGGACACGGGAGGGGTTATTAAAGGTCCGGGGAAGGTGGATATATACATGGGTGAAGGAGAAAAAGCCTTCCTTAAAGCAAGTCATTTAAAAGGAGAAGGGAGAATTTATTTTCTTTTAAAAAAGAATTAATCGGTCTTTAACTGTACATCCATTTTGTCATCTGGTAAAGATACACAACGTAAAGACCGAGAAGTAAAAGGCCTTTTTTTCTGCTAAACTGATATTTATAGCGCATCATAAGAAGCATCACGGCCACTACAAGAATCATCCAAGGATAGGCAAAGACAATTGTCTTTGGGTTCACTTTCATTGGATTAACAGTTGCAGCAGCACCTATTATCCAAAGAAGATTAAGAACATCTGCTCCCAACACATTACCTACAGCTACCTCTCCATGTCCTTTAAGTGCTGATATTATCGCTGTTGTAATCTCTGGAAGAGATGTCCCGACTGCTACCATGGTAAGGCCTATTATTATCTCTGGTACTTCAAAAATTCTTGCTAATTTGAGACCTGACCATATAATCACTCTACTTGATAAAATAACCCCCACTGTACCTATAATAAAAAAAATTATAATTTTTTTCAAATCAGGATCATCTGAGGTAACCTCTTCTATCTGCATCTTTTGCTCTTTTCTTTCCCTTGACCTTGATTTTTCACTTTTAATAAGATAGTAAAAATAAACTATAAGTAGTAGCACCAGAATAATTCCCTCATACCTTTCAATGAAGGCATCAAAGGCAAAAAGGTAAGATAAAAGAGCACCACCTATAAGAAAAGGCCCAAAGCGTCTCAATACATCTTTGTCAACTGGTATAGTAAGGCTTATTATTGCTGCTATAGCCAAGGCTACCCCATCACACATTACAGAGCCTATAGCATTTCCTAAAGCTACCTCAGGATACCCAAGGTATGCCGCTTGCACTGATACAGAAAACTCAGGTAAAGTGGTAGCTAAACTTACAAGAATAATACCTATGATTATTTTGGGTACATTAAATATATGGGCAATCCCCACAGCTCCCCCAACAAACCAACTGGCACTTTTTAAGAGAAGAAAAAGAGCACCTACAAATATGCAAATAATAATAACCGCATTCATGTTCTTTTATCTTTCTATTTTGTAAAACTATAACAGATTTTGAACCTTCAGTCCAGTATTAAGTAAGTACCACGCGAATGTGGTCTGGCATAAGTTTTATCTTACCTATACTTCAGAGCCTTTTTTGTTGACTTGGGAGTAAAAAAGAAATAAAATTAAATAACCGGTGATCCAGTATGGGTAAAGATAAGATAATTATAAAGGGAGCCCGGGAGCACAATCTAAAAAATCTAAATGTTGAAATTCCCCGTAACAAACTTGTAGTGATAACTGGCCTCTCCGGCTCTGGTAAGTCATCCCTCGCTTTTGATACTCTCTATGCAGAGGGGCAACGCCGTTATGTAGAATCCCTTTCAAATTATGCCCGCCAATTTTTAGAGAAGATGTCCAAACCTAATGTTGATCATATTGAAGGTCTTTCTCCTGCCATTTCAATTGAACAAAGAAAAGCTTCCAGCAATCCTCGCTCAACTGTTGCAACTTTAACTGAAATTTATGATTACTTTCGCCTTCTCTTTGCCCATATAGGCGAGCCTTACTGCTATAAATGCGGAAGAAAAATTTCCTCCCAAACTATTGAAGATATAACAAAACAAATTATGAAATTTCCCAAAGGATCAGCTATTCAAATTCTCTCTCCTTTGGTGAGAGGAAGGAAAGGAGAGTATAAAGAACTTTTCAATGAGCTTCGGAGAGAAGGCTTTTTGCGAGTCAGAGTGGATAAAGAGATAAGGTCACTGGAGGAGGATATTTTTTTAGATAAAAACAAAAAACATACAATAGAGGTTGTTATAGACAGATTAAAGATCAAAGAGGGGATTGAATCAAGATTAGCCGATTCACTTGAACTTGCCAGCGATAAAAGTAACGGACTTATTCTCGTCAGTAAAAAAGAAAGTGATAAGGAGGAGGAATTCCTCTTCTCTCGTCACTTTGCCTGTCCTTATTGTGGAATAAGTTATGCAGAAATATCTCCCCGAATGTTCTCTTTTAATTCTCCTTATGGTGCTTGTCCTTCCTGCAATGGGCTTGGAACCCAACAAACTATTGACCCTGAACTTGTTATACCTGATCCAGAAAAATCTCTTAGAGAGGGGGCAATAGCTCCCTGGGAAGAGGGGGTGGGTTTTTACCGTTGGGCAAAAACTGCCTCTCGGTACTATTTTCGACAACTTGCATCACTTGCCAAGCATTATAAATTCTCTTTAGATACCCCCTTTAAAGACCTTCCTCCTTCAATTCAAGAAATTATTCTTTATGGCTCGGGATCTGAAAAAATAGAATTTGTTGAATACAGGGGGGGTGATTATTATACCTATCTTGCTCCCTTTGAGGGAGTAATTCCTAACCTGGAAAGAAGATATAGGGAGAGTGACTCAGACTATGTAAAAGAGGAGATACAAAAATATGTGAGAGAAACACCTTGCCCTGCCTGTAAAGGAGCGCGTCTTCGCCCGGAAAGTTTAGCAATTAAAATAAGGGGTAAAAATATTTATGATATTGTAAGAATGAGTGTAAAGGAATGTCATAAGTTTTTCTCCTCTTTAAAACTCTCCCCCCGTGAGGAACTTATTGCTGGTGAGATATTAAAAGAAATCAAGCGACGTCTAGAGTTTATGGTGAATGTAGGACTGGATTATCTTACCCTAGACCGCCGTATAGGAACTTTATCAGGTGGAGAAGCAGAGCGTATACGACTTGCAACCCAAATTGGCTCTGGGTTAGTAGGAGTACTTTATATACTGGATGAGCCCACTATTGGCTTACACCAAAGAGACATTCACAAGTTAATGGATACTTTAAAGGAGTTGCGAAACCTTGGAAATACTGTAATCGTGGTAGAACATGACAGAGAAGCCATAGAAGCTGCTGACCACATAATTGATCTTGGACCTGGTGCTGGAAAACATGGGGGAAAGATAGTTGCTCAAGGAACAGTTTCTGATATAAAAAATTCTCCCCATAGTTTAACTGGAAAATATCTGAAAGGTACACTAAAAATCCCTGTTCCTTCCTCTCGCAGAATTCCCACAGACAATCGCTACCTCAGTATAATTGGCGCTGCTGAGCATAACTTGAAAAACATAAATGTAAAAATTCCCTTAGGTACCTTTACATGTATTACAGGAGTTTCTGGCTCAGGTAAAAGTACCCTTGTAGAGGACATTTTATATAAAGCATTAGCTCAGCATTTCTTTAAAAGTAAGGTTAAACCAGGAAAACATGAAAGAATAGAGGGACTCGAATATATAGATAAAGTAATAGTTATTGATCAGTCTCCTATCGGTAGAACTCCACGCTCAAATCCTGCAACTTATACAGGTCTTTTTACTCCTATACGCCAAATATTTGCAAAGGTAGAAGAAGCAAGAATGCGGGGATACTCTCAGGGAAGATTCAGTTTTAATGTTCGAAAAGGAAGATGTGAGGAATGCAAGGGAGAAGGAATGATAAAAATCGAGATGCAATTTCTTCCCGATGTTTATGTTCCATGCGAGAGCTGCAAAGGAAAAAGATATAACAGGCAAACTCTCCAAATTAAGTATAAAGGAAAAAATATCGCTGATGTTTTAGATATGACCGTAGAGGAGGCTTTGGAGTTTTTTAAAAATATTCCTCAAGTAAAAAGAAAACTTCAAACACTTTATGATGTTGGACTTGGCTATATAAAACTTGGTCAGCCTGCTCCCACTTTGTCTGGAGGAGAAGCCCAAAGAATTAAACTGGCAAGAGAACTTTCTAAAATAAGTACAGGAAAAACCTTGTATATTCTTGATGAGCCTACAACAGGACTTCATTTTGCTGATATTGAGAAACTTTTAAATGTATTAAACCGTCTGGTGGATAAAGGTAACACTGTTGTGGTGATTGAGCATAATCCTGATGTAATTAAGGTTGCCGATTATATAATAGATCTTGGTCCAGAGGGAGGAGATGAAGGAGGAAAGGTTGTAGCCTGTGGTACCCCAGAAGAAATAGCAAAAAATCCTCAAAGCTATACTGGACAGGTTTTAAAAAAATTTCTCTTGTAAAACTTCGTTCATACTTCCACTTCTATAACCTTCAAGATCAACTGTTATGTAAGTATAGCCAAGGTTTTTAAATTTTTTTACAATTTTTACTCTATAAGAATCCTCAACAAGTTTTGCTATCTCCTCACCTGGAACCTCAATTCTAGCAATATTTGTATGATGCCTCACTCTCACCTGAGATAAACCAAGTTTTTTAAGAAAACGCTCAGCTTCCTCCACTCTTGCAAGATCTTCCCTATTTATTTTTGTACCATAAGGAAATCGAGAAGAAAGACAGGCAAAGGAGGGTTTATTCCAAGTGGGCAGCCCCATCTGTTTTGAAAGTTGACGAATATCCAGCTTGGTTAATTCAGCCTCCTTTAAAGGCGACCTTATATCAAGCTCTTTGCTTGCCTCCATTCCTGGTCTAAAGTCCTTAGTATCATCAAAGTTTGATCCATCAGCAACCCATCTAATACCATTTTGGTTGGCAAGCTTTTTCAACTTAGAAAAAAGCTCCTTTTTACAGTAGTAACATCTACGAGGAGGATTATTTACAAAATTAGGATTCTCCAGCTCGTGGGTTTCAATCACAATATGTTTAACCCCCATCTCTTTTGCCATTTTTTCTGCTTGTTCAAATTCCTCTTTAGGATAAGTGGGAGAAAGAGCAGTTACCGCTATAACTTTCTCGCCAAGCGTATCCTTTGCTACCTTTAAAAGAAAAGTGCTATCTACACCACCAGAGTAAGCAATTAAAACACTATCCATCTTTTTTAGTATATCTTTTAATTTTTCTAATTTTTCTTTCATCTTTTTCTTACTTTTTTGCTTTATTATATTAAAAGCTTGTTTGCTTGACAACCTTTTTCTTTTTCCTTAAAATACTTCAAACTGCTATTGTTATCCAGATTATAAGTAAGAAAATAAAACTTCCTTTTAATAATCAAAGATTAGCAAAAATTCAAAAGATAGATAGGTGTTGTCATGCTTAACGAAAAGGACAAAGAAAAAATAGAAGCTGTGCTTGAAAAACATCAAGATGAACCAGGTCCTCTTATCTCCATTCTCCAAGAAGTTCAAAATATCTTTGGTTACCTCCCTGAAGATGCTTTATCTTATATTTCCCAAAAATTAAAAATTTCAAAAAGTAGAATTTGGGGGATTGTCACATTTTATACTCAATTTTATCTTGAACCACGAGGAAAAAATACAATAAGAGTCTGCATAGGAACAGCTTGTCATGTGAAAGGAGCAAAGAAAGTGCTTGAGAGATTACAAAAGATTTTAGGAATAAAACCAGGTGAAACAACCCAAGATTTAAAATTCAGCCTCGAGACAGTGCGCTGTTTAGGAACCTGTTTTTTAGCACCAGTTGTAATGATCAATAACGATTATTTCGGTAAGTTAACTCCAGATAGAGTGGAGAAAATATTAAATCAATATTAATTTTTTGAGGGTTTAACATGCCTAAATTTTACAGCTTAAAAGAGCTCCAGGAGTATCGAGATTGGCTTTTAAAAAGTAAAGATAAAGAGAAAAAAAGAATTAGGATATGCATGACTGGATGTCGTGCTTTTGGTGCCAAGGAGGTAAAAGATAAATTAATTGAGGAAATCGAAGGAAAAAGGTTGAGCAAAAAAGTTGAGATTGTCTCCACAGGATGCCAAGGTCTTTGTGCTAGAGCTCCAGTAATGGTGATTGATCCTGATGATATTTTTTATCAGCAGGTAAGTCCATCTGATGTCAAAGAGATTGTCTCTCAAACCCTGATTAATGGAAAATTAATAGAACGCCTCCTTTATAAAGATCCTGTATCTTGCAAGCCTATAGTTCATACAACCGATGTGCCCTTTTATAAAGAACAGATGAGAATAGTCTTACGAAACTGTGGAAAAATAGATCCTACTAATATTGACGAATATCTGCTAACTCAAGGGTACAGAGCATTTGAGAGCATCCTCGAGAAAGAAATTCCTCCTCAAAAAATTATAGATGAGGTTAAAAAATCAGGTCTAAGAGGGAGGGGAGGTGCTGGATTTCCAACTGGTCTTAAATGGCAGTTTACTTATAATAGCCCTGATACCCCTAAATACATTATATGCAATGCGGATGAAGGAGATCCTGGTGCTTTCATGGATAGGGCGATTTTAGAAGGAGATCCTCACTCTGTTATTGAAGGAATGCTCATAGCAGGCTATGCTATTGGAGCAAAAGAAGGATATGTTTATGTGCGGGCCGAGTATCCTATTGCAGTTCAACATCTTAAAATAGCTCTCTCTCAAGCAAGGGATTATGGAATTTTAGGAGAGAATATTTTGGGTACAGATTTTTCCTTTAATATTCGAATAAAACAGGGAGCAGGAGCTTTTGTCTGTGGAGAAGAGACAGCTTTAATTGCATCAATTGAAGGAAAAAGAGGTATGCCCAGACCAAGACCTCCTTTCCCTGCACAGTCAGGTCTTTGGGGAAAACCCACCTGCATTAACAATGTCGAAACTTTAGCCAACATTTCTTACATTATACTAAAAGGGGCAGATAAGTTTGCCAAGATTGGCACCGAAAATAGCAAAGGAACCAAAATATTTGCCCTTGCTGGAAAAGTCAAAAATACAGGTCTAGTGGAAGTTCCAATGGGAACAAGCTTAAGGAAAGTAGTTTTTGACATAGGAGGAGGACCACCTGCAGGGAGAAAATTTAAAGCAGTGCAAATCGGAGGACCATCCGGTGGGTGTGTACCGGAGAAGTTTCTTGATCTTCCCATAGATTATGATTCCTTAAAAAAGATAGGCGCTATAATGGGATCAGGTGGAATGGTAGTAATGGATGATAATACTTGTATGGTAGATGTTGCTCGCTTTTTTCTTGAGTTTGTCCAGGATGAGTCCTGTGGAAAATGCGTTCCCTGTAGAATAGGAACAAAAAGAATGCTGGAGATTCTTGAGCGAATAACTAAAGGAAAGGGAACCCCCGAGGATCTTGAACTATTGGAGGAACTTGCCAAAGTGATTAAGGATTCATCCCTCTGTGGCTTGGGACAAACTGCACCCAACCCTGTGCTTTCCACTCTTTCTTATTTCAAAGATGAATATAAAGCACATATTGAAGATAAATTTTGTCCTGCTGGAACTTGCGAGGAACTTTTCATATCTCCCTGCCAAAATGCCTGTCCAGCAGGAATTGACATTCCTGGATATATTGGACTAATTGCTCAAGGCAAATTTCTTGAGGCCTTAGAAATCATCAGAAAAGATAATCCCTTCCCAGCTATATGTGGAAGAGTCTGTCATCATCCCTGTGAATCAAAATGCCGTAGAGGAGAAATAGATGAACCTGTTGCCATAAATGCTCTTAAAAGATTCGTAAGTGACTATGCAAGAGGCAAGGAGAAACCACCTAAACTTTCTCCAGTTATTCTTTTAAGAAAGGAAAAAGTTGCCATAATTGGCTCAGGACCTGCTGGCTTAACTTGTGCTCATTATCTTGCAAAATGGGGATATCCCGTCACCATTTTCGAGGCTCTTCCTGTTGTTGGGGGGATGTTAAGAGTGGGCATTCCTGATTATAGACTTCCTAAAAATATATTAGAGGAGGAAATACATTATTCCATAGAGAGTTTCGGAGTTCAAATTGAAAAAGGAGTAAGAATTGGTAAGGATATAGCTTTTGAGGAGCTTTTTAAGATGGGATATTCTTGTATTTTTATAGGTGTAGGATGCCATGCCTCTCGTAGGCTTAATATAGAAGGGGAGGAAAATCAAGGA
Organism: uncultured Clostridia bacterium; assembly: GCA_964422215.1. GTDB lineage: Bacteria > Aerophobota > Aerophobia > Aerophobales > B3-G15 > CAYRAK01. The sequence goes on along the minus strand of CAYRAK010000003.1, from coordinate 2,796 downwards.
GTTTTAGATGGAGTAGAATTTTTAAAAAAGATAAATTTAGGAGAAAAACCCCCTTTGGGTAATAAGGTGGTTGTAATTGGTGGAGGGAATGTTGCTATTGATGCAGCAAGATCTGCTTTAAGACTAGGAGCAGATGAAGTAACCATTCTTTACAGAAGGTCTCTTCAAGAAATGCCCGCTATAGAAAGTGAAGTTATTGCTGCTAAGAAAGAAGGAGTAAAATTTCGTTATCTTGCAGCTCCCTTAAAAATAGTATCTTCCAATGGAAAAGTTGAAGGATTGGAATGTATATCCATGAGATTGGGAGATTATGATGAGAGCGGAAGAAGAAAACCTGTTGCTATTGAAGGTTCTGAATTTTTCATTTCAGCTGACTCTGTAATTTCTTCCATAGGCCAATTACCAGATCTTTCATTTTTGCCCTCTTATATAAAAAGGACAAAATGGGGAAATATATGGGTTAATCCTAAAACTTTGGCTACAAGTAAAGACAGGATATTTGCAGGAGGAGATGTAATAACAGGTCCTGCTACTGTAATTGAGGCTATAGCTTCTGGAAAAAAAGCTGCAATTTCTATACGGCGATATTTAAGAGGAAAATCTCTTGAAAGACCACCTGAGGTAAGAAAAAAACACTTTGATATGGATGAGTTAGTTGAAATTGAGCCCTCACAGGAAAAAAGAGTTAAAATGCCTTGTTTGGCTTTAGAAGAAAGGAAAAAAGGATTCCAGGAAATTGAACTCGGCTTTAGCCAAGAGGAGGCTCTAAGAGAGGCAAAAAGGTGTCTTAGATGCGATATAGAAAAACTTAGAGGTACATTTTAATATGGCTAAGGTAAAAATTAAAATAAACGAAAAAGAAGTTTTGGCAGAGGAAGGAAGCACAATCCTTGAGGCAGCCAAAAAAGCAGGTATAGATATACCTCATCTTTGTTATGAGGAAAGACTTTCTCCTCTCTCTTCCTGTAGACTCTGTGTAGTTGAGGTGAAAGGAATAGAAAATCTTGTTGCTTCTTGTTCTTATCCTGTACGAGAAGGAATGGAGATAAAAACAGATACAGAAAGAGTGAAAAAAGCAAGGCGTGTAGCTTTGGAACTTTTAATCTCTAACCATCCTCTTAACTGTATGACTTGTGAGAAAGCAGGTGATTGTCTTTTAGAAAAGTATGCTTATGAGCTAGGTGTATTTTCTTCCCGCTTTGAAGGAGAAAAAATAAATTATCCTGTAATCAGTGATAATCCTTTCATCGAACGGGATAATAAAAAATGTATTCTCTGTGGTAGATGCGTTACTGTCTGTAATGAAGTGCAACAATGTGAAGTTCTTGATTTTGCTCAGCGAGGATTTAAAACCATAGTCACAACCGGTTTTAATAAACCTTTAACTGAAACAGCCTGTGTTTTCTGTGGAAACTGCCTCTCCGTCTGCCCAGTGGGAGCTTTAATTGAGAAAGAGAGAAGGCAAAAAGGAAGAGAATGGGAATTTAAAAGAATAACAACCATCTGTCCATATTGTGGATGTGGATGCCAGATTACCTTACATATCAAAAATAATAAGGTAATTAAAGTAACCTCCCCTCCTGATGCTCCTGCTAACTCTGGATGGCTTTGCAGTAAAGGAAGATTTGGATTTGAATTTATAAACTCACAGGATAGACTAACCTCTCCTCTTTTTAAAAAAAACGGAAAATTTGAAAAAATATCCTGGGATGAAGCAATTGAGATCATAGCATCAAAATTTAAACAAATTAAAGAAAAGTATGGCCCAGACTCTATTGCTGGTCTTTCCTCAGCAAAGTGTACCAATGAGGAAAACTATCTTTTTCAAAAATTTATGAGAGCAGTTATTGGAACTAACAATGTAGACCACTGTGCACGTCTTTGTCACTCATCCACAGTAGCAGGTCTTGCAAGAGCCTTTGGCTCAGGTGCTATGACCAACTCTATTGCTGAGCTAGCAGAAGCTGATTGTATTTTAGTTACAGGTTCAAACACTTCTGAAACTCATCCTATTATAGCTATTAAGATTAAAGCTGCGGTAAAAAATGGAGCAAAGCTTATTGTTGCTGACCCAAGAAAAATAGAGCTTACCCAATTTGCTCATATATGGCTACGGCAAAGACCTGGCAGTGATGTTGCCCTTTTCAATGGAATAATGCACGTCATTTTAAAAGAGGGTCTAGAAGATAAAAACTTTATAAAAGAAAGATGTGAAAATTTTGAGCCTTTTAAAGAAGTAATTGAGGATTACCCTCCCCAAAAAGTTGAAAAGATAACCGGAGTTCCTGCAGAGGATATTATAAAAGCAGCAAGGATTTATGCCTGTGCAGAAAAAGCATCCATAGTTTATGCCATGGGTATAACCCAGCATACAACTGGTACAGATAATGTTCTTGCCCTTGCAAATCTTGCTATGCTCTGCGGTAAAGTGGGAAAGGAATCCTGTGGAGTAAATCCTTTAAGAGGACAAAACAATGTTCAAGGTGCCTGTGATATGGGTGCTCTTCCTAATGTTTTCCCTGGTTATCAAAGCATAGAGGACGATAAAGTGAGAGAAAAATTTGAAAAAGCCTGGGGGGTAAGCTTACCTCAAAAGATAGGGCTTACAGTAATGGAAATGATTCACGGGATTGAAGAGGGAAAGATAAAAGTGATGTACATTATGGGAGAAAACTCTGCTCTTTCTGATCCTAATGCCATAAGGACCCAAAAAGCCCTTAAAAAACTTGATTTTCTTGTGATTCAGGATATTTTTCTTTCCGAAACCGCCAAGCTTGCCCACATAGTTCTTCCTGC
>CAYRAK010000002.1:0-35224 GCA_964422215.1 uncultured Clostridia bacterium | reverse complement strand
AAAAGGTCTTAGAGGTCTTGGTATTTTCTAAGTAAAGGAGAAATTTATGTCTAAAATAAAGGAGGTAGAAGTCGATTCTACTGATTTTATGTTCTCTAAAATAATGAAAATATGCACTTTAATAGGCTTGGTAATTTTAATAATATGCGGTGTTATGTATCTTGCAGGTATAAATCCTTATTTAGATACCTCTTCTGTAGTTAAACACTGGGAAAAACCTGCAGGTCAATTTTGGAAAGATATAAAAAACATTAAGATAAATGACTATTCATGGTTCCTTTTTAACCTTAATCACACAGATTCTTTTGCTATGATAGGAATTTCTCTGCTCTCTCTTACACCTCTTGTTAGTATTATTTTTATACTTCCAAAGTCTGGAAAAGTTTACACAGTACTGTTATTAATTTTAATTGCCGAATATATATTTTCTATTATAAGACCTTTTATATGGTAATGTTATTTGGGCTGTTTTATGGGTATCTTTGCATCATCTTTTAAAAATACAGGAATTACATCTAACGGTGCCTCGCAATCAATCCACTTTCCACCTTCATATGTTTTATCATCATTAACGTTAGTCCATTTTGCACCTTCTGGTAAATAAACCTTTCTGGACCTTGCTCCTTCATCTACAACAGGGGCTACAAGTATACTAGGTCCAAACATGTATTCATCATCTATATTGTATGTTGTTTTATCGTTCGGGAAATCAAAGAAAAGTGGTCTTATTACTGGTATTCCTTCTTCGTGTGCTTTTTTCATCTGCTCCAATATATAAGGTTTAATTCTTTCTCTTAAAAAAAGCAGATCTTTTATTATTTTATAAGCTTCTTCACCAAATGACCATACCTCGTTGGGACCACCTGTTAAATTATAAATATCACTTTTCCAAGGATCACCACTATATGGAAGGCGGAATCCGTGCAGCCTGAAAATTGGGCAAAACACTCCAAATTGGAACCAGCGAATGATTAACTCTCTAAATTTCGGATCGTTTGGATCACCACCAAAGAATCCTCCAATATCAGTGGTCCACCAGAAAATACCACACAATGAGATATTTAAACCGGCTTTTATTTGGTTTTTCAATGAATCAAAGGTAGATGGTATATCACCGGACCAAACTACTACACCAAAACGTTGGCTGCCAAGCCAGGCGCAGCGAATTAAGTTTACTATCTCTTTTTCATCAGCAGCTTTCATTCCCTCATAAAAAGTTTTTGCATAATAATAAGGGTAAATATTACTCACTTCCAGACCATTACCCAGGTGATATCGGACATTATCGAAGTCATATTCCGTCATTTCAGGTTCAGCTTCGTCTAACCAAAACATTTTAATGCCATACTTGTAATAATTTTCTTTTACTTTCTCCCACAGGAATTTTCTTGCTTCCGGATTTGTGGCATCAAAATAAGTTGTGGCTCCACGGAATGTTTGAAGTATAGGAATACCTCGTTCTGTCTTAACAAGTAGGTCTTTTTGTAACATTTTGGAGTAATTTTCGCAGTTTATATCAACCGTTGGCCAAATCGACACCATGAGTTTTACTCCCATTTTATTTAGCTCATCGACCATTGCTTTTGGATTTGGCCAGTACTTTGGATCAAATTTCCACTCTCCTTGTATTGGCCAATGGAAAAAATCTATAACAATTACTGATAAAGGTAAATTTCTTTTTTTGTATTCTCGAGCTACATCTAAAAGTTCTTCCTGCGTTCTGTATCGGAGTTTACACTGCCAGAAACCGGCTGCCCATTCTGGTAAAATAGGCGGCTTGCCTGTTAAATTGGTATACTTTTTTAAAATCTGCTCTGGTGTTTCCCCGTAAAGTATTAGATAATCTATCTGTCTAGTTGCTTCTGCATACCACATTGTGTGGTTTTTAACAAGTTCTGCTCTTCCAATCGCTGGATTATTCCAGATGAATCCATAATTTCTAGTTGAAATTAAAAATGGAATACTAATCTGTGTATTTTTCTGTGCGAGTTCCAATACGCAGCCTTTCAAATCAAGATGTCCATTTGCATATTGTCCCATGCCATAAAAATGTTCATCTTCATAGGCCTTGAAATATAAAGAGATTCGATACAAATCACTGCTTACAGCTTTATAATTTCTTGCTTTTAAGAGATTTGCATTGTTAACCCTTTTGTCAATCCAAAGTTCCTCTAACAAAATTTTTTCATTATCTGCTGTAAGATATCTAACTGTTCCATCAGTTAATATCTCTGCCATGATTTTACCATTTTTTATCGTAGCCTTCTCTGGTTTAATCTCGATTTGGGCTTGAATTTCAGGCTGGGGTAACAGTGTCCAATTTTCTTCGATAATTTCTTTATTCCTTGTAGACCTAAAGCGCAAGCAATCTTTGCCAAAAGGCTCAATCCAAATAATTTCACCATTTTCCTGAGCTATTAGTTTATTTCTGGATTTTTTGAAAATCATCATTTGTACCTCCAAAGTAATCTTCCGTTTTATAGTCTCATTTTAGCTTTTTATTCAAAGACCAATTTACCACTACATATTGTCAGTAACTGAGTTTTTGTCAAGTACCGCGTTAAGCTGGTTATCTTTTTGCTGACAAATAAAACTTTGCTGTATTTGTCTTCTTTGCAGTTTTTTGAGGTTTGAGGAAGCAAAAATATAACGAAATTTATGCAAAAATTCTTTGATAAAAGAGTAGAAATGCCTTTATAAAAGTGAATAATAAAAGGAACTAATACTTACTTTCTTTGGTCAATGCCAAAAGAGATCTGGTTACTTCCTCTCCTTTTATCTCCAGAGAATCATCAGGGTCTACGTCTATACATTTACCAAAAGACACAGTGATATTATTGAAAGGAAAGGGAATAAAATGGTGATCCCATCGCCTTTTCAATGTAAATCCTTTATGAGCCTCAATTGTTAGAGGGACAATCCTGGCTCCGGTTTTCTGGGCAATATAGATTATCCCCGGTTTTGTTTTTTGTGCTGGTCCTTCGGGACCATCGACAGCAATAAATCCTGAATAGCCATGTATAATCATATTCATAAGTTCTCGTATTGATTCTCCTCTAAGCGTTCGCACTATACGGTAATTAAAGATAGAGAATAAGCGAGCTACATAGTTTCCTCGAAAGGATCGGTGAACCAGTGCCACCGCATTATCCATATGAAGAGAGGTAAGAAGTAAGGTATAATGACCATGCCAAAAGGCAAAAATTACCCTCTTTTTTTCTTCTTTAATTCCTTTCAAGTTCTCTTCCCCCACAATGGTGATTCTGCTAGTTCTGGAAATAAGAAGTAAGATAAGCCAGATAATCCAAACAGGAGTCTTTATCCCTATGGTGTGCCATAAGATTTCTTGAAGGAGAAATTTATAGAATAATCTACGAATTAGCACTCTAAAAAGTATACGTTTTACAACTGCTTCCTCTATAGTTTGTTCAATAATGATTTTTACGATACTTTCTAGAATAAATTTATAAATTAATGAATAATATTTTCCATACGTAATGTATCTAATTATCATCAACGTTTTTCCTCCTCTTGTTAGAAATAGATATTTTTCTTATCCATGCTGGAGATACTAGTATCAGTTCTTTTTGTCAGGGTAAGTTACTTTTAAGACAAGCTGCAGCAAAAACAGGCTGGTCTTAGATTGTGTAACTGGCAATCTAGTCAAAAATCATGGTTACATTATTATGTATCATCTTTATTTTTTGTCAACTTGCGACTTTCATTTTTTATCCTCTTTTTGTATTTTTTTATGTAATCTTCCAGGATTAGGCAAGCCTGGCTGTCTTCATACATTTTTCTTGCTTCCTTTTCTATCTCTTCATCATGACGAAAGATATTGTTCTGGTAGTAGAAGACACTCAAGGCCTCATGTAGCCATGTTAGTTTTTCCTCCCTTTCGGTGAGACCTGTGTGAATATACACGGTTTTTTCATCAAATCTTATTATTGCTCCTATTTTTCTTTTCAGGTAAGGGGAAAATTCTTGGCAGTTGAAGTTTTTATATACAACTTTAAAAGAACTTGTGAGGTTTTCGATCAACTTTTTTACTATCTTTTGCATTATTCTGATTCCTTTGATTTATTTTTATTTATCATCCGCTATCGCCACCTTCATTTCCTCTCTCTTATTATATCAAACACTATTTTTGCTACCAGCCGGATACCTTCACCCGGAGTTATACGCCATCTATGTAATAGTTACTTTTTCTTGAGGAAAGGTTAACATCTGTAAAAAATAGTGCATCCTGTCTTATAAATTCCAAAGGTCTGTTTTTTAAGTCATTTTTTCTGTCAATAATCCTTTAAGTTCAATATTCAATACAAAGAAAATAATGTTTTAGATTCTCCCATGAAATTTTCACCACAGGTTTTGAGATAGACCCCATTGAAATTGACATACCAAATAATTTGTTATACTATACAAAAAGTAATAACAAACAAAGGGGTATAACATGCATATTGTTAAGACTACTGTTAAAGGCCAAATAGTAATTCCAGCCAAGTTGCGGAAAAAATATAATATTACAAAAGGAACAAGGATAAAAGTGATAGACAGAAATGGAGAGATTGTCATTCAGCCGCTTTTAAGGGATCCTGTAAAAGAAGCAAGAGGTATTTTTAGAGAGGGTGCGTCTGCCCTGAAAACTCTTATAGAAGGTAGGTCCGAGGATGCTAAAAAATGAATCTGGAACAGATAGTGCTGGATAGTTATGCTCTAATAGCTTATTTTGAAAATGAGAAAGGTGCTAATAAAGTAGAGAAATTTTTGCGCCAAGCAGAATCAAACAAAGTATCTTTGTTGCTCAGTATAGTAAACTGGAGCGAGATCTACTATGCTCTTTATCGTTCAAAAGGAGAAAAGGAAGCAGAAAAGAGTATACTTATAATGGACCAATTACCAATTAGTATTATAAACGTAGATAAGAGAATAGCCTATCATGCTGCTAGATTAAAAGCAAGATATACCATAGCACTTGGAGATTGTTTTGTCGCTGCTCTAGCTATTATAAATCAAGCTCAGGTATTAACCGGTGACCCAGAATTCAAAAAGCTGGAGAAAGAGGTCACTATCAACTGGTTAACTTAACCAGTTTAAAAGAGTGATCTTAAGTATCTTACCTATAGTATAACTACCATTTCTGTCATATGTATAAAAACAGAGGAGTTTGATAAAATGACAGGAAAACCTCAGGACTACATGTACCTAGGGATTGTTCATGGAATGATATACCCTAAAGTAAAAGAGGATGTGAGAGCTTATTATGATACGCTAGAAGAGCTAGCCGAGGATTCTTATTTTACTGCTGTAGAGGTAAGTTTTCCTCCGGATGGAGATTATAGAAGAGCGAAGAAAATCTTGGGTAGTTTTCAAGGTGCTGTAGCCTACGGGGCTCAATTGGTCACTTTAGATGAAAAATACGATTTGGCAGATCCTGATGACGAGGTGAGAAAACAAGCGGTTAGAAGAGTTTGTGAAGAGATAGATAAATCTAATTTGTTGGGAATTAGAAGGGTGGAGATTACAAGTGGCAAAGAAGCGGAAGAAGCTGATCGAGAAGAAAGAGAGAAAAAGTTTATAGCTTCATTATATGAGATTTGCAGATACGCTAAAGAGAGAGAAACGGAGGTTTTATTGGAAACTTTTGACTTCAATGTGGAAAAAAGAAGACTGCTCGGACCTTCTAAAGAAGCAGCAAAAGTAGCGAAGATAGTAAGTCAAGATTTTACCAACTTTGGAATACTTTTAGATTTAAGCCATATTCCTCTATTAGGTGAAGATATCGAAACCAGTGTAAAGTTAGTAAAAGATTATCTCAGACATGTCCATATAGGAAACTGTGTAATAAGAGATACCAAGCATCCACTCTATGGAGATCAACATCCTCACTTTGGTATCCAGGGAGGTGAGATCGGGGTTATGGAGGTAAGAAGGTTTCTTGCGGCTTGTTTTAAGTATGGATATCTTGGTGAAGGGAAAAAAGTATTTGTTAGTTTTGAGGTAAAGCCTTCTCTGGGAAAGTCAAGTAAGGAGATAATCAATAACGCTAAAAGTACCTTACAAGAGGCTTGGAAAATTCTGTAATTTCTGCAATAAAGAGATTAGATTGTATCTAAAAACTGAAGAGACCAAAAATATGAGTTACTTTTTAGGTATAGATCTAGGAACCTCCAGTGTAAAGGTGATTTTAGTTAATCGCTGGGGAAAAGTTGTAGCCCAAGGATCCAGGGGTTACACTGTATATTCACCTTTTAGCGGATGGGCAGAACAGGATCCAGAAGAATGGTGGCAATCTACAGCTTGGGCAATAAGACAGGTTCTTTATCAGGCTAAGATAAATTCTTCTTCCATTAAAGGAATTGGAATTTCTGGACAGACTCATGGTACAGTAATTTTAGACAAAAATCATCAGCCTCTACGAAAAGCTATAATTTGGATGGATAAAAGGACTGTACCTCAGGTTGAAATGTTAAAAAAGAAATTTGAGGAAAAGATCATGTTCACAAGTGGTCTTCCAATTTCCTGTGGTTTCATGCTTCCTTCCCTTTTATGGATCAAGGAAAATGAACCTCGAATCTGGGATAAAATCTTTAAGATTCTTCTTCCTAAAGATTATATTAGACTAAGACTAACTGGAGAAATTGCCTCAGATGTCTCGGATGCAGGGGGAACGCTTCTTTTAGATGTCACCCACAGGACCTGGTCAAAGGAGATAGCTAATAAGGTTGGTATCTCTCATGATTTTTTCCCTCCTCTTTTTGAATCCTCTAAAGTTACAGGATATGTTATTAAAAAATCAGCTAATGAAACCGGATTAAAGGAGAATATACCGGTTTTTGCCGGTGGAGCAGATCAGGTAATGATGGCTGTTGGAAGTGGAGTGGTAAGTAAGGAAGAGATAGCCTCAAGTATTGGAACAGGAGCCTTATTAATTGCCCACACAGCAAGTCCCATTTTAAAACCGGAACGAGCTTTGCATACCATACCTTATGCTATTCCTGGAAAATGGATTATTATGGGAGCTATTCTTTCCGGAGGATCTTCTTTAAATTGGTTTATCAATCATATTTTAGGTGTTGAATTTTCGGAGAAAAGTCTTGATGAATTTATGTCGCAAAAGGACTTTTTTAAATCAGCTGCCTCCAAAGGGGTGATTTTTATTCCTTATCTTGATGGAGAGAGGACTCCTCACCTTGATCCCAGAGCAAGAGGTGCTTTTATTGGTTTAAGCCTGAATCATACTCAGGAGGATCTGATTAGAGCCATAATGGAAGGAGTAATTTTTGCTTTAAGAGATTCTCTTGAGGAATTTAAAAAACTAGATATAAAACCATCTTATATCATTGCTACCGGAGGAGGCGCTAAGAATAAGATTTGGCGACAAATTCAATCAGATGTATTTAATTTGCCCGTTTTTGTAGCTAATACTGAAGAAGCCTCTGCTTATGGAGCTTCATTAATAGCAGCTGTTGGGTGTGGTTTTTTTTCTAGTGTAGAGGAAGCTTGCCATAAATGGATAGAAAAGAAAAAGGTCGCTTCACCCAACCCTCGCGAAGTGAGAATATATGATGAAGTTTATCAAATCTACAGACACCTTTATAACAAGTTAAAAAAAGATTTCCATTGTCTTTCTCAAATAGAGAACGGGTAAAACATTTGTTTTTATCTAAATCTTGACAGGGTAAAAAATGTTGCTATATTGGTGTTTCTATTAAAAATTATTGTCTCCAAAAGGCTTGAGTCAAAGGGAGGGGTAAAATTTTGATCAATATCCAAATAAAAAAGGAGGATAAAAAATGAGGTCTACTAATATGAGGTTGGTATGCACAATAGTGATGCTATCATTGATAGTGGGAGCTACATATATAGGAGCTGCTCAAAAAACAGAGTTAATTTTAACAACTCATAATATTTTACCATTCGGCAGTTCTGAACAATTTCAAGAGCAATTGAAAGAGTTTGAAGTTTATATGAGCAAAAAGGGTACTCCAGTAAAAATAGAGTTTAAAAATTTTATGGGTACAGATATTCAGTATACGACAAAGAGCATTCTTGACCTTCGCGCTGGTAGAGGAGGAGATGTTCTCATGGTGGAAACTGGTCGTGGGCAAGGATACATGAGAGCAGGATATTTATCTCCATTGAATAAATATGTAGAGGAATGGGAACCCTGGGAACAGGTTATAGATATTTTTAGACAACGAATGAAATGGCAAGACCATGTTTATATGATACCTCTTCAATCTTGTTCTATTCCTTTATATTACAGAAAGGACCTATTTAAAAAAGCAGGACTTAATCCAGAATGGCAACCAAGAAGTTGGGATGATATTATACAAACTGCAGAAAAAATAAAAACCATCTTTCCTGAGGTAGTTCCTCTTTTTTATACCGGAGGTAAAGAAGCTGGACTTCAGGTGACCTTTAGTAAATTTAACGTCTTAATGCACGGAGCAGGAGAAACACTTTATGATAAAGAGGAAGAGAAATGGATTGTTGCAAGTGAGCCTCTTTTAAAAACTCTGGAGTTTTATGAGGAAATTACAAAAAGAGGACTAATTGATCCTAAGCTGTGCGTACGAGCAGATGCTGACGATACAGGTTATAAAGGGTTTAGTGAAGGAAAAATTGCAATATACCAAGTTGGGTCATGGGCTTATGTATTTTTCTGGGGTCCAGGAAGAAGTTATGAAATTCCTAATAGAGAGGAAGTTGTTGGATATGCCAAAGTTCCTAGTAGAGTTCCAGGTGCGAGTGTTAGAGGTCAAGACTTTGTAAGTCAATCTGGTGGTTGGAATTGGACAATTCCTCTTTCTTCCAAAAATAAAGACCTTGCTTGGGAACTTATCAAGTTTCTCTGTGAACCAGATAGGTTAGCTTTAGCTAATAGTAGTAGAGGGCAAGTAGCTGTTCGATGGGATGTTATAAATAACCCAATATATCAAAAAAATAAATTTCTTGCCGAAGTGAGTAAGTGGCTTAAATATACATATATAGGTCCTTGTGACAATCCTGGATGGTTTTCTATAACTCAACCACTTATTGCAAGAGAGCTTGGAGAAATTATGACAGGTAAAAAGAATGCTAAAGAGGCAATGAAAAGTTTTGCTGCAGGTATGGAGATTAATTTAGGTGCCGATAAGATTATTTACAAGTATAAGTTTGAATAATTTTTGATAACAACCCATCTTCCCCAATAAATTGATGAAGCAAAAATTTTATATAAAAGTAGGGAAGATGGGTTGTAGAAAAATATAAAAAAGAAAAATATAAAAAAACTTTAAGGTTAGTTGGTATGCGAAAAAGAAAGCAAAAGTTTTCTCTTTGTTTTTTAATTCCTTCTTTGGCATTGCTCGGGATTTTTGTTATTTTTCCTCTATTCTGGGCAATTATAGTTGGTTTTACTAATCAAACTCTTTGGGGAGAAACAGCAAAAAACTTTAAATTTGTAGGATTTAAAAATTATGTAAGACTTATAAATGATCCTGATTTTTATAATTCATTAAGGGTTACCCTTATATTCATTTTTTGCGCTGTAGGAGGGCATCTTCTTCTAGGACTTCTTTTTGCGAATCTGTTAAGAATTAAAAAAATACTGGGGAAAAAAGTCATTTTTGCGTCCATTTTAATCCCGTGGGTTACACCACCACTGGTTGCAGCGTATATGTGGAGAAGTGTATTAAATTTAGAATATGGATGGTTGAATTCTATTTTGGTCTCAATTGGTTTAAATAGAATAGATTGGTTTGGTTCATATCCTATACTATCTATATTATTACCCAATTGGTCACGAGGAATGGCCCTTGCTTTTTTAATACTTTTTGCAGCTCTTGAAGGGATACCAGTTTACATTTATGATGCTGCTAAAATAGATGGAAGCTCAAGTTGGCAAACATTTATATACATCACACTCCCTCTAATTAAATACAGCATTTTAGTTACTCTTCTTATATCCACTTTTTTAACGCTTAGTGCATTCGATATGATTTATGCTTTGACTGGAGGAGGACCTGCTTCTCAAACGGAAGTATTCTCTATATTTATTTATACCAAGGCTTTTAAGGATATGTTTTTAGGATACGCTGGAGCTCTCAGTTCAATACTTCTCGGTGTGAGTTTAATTTTGGGAATATTTTACATTAAGAGTATAAGAGTTGAAGTTTAATTATCGATTTATAGTATATTTTATATTTGTTTTAGCCTTAATATATGTATTTGCTCCTTACCTGTGGGTGTTTACTGCAGCTTTTTCTAGGGCTGCAAACTTTGAAATAAAGATACCTAGACCTCCCACTTTAAAAAATTTTATTGAAATATTTAAAGGTAAACCAAGAATTTGGATTTTAAATAGTGTACTTATTTCATTATCTGTTGTTGGCCTTACTATTGCAGTTACTAGTTTGGGAGGTTATGCACTTTCGCGAAGTTCCTTTAAAGGGAAAGCTATTTTAATGTATATGATAATATTATTTCAAGTGCTCCCCTTTACATTACTTGCCGTCCCTATTTACAGTATTCTTCTTTTATTTAATTTACTGGACACATATTTAGGGTTAATACTAGTTCAAGCAGCGATACAGGTACCTATAAGTCTTTGGATTATGAAAGGCACCATTGATAGCATACCCTTGGAATTAGAGGAAGCTGCTGAGATTGATGGAGCTACAGGAATTCTGATTTTACTTAAGATTATTTTACCTTTAATTAGACCAGGCATAGCAGCAGTGGGTGTATTGGCATTTGTGGCATCTTGGGGTAACTTTTTGATGCCGTTAATCTTAATATCATCTGAATCAAAAATGCCCATTTCTGTTGGATTATACAGTGCTTTTGGTATTTGGGGAGATATAGATTATGCTCAATTGGCCGCTATGTCTCTTGTGTACATGTTACCTGTGATTATCTTTTATCTTTGTCTCCGTTCCTATTTCTCTCGAGGTATGGGAGGGGTAGCTACAGGAAGGTAAATCAAAGGGTAAATAACCTAAGATCTGATAATCAAGTTCAGAGGAGTAAAAAATGAAGCCTAATATCCTATTTATAATTACGCATGATTTAGGTCAGCATTTGGGAATTTATGGGGACAAATCTGTTAGCACGCCTAATTTAGATTCTTTAGCTAAAGAAGGTGTATATTTCACAAATTATTTTGCAACTGCTCCTCAGTGTAGCCCGAGTAGAGCCAGTATTGATACAGGAAGATATCCACATACTAATGGACTAATGGGATTGGCAAATTCTTATCTGAGATGGCGTCTTTCTCAATCAGAAAAAACTACAGCTAAACTTCTTAAAGAAGCAGGATATTTTACTTGTCTTTTCGGATTTCAACACGAAACTCAAGATCCCTCCACTCTAGGATTTGATGAGATAATCCAAGCCGAAGGTAACTCTTTTGAAAGATATCTTTGTAGTAGAGTAGCTCCACTGGTGATTAATTTTCTCAAAAAATATTCTAAAAATAAACCTTTCTACGCTAATGTAGGATTCTTTGAAGTTCATCGTCCTTACCCCCGAGAAATCTATGAACCTGATGATCCAAACGAAGTTTTTGTTCCTCCTTATCTTCCAGATACTCCTGAGGTGAGACAAGATATTGCAGAATTTCATGGTTCTATAAGAGTTATGGACCAGGCAGTTGGGTCTATATTAGATGCTTTAAATAAAGCAGGGTTAGAGGAGAATACTATAGTTATATTTACCACAGACCACGGAATAGCTTTTCCACGAGCAAAATGCACTCTTTATGATCCTGGAATAAAAACAGCTCTCATAATTCGTTGGCCAGCTGGAAAAATAGTTGGAGGAAAAGTATATTCACAACTTCTAAGCAATGTAGATTTGTTGCCTACAATTTTGGATATTATAGAAAGCCCAATACCCGAGAGTATACAAGGAAGGAGTTTTCTAAGTCTTTTGGAAAATAAGCCCTTTGAACCTCGTACCGAGATATTTGCCGAAAAAACCTGGCATGAGGTATATGACCCTATGCGGTGTATTCGCACCAATCGATATAAATATATCCGTAACTTCATAGAAGGACCATTGTTTCAGCTTCCTGGAGATATAGAAATAAGTTTAACTCGTAAGGCATTAAAAGATACCCATCTAAAACCTCGACCTATGGAAGAACTCTATGATCTTGAAAAAGATCCTAATGAAGAGAATAATCTTGTGGGAAAACCAGAGTATTCAGAAATTCAAACAGAGTTAAGTAATCGGCTTTTAGAATGGATGAAAAAAACAAAAGATCCTGTTGTAGAAGGAAAAGTACCTATACCTGATGGATGGGGCAAGGTTAGATATGCTAGGTGGGAATAATTTTTATCATCTTTCTGTTTTTTAAATTAAACATTGATGAATAGAAGAGAATGTTATTTACGAGCTATTGAATTTCGTGAGCCTCACCGTATACCATGCAATATAAATCTAGTTCCTGCTACTTGGTGTAAATATAAGGAAAAACTGGAAGATATAGTAAAACAGCATCCTTTTATTTTTGGATCTAAGTATTTAGAATATATGGAGAAAAAAAACTATTGTGAGTTTCCTCCATACCTTCGTGAAGGATTTTTTATTGATGCATGGGGATGTGGATGGCATAATGTAGTAGGCGGAATGTTAGGTATTGTTGTTGAGTACCCTTTGAAAAGATGGGATGCTTTAAAGACGTATCGTGTGCCGGATGTGAATAAAGATGACAATGGGTTTACCATTCAGTGGGAGAAAGTGCGCCAAGTAGTTGAAGAAAATAGGAAAAAAGGCGATTTAGACCATCAATTAGGTTTAAATCATGGTTTCATGTTTCAGCGACTTTATTATCTTAGAAGCTTTGAAAATTTAATGATTGATTTCGCTGTAAAAGACCCAAAATTAAAGCATTTAATAGACATAGTTTTAGAGCGTAACATGAAGTTAATTTACAAATGGCTAGAGATAAGACCAGATATTATTTATTTTGGCGATGATTTGGGTATGCAAGATTCCTTGCCAATAAGCCCTGTATTATGGCGAAAGTATATAAAACCCTGCTACAAAAAAATGTTCAAAATTGTCAGGCAACAAGGTGTACATGTCTATTTTCACACTGATGGCTATATCTTAGATGTTATTCCTGATCTTATTGAATGTGGGATAAGTGTTTTGAATCCTCAAAGTAGAAGTAATGGGATAGATAAAATAGCAAAATTGTGTAAAGAAAAAGTGTGTGTTGCTATTGATCTTGATCGTCAAGAGGTATTACCTCATGGTAATGCTAGGGATATAAGAGATCATATTAAAGAGGCTGTTGTAAAGCTTGGTTCTAAAAAAGGCGGCCTAATTTTACACGCTGGAGTTTACCCAGATGTTCCTTTAGATAATATAAAAGCTTTATGCCAAGCAATGGAAGATTATAGCACATATTATTCATAAATCACTTTAGAAAAAAGCGAAAAGCACTATAGAAGGAGGGATTTATGCATCTAATTGTTATTATGCTGGATAGCCTGAGGGCTGATCATTTGGGATGTTATGGAAACAAGTGGATAAAAACACCCAATATAGATAAGTTTGCTAAAGATAGCATTCTCTTTGAGAATGCTTATACAGGAGGTCTTCCTACAATTCCGGTTAGAACAGAACTTTTTACAGGATGTCATACGCTTCCCTATCGTCCCTGGCAACCTTTAACAAAGGAAGATGTAACTATCTCTGAAATTCTCTCAGAACATGGTTACACCTCGGCCTTAATTACTGACACTTATCATCTTTTTAAACCTGATATGAACTTTCACAGAGGATTTAGCTGCTTTCATTGGATAAGGGGACAGGAGGCAGATGCATACATTACAGGTCCTTTGCAAAAAAACATCAACGACTATATAAAGCCCGCAATGAAAGGAGATCCTGTTGAAAAGATGCTCTATCAGTACCTTAAAAATACAGAAGATTTTCAAAAGGAAGAGGATTTCTTTGCCGCAAGAGTCATGAGAGAAGCAGCAAGATGGCTGGAGAAAAATAAAGATGAGGAAAAAATTTTTCTTTGGGTGGATTCTTTTGACCCCCATGAACCCTGGGATCCACCTTCTCCTTTTGACAAAATGTACACCGACCCAAATTATAAGGGTCCAAAGCTTATCCACCCAAAATATGGTTCTGTTGATTGGATGACAGAGGAAGAACTAAAGTATGTAAGAGGACTTTATGCAGGAGAGGTAAGTTTTGTAGATAAATGGGTGGGATATCTCCTTGACACAATAAAAAATCTTGGTCTTTATGATAAATCTCTTATCGTTCTTCTGGCAGATCATGGTCATCCACACGGAGATCATGGTTCTATCATGAAAACACCTGATAACCTCTACTCAGAGCTTATAAAGATTCCTCTTATAATTCATCATCCAGAGGGGTTATATGCTGGAAAGAAAATCGAAGCTCTTGTCCAAATGCCAGATATTCTGCCAACCATCCTTGAAATTATGGGACTTAAAAAAGAAACTTATGCTATGTCAGGAAAAAGCTTTTGGTCTGTTGTTACAGCAAATGAGGAAAAAATAAGAGATTTTATAATAACAGGATACCATGAATCATACCATCGTTGCATAAGGGATAAAGATTGGAGTCTGATTGTTCGTCCTGAGGGGAAAGAAAATGAACTTTACAATCTCAAGAATGATCCAAAGGAGAAGAATAATCTCATTAAAGAATATCCAGAAAAAGAAAAAGAGCTTTTGTCCTACCTTGGAAAATACTTTACTGTCAAGACAAGAGAGCAAGAGATAAGCCTTTCAAGAAAAACAAAAATGCTTCAACTTCAATATGAATTATCTCATACATCGGTTAGATAAATGACTGTTGGTTTCCCTGTGATAAGATGTATTTTTGTTGTATTTGATTTATATCTGTTCTAGATTTTTCTGAATGCTTTTTCCCAGCAGGATCGAGTCACGTAATTTTTCAAATCTTTCTAGTGTATAGGAAAAAAACTTTTTGTATGCCTCACAGAGGTAATCTTTTTCATCAATTTTTCCATTCTTAACCCATCTAAACCAAAGGCAACCATTATGGCAGATAAAATTCCATTTGCAATTTCTACATTCTCTAGGACTTATTTTCTTCAATTTTCCAAATTGAGATTTTGCCTTTCTAAAAAGTTCACCTAAAGGTGTCTCAAGTATATTTCCCAGCTTCCATTCCTTTCTTACAAAAAAATCACATGGATACACATCTCCGTTAGATTCCACAACAATATATTCACCGCATTCCTCTTTAAACATACAGGAACTTGATTTACCTTGAAGGAGTATCTCTAGAATATTGTCAAAAAATCTTATTGAAGAGAAAGGCTCCCCTTTATTCCACCAAAGATCAAATAAGTCACATAAAAATTTTCCGTACTGGTCAGGTTTTATTGAAAAATCTGCCATTTTCTCTCCTCTCCTATCCACCGCCGGGATAAACTGTAAATAAAAAAGGTTTTTCCTGAGAAAAAATTTATAAATTTTTTGTACATATTTTGCTGTATCTTTGCCGATTGTGGAAAGAATATTGAATTCAACTCTTTCTTTTTTTAAAAGAGATATTCCTTCCATCACTTTTCTAAAACTTCCCTTCTTAGAGGGAAAGACCCTGTAAAAGTTATGAACATCCTCTGGTCCGTCTAAACTTACTCCAACAAGAAAATTGTATTCTCTAAAAAGTTTTGTCCATTTATCTGTAAGCATGGTTGCATTTGTTTGAAAACTGTTACTTATAACTTGGCCAGGTTTTCCGTAGCTTTTTTGCAATTCAATTACTTTTTGAAAAAAATCTATACCTGCCAAAAGGGGCTCTCCTCCTTGCCATGAAAAGATGCATATTCCTCCTTCTGAATAATCTATAGCCTCACTTATAAGTTTTTCCAATACTTTATCATCCATACGATGAGGTCTCTCGGGATAAAGTTCTCTGGTCTTTTTATAAAAACAGTATCTACAGGAAAGATTACATTTATACGAGACAGGTTTAATTAAAAGTTCAACCTTTCTCACAATTTCTCTCCCGGGTTGAGCGAAAAATCTGTTTTTTACTAAGTTCGAAATTAGCCCGGTAGTTTAAAAAATCCTGGGAAAACTTTTTGTGTATTATAAAGTTAGGGTATTTTCTGTCAAACTTGTACTCCTAGAGTTGGGCAGTTCTAATTTTATATAAGATTCAGGAACTTCGGGTGTCCCTCACCTCTTTGGCGTGCTGCAGTAAACTTCCAGCTGAGGTCTTCACTAGACAAATGAATCAAGGATGTTAAAATAGTAAAAAATTTTTAGGATGGCTTAAAAATCATTTTAAGAAAGTTTTATAGAAAATACCCTCAAGCAGGAGAGGAGCTTTAAAGATTTGAACTTAGATAATCTTGGTCGAAATGGGAGGAGAGCATGAATGTTGTATTAATTATTTTGGACAGCCTACAGAAAAATTATGTTGGCGCATATGGAAATAAGTGGATTAAAACACCTAACCTTGATAGACTGGCAAAAGATAGCTGTATTTTCACCAATGCTTATCCTGAATCGCTTCCAACTTTAGAAGTAAGAATAGCCCTGCATACAGGGAAAAGGGTTTATCCTTTTAGAGAAAATGTTACGCGAAAATGGGACAGAGTGGTTCAGCCTGGGTGGGGACCAATTCCTGAGGATTGGAAAACTCTTTCTGAGATTTTACATGAGGAAGGCTATAGAACAGGATTTATTACTGATACCTATCACCAGTTTAAACCAGGGAAAAACTTTCACAGGGGATTTGACCAATTCACCTTTATAAGAGGTCAAGAAGATGATAAATATATAAGTGGAAAACTTTTTGATGAAAGAAAAATAGAGGACTATTATATAAAACCTTCCAAAGAGAAAACTTCTTTCAAGTTAAGATATTACATGCATGTATCTTATTTTAAAAATACGGCTTTGAGAAAAAGTGAAGAAGATTATTTTGCTCCTCAGGTTTTCAAAAAAGCAGCAGAATGGCTCTATCAGAATCAAGATGCAGAGAAATTCTTTTTAGTAGTCGACTCCTTTGACCCCCATGAACCCTGGGATCCACCTACATATTACAGAAAAATGTATGATTCAGATGATGATCTTGAAAAGGATATTATATTTTCTACTTACTCTTCTTCTCACTTTTTAACAGAAAGACAAATAAAGCGATTAAGGGCGAACTATGCAGGTGAGATAACAATGGTTGATAGATGGCTTGGTTATTTTCTTGATACTATGGAATATATGGGTTTGGATAAAAATACGCTTCTTATCCTCATATCTGATCATGGTCACCATGTAGGAGAAAAAAATCTTGTAGGAAAATTTCCCTATCCCATTCTTCCAGAGGTTGCAGAACTTGTTCTCTTTATAAGAGATCCGGAGAGAAAATATGCAGGTAAGAAAGTAGATGATTTTGTCTACGATTTTGATATTGCTCCAACAATTCTATCTTTTCTTAATATTACACCTCCTTCTGATATGGAAGGAAAAAATCTTTTACCTGTAATAGAAGGAAAAGAAAAAACAGGAAGGGATTATGTAACAGTTGCCTGGCAAAACAACATAATGGTGAAAAAGGATAAATTCTGGTATATAGGAAGATTAGATAGATCAGAGGAGATGCTTTTTAACATGGAGAATGATCCAGAAATGAGAGAAAATATTGCAGTGAGTGAAAAAGATGTATGTGAAATGATGCACAAGCTCGCAATAAAGGACGCAAAGGGAGAGATTCCTGAATATGTCAAAAATTGGCCAAAGTATAAAGTTTATGGAGGATGGAAATGGTAGAAACTATCTCTAAGGTTTTTTCCTCTCTTCCCTTACCTGACCTTCGAGATTTTAAAGTTATTGCTGAACCTGAAGGTGAAAGAGAAGGTTTTTGGGTGGGTGGATGCTCTTCTCTTAAAGACAAGAAGGGTAAAATCTGGCTTGCTTATAGAATGAGAGATCCTGAGAGAAGAGGCCACGCTTTACACATTGTATCATCTTCTGATGGGATTAATTTTGAGAAGGTATGTGAGCTTAAAAAAGAAGATTTTAACTGTGTATCTCTTGAAAGAGCAGCACTTCTGCAGGATCCTGTAACTGAAAAATATAAGCTTTATGTGTCATTAGAGAAAGAGGGAAAATGGTTTATCTATAAACTAAAAGATGTTCTCTCTCCGAAAGAGTTTGATCCTTTAACAGCATATCCTGTTTTTTTACCTTCCTATAAGAGAGAGGATTCAAGAAAGGTAAAAGATCCTTACATTATAAACTTTCTTAACAGATGGTGGATGTTCTACTCAGGATCAGGAAAAGAACCCCAGGAGGAGCTTTATCTTGCAACATCAGAGGATGGGGAGATTTGGGAATATAAAGGAAGAATTTTACAAAGAAAATTTTGGCATAACCATCATACAAGAATAAGTTGTATTTTTCCCACGGATAAAGGATTTGTCATTTTTTATGAAGGGTCCTCCTCTAGCTGGTATGAGCCTCACTTTAATTTAAATATAGGATTTGCCTATACTCAGGATATGCAAAACTTTTTTGATTTAACAACAAAAAAACCTCTACTTTCCTCTCCCACCAGAGGCAAATTTTTCACCATTCGCTACATGGATTATGTATTATTGGATAAAAAAATTATCTTTTACTATGAAGCTGCAAGAGAAGATGGTGCTTTTGAACTCCGTGCCTCTTGGTACGAAAAATGAAAAAGACTTTATTTTAATCTAACCAGCATCTCCCTTTGCCTATTATTTCTTCTACAGAGGATATTATTTCCTCGGAAAAATCTACCTTTAGTGATTTTGACTTTATCACCACATTTTCCCCATTGTTTCCCAAAAAATGGATATAAACTGAATTTTTTCCTTTTCTCTCATTTAATATCTTCTTTATTTTATTAAGCTTCTCTTTCTCCCAATTCTCTGGGCCAAGTTCTATATGAAAACTGCGAGCTTTACTCTCAAGTGCAGAAAAAGGAGAAATATCTTGAGCCACAATTTTCGGAGTTTCTGTAGTTGTATCTACCTTTCCTTCCACAACTATAAGTTCTCCTTCTTTAAGGTAGCTTGCGCACCTTTCATAAATTCTTGAAAAAATTACTACCTCTACCTCTGATTCCGGATCTTCAAGAGTAAGAAAGGCCATAGGTTTTCCTTTTTTATCCTTTTTTGGTGTGATGTTGTTTATTACTCCTGCTATTCTCACAGATGTTCCATTTTGCAATTCACTTAGCTCACTTGTTGAATGAGTAGATGAGCAGCTTATCCTCTTTCGATATCCATCAAGAGGGTGTTCAAAAAGATATACTCCTAAAAGCTCCTTTTCCCAACTAAGTCTTGTAGATCTTGGAATTTCTTTAATGGAAGGAAGCTCGATTTTACTTTCCTTTTTATGAGAATCACCAAATAAAGAAAGCTGTCCTTTTACTTTCTCTTTCTGAAGCTTTGTTGCCTCTTCTATAGCCTCATCAATTACCGCAAGTTTTTGGGAACGTTTTCCAGGAAGAGAATCGAAAGCTCCAGATTTTATGAGACTTTCTATTACTCTTTTGTTTACAACTCTTAAATCAACTCTTTGGCAAAAATCAAAAATAGATTTAAATTTGCCCCCTCTTTCTCTTTCTTTAAGAATAGATGAAATGGCACTTTCTCCTACGTTTTTTATAGCAGTTAAACCAAATCTTATTTTATTTTCACCTTCAACTACAGTAAAATTGGCTTGAGATTGATTTATATCTGGTGGGAGAATTTCTATTCCCATCCTATTACACTCATTTATGTAAAAGATAAGCTTGTCCGTGTTATCCTTTTCTGAGGTTAAAAGGGCTGCCATAAATTCTAAAGGGTAGTTTGATTTTAAAAAAGCTGTCTGATAAGAGATCATGGCATATCCTGCAGAATGAGATTTATTAAACCCATATCCTGAAAAGTAAGCCATAAGCTCAAATATTCTTTCTGCGACCTTCTGTTCAATTCCCCTTTCTACAGCTTGTCGAATAAACTTTTCTCTCTGTTGTTCCATAAGTGTGGATATTTTTTTGCCCATAGCTCTTCTTAAAACATCAGCTTCTCCCATGCTGAATCCAGCAAGTTCATTGGCAATTCTCATAACTTGTTCCTGATAGAGTATTACCCCGTATGTTTCCTCTAAAATAGGTTTTAGTTTAGGATGAAGGTATGTCACTTTACTTTTTCCATTTTTTCTTCTAATAAAATCGTCAACCATCCCGCTTTGCAAAGGTCCTGGACGATATAGAGCAAGTGTTGCAATGATATCTTCGAATTTTTCGGGCTTTAGCTTTCTTAAAAGATCCTGCATTCCTCTACTTTCAACTTGAAAAACACCAAGAGTTTCTCCTCGTGAGAGCATTTCATATGTTGATTTATCATCTAGAGGGATTTTTTTTAAGTCGATCTCTTTTCCCTTGTATTTTTTGATGAGTTCAAGAGTTTCTTTAATTACATTAAGAGTCTTAAGTCCTAGAAAGTCCATTTTTAAAAGACCTATTGCCTCGATGGAATGCATCTCGTATTGGGTTGTAATCTCATCCTTGTTTGTTTTATAAAGAGGAGTAAAGTGAGTAAGCTTTTTAGGTGCAATTACAACTCCTGCCGCATGAATCGAAGCATGTCGTGTTAGACCCTCTATTCTTTGAGCAATCTCAAAAAGCGTTTTTATTTTTTCGTCTTTTGCTATAAGTTCTTGAATTTCACTGTTTTCCCTGATAGCATCTTTTAGTTGTTTATTAGGGGGAATAAGTTTTGCAATTTTATCCACTACAGCATAAGGCATTCCAAGAACTCTTCCCACATCCCGTACAGCAGCTCTTGCTGCCATTGTTCCAAAAGTAATTATTTGGGCTACATTCTCCTTACCATATTTTTCTTTTACATACTCTATTACCTCCCCTCTTCTATTGTCTTGGATATCTATGTCTATATCAGGTAAAGCCTTTCTTTCTGGGTTTAAAAATCTTTCAAACAAAAGTCCGTACCGTAGGGGATCAATTTCTGTAATACCTAAAAGATAGGCAACGAGGCTTCCTATGACAGAACCTCTTCCTGGACCGACAAGTATTCCTCTTTCTTTTGCATAGTGGATAAAATCCCAGACTATAAGAAAATAACCAGCATAGCCCATTTTACAGATAATATCAAGTTCATATTCAAGTCTTTCTCTAACTTCTTTTGAAGGAGAAGGATAACGCTCTTTTAGTCCCTCTTCACAGAGATGCCTTAGATATTCTTCCAAGGTGTAACCTTTAGGGGGTTTGTAAATAGGAAGGTGTATTTTCCCCTGTTCTAAAGTAAAGTTACATTTTTTTGCAATTTCTAAAGATGTAGAGATAGCTTCCTCATAAGAGTTTAAAACATTTTTCATTTCTTCAGCACTGCGGAAATAAAACTCAGAAGTAGAAAATTTTAACCTATTACTGTCTTCTAAAGTTTTTCCGGTTTGAATACATAAAAGAACTTCTTGAGCTTTTGCATCTCCTTGACGGAGATAGTGAACATCATTGGTAGCAACAAGAGGTATAGAAAGCTCATTACCTAGTTCTTTTAGTCTCCTATTAACAGATTTTTGCTCTTCCAGTCCCGTAAACTGAATTTCAAGATAAAAATCGTCTCCAAATAAGTTCTGGAACCATCTTGCAACTTTCTTTGCTTCCTCTATTTTTCCTCTTTCTAAAAGTTGAGGGATTTCTCCTTGCAAACATCCTGAGAGAACTATAAGTCCTTCTTTTAACTTAGATAAAAGTTCTTTGTCAACTCGGGGATGGTAATAAAAGCCTTCAACAAATCCTCTACTTACAAGTTCTATTAGGTTTTGATATCCTTGCTTGTTTTTGCAAAGGACTGTTAGATGATAGGCAACTTCTTCCTTTTTTTCTTTTTTCTTTTTAAAACGGGATTCAGGAGCAACATATAACTCACATCCAATTATTGGTTTTATTCCTTTTTGAGAGGCTTTCTGGTAAAATTCAACTGCTCCAAAAAGATTTCCGTGATCAGTTAAAGCAAGAGCTGGCATATTTAATTCAGAGGCTCTTTCAATAAGTTGGGAGATGCTGCAGGCTCCATCAAGGAGACTGTAGTCGCTATGGGTGTGTAAATGAACAAAATCAGCCATCTGTGCACCTTTTAAGAATTTGGGTTTTTAATAATAGTACCTAATAAACTGGTATCTGTCAATGAAATAGAGTAAATGGGCTTTTCTTTACTCTCTCCCATAATCTTAGATGATGTCTCTACTTTTTGGGCAGTCAGGGATGGTAACAATCTCCTGACACATTTACCAATGTTATTTGACAAGGAATTTTACTGGTATAGAATAAAAATTGCACCAAGTAAAAAGGAGATCGAAATGAGAAAAATTAAAAAAATTTTACTTTTGGGAGCTTTTTTTCTTTTGGTAGTAGTTTTTTTCGCCCAACTTGCTATATGCCAAACTCAAGCTGAGAAAGATTTTCTCTTTGCTCAGGGTCTTTATGAGGAGGGAAAATTTGAGCTTGCTGCACAAGAATTTCAAAAATTTATTAAAAAGTATCCAGACAATGAAAACTGTGATAGAGCTCAATATGGAATTGGAATGAGCTTTTGGCAGGCTGGTAAATATTCTAACGCTGCAGAGGCTTTTGAAACTCTCCTTTTGAAATATCCTGCAAGTGAGTGGGTGGATGAGGCATTGTATCAGGTGGCAGAGTGTTATTACCAGCTGGGTGAGGTAGATAAGGCATTTTCCAATTACCAAAAATTTATAAAAGAATACCCTAAAAGCTCCCTTCTTCCTTATGCCATGTATTCTGTTGGATATATCTATTATCAGAAAAACAATTTGTCTGAAGCAGAGAAGGTCTTTGAGAAATTAAAAAAAGGGTACCCAAAATTTGAATATTATCAGGATGTTTGTTACATTTATTCAAAAGTGCTTTATCTTGAAAAGAAATTTCTCGAAGCTATAGAGGAGTTTACATCTTTTATAAAGGATTATCCTAACTCGCCTCGTATCAAGGATATTTATGAGGAAAGAGGCTTTTCTTATTTTGAATTAGCTAATTATGAGAAAGCGGCAGGTGATTTTGAAAAGGCGCATCTTTTTTATTGGAAAGGAGAGGCTCTTTATCAGTTAGGGCGGTACTCCGAGGCAAGAGAAGCTTATAAAAAAGAGCTCTCTAACCCTCAAAGCAAATGGAAAGAAGAATCTCTTTTTGGTATAGCTTACACCTATTTTGAGGAGGCAGACTATTCTCTTGCTGCCAAGAGTTTTCAGGAATTTATAAGTGCATATCCTGAGTCTGTCAATGTTGCAGAAGCTTGGGTAAGATTAGGTGACAGCTACTACTTTCAGAAAAATTACGAACTTGCCATTGAAGCCTACAGAAGTGTTGTTGACTACCATCAGGAAAGCGAATTCATGGACGATGCTTTATATGGGATTGGGTATTCTTATCTAAACAGGGAAAAATGGAAAGAAGCTATCCCTTATTTTGAAAGAATAGTAAAAGAATTTTCAGATTCTGAATACGCACTTGATGCAACTTTTCAACTAGGAGAATGTTTCCTTAATCTTTCTCAATACTCTAAAGCACAAAATTATTTTGAAAAGGTAATCTCTCTTGATCCGAAATCCAAGCAGGCTATACATGCTCAGTATGAGATAGGTTGGTGTTATCTTGGTCAAAATAGGTATGCTCCTGCTAAAGAAGCTTTTGAGAAAGTTGTTCTTAATTATCCAGAATCAGAGCTTGCTGATGATGCACTTCTTCAGACAGGAAACTGTCTTTACAACCTGAAAGAATTTGATGAAGCAGTTGAAGTCTACAAAAAACTTGAAAAAGATTATCCTACTTCAAGTCTTGTTCCTTTTGCTATTTACCAGATTGGTGCCTCTTACTTTAAACTTGAAAGGTACGATAAGGCAAGAGATTATTATCAGCGCTTTGTTAAAAATTTTCCCGATCATTCAAACGTTCCAGATGCTCAGTATGCCATTGGATGGACATATTTCCATCAAAAAAGATTCTCTCAAGCAAAAGATGCTTTTGAAAAAGTTATAGATAAATTTCCGTATCGAAATGATCTGGTAGCAGGTGCACAGTATCTAATTGGTAACTGCTGGTATAATGAATCAAAGTATGAGGAGGCTATCTCAAGCTTACAAAAGGTGGTTGAGGCTTATCCTGAAAGTGATTTTGTCCCTCCTGCACTTTTTAGGATAGGGGAATCCTATCAACACCTCGGAGAGGAAAAAAAGTCCTTAGAATTTTTCCGCAAAGTAGTTGAAAATTACCCAACTTTTGACGATGCAGATTCTGCTCAGTTTAAGATAGCAAGCTATTATATAAGAAATAAGAAATTTAAAGAGGCTATACCAGAACTTAAAAAAATAATTGATAAATTTCCAAAAAGCTCCTATCTTCCTCTCACTTATTACTGGATTGGTTACTCTTACTATACTCTGGAAGATTTTTCTCATTCAGCTGAATATTATCAGCAATTTACAAAACTTTTTCCTAAAAGTGACCTTATAGGAGAAGTTCATTACCGACTGGGCAATGCTCTTTTCAAGCAAGGAAAATATGATGAAGCATCCTCTTCTTACACGAGTGCTCTTAAGATTTCGAAAGAAAAAGATATAAAACTAAATGCTCTTTACAGTCTGGGACTTTGCTGGGAAAATCTCAGAAAATGGACTAGGGCAGAGAGAGTTTTTAAAGAATTTATCAAAAATTATCCTGAAAGTGAACTTGTTGTGCAGGCCCACTTTAAGCTTGCTAATGCGTTGTTCCAGCAAGAAAAATATCCTGAGGCTCAAGAGCACTACACCTGGATAGTAGAAAGAAGCGAAGAAAGTGAACTTTCGGTTGTGGCACAACATCGAATAGGAGACTGTTTATTTAATGAAAAAAAGTATGACAAAGCTATAGTAGAGTATCTTAGAGTTAGTATTTTATATCCGCAGTTTAAAGAATGGGCTTTTAAAGCCCAAATGCAGGTTGCAGAGTGCTACAAAGGATTAGGTAAAATTAAAGAGGCAAAAGAAACTTACAGAAAAATAATTGCAAACAAGGAATTTGAGAAAAAATGGATTGCTGAAGCTGAGCGGAAACTAAAGGAGTTAGAGTAATGAAAAAATACCTTTTTATATTTTTGTTGTTTTTTCTTTTTTTATCATCTTTATCAAGTTTTGCTGAAAAAGAGGATTTAAAGGAGCTTCCGACCATTATAGTAAGAGGAAAGGATAGATCCTATCTTGAAGTGATGAGAGCGAAAAGAACATATTATATGGTGCCTCGTGGAGAGAAAGAAAAAGCCTCGGTAGAGTACACAGTAAAACTTCCTACAAAAAAAGAATTTGTAGTCCACTTTCCACCCCTTTCTATTTCTTTTCCTCGGCCTTCTGGTGTTATTGCAAAGAAAAAAGAGGTACCTTTAAGAATTTTTCCTTCTCCTCTTCTCTCCTATCTTCCTCCAGAAAAGATAAGGCCTCTTTTCTCGGAAAGACTGGTTCAACCTCTGATGAGGAAAAAGTTTGTGGTTAAAAAAGAACTTATTCATCCTCCTTTGCAGGTTGCTTTTTTAGAAGAGAAGGTCTCTCCTCTTTTAGCTTTTCCTAAGATTTTTCCAATAAAATATCCTGAGGAGAAAGTAGAAGTAGTTAAAAGACCACCAGAAAGAGAAATAAAAACCAAGTCCTTGCCCTCTCCAACTTTAGCCAAGATATATATAAGTGAAGAAGAGTTTTTATTAAAGACTCCGATTGGAAAGGAAAAAGGTGTTTTTTTTATACAAAGATTTTTAGAAACAAAAAAGCTTATGATTGAACCCCCTTTGTATGCAAAGCTTCCGGAAAAAAAGGAAGCTCAATTTTTCTTTCCCAAACTTTCACTTAAGCCCCCTCAGCTTGCTCCTTTATCTCCTCATAAAGAGGTGCCTGTTCAATTTCAGCTTGCTTTTCCACTTTACGCTGAACGAACTTACATTGAGTATACTCCAGTAGGGGTTGAGGAGAGAAAAATTCCTTTTGAGAGGGAATTTATTTTAAGAGAGGTAAAAGGTAAAGAAAAATTCCCTGAGATCTCCTTCAAAGCGCCTCATATAAGTAAGATATATCATCCTGAGAAAATTCAAACAACAGAGTATCCTTACCTTCATTTTTCATTTGGTTTAAGTGAAGATCGTAGCTTTGAATATAAGCTAGATTATGGAAGAGAAAAAGAAAAAGCAAGGTATCTTTTAAATCTTGAAAGAGAATATTCTTCCCAATGGGTAATTCATCAATCTGGATTTTTAGGTAAAGAAGAGGATATTTTGCAAGGAAATATCAATTGGGGTGCTCTTGGCACAAACGAAAGTTATATAAATCTTTCAGGAAACCAGAAAAAGCTTGAGTTACCTAATGCAGGAGAGGAGTCTGACACTAGACTTTCTCTTAATATCGGGCAGCTAGGTGCTTTTAATCTATGGGATTGGAATATAAAAGGGAAAAACTTTGTTCGTAGAGAAAAAAATACAGGAGATGGAGATTGGGATATTTTAAATTATGGAGTTTTTCTTGCTCTTCACTCAAAGAAGATACCCTTTGTTTTAGAAGGAGAAGTTGAATGGCAAGATATAGAAAGTAGAGATGGAGCTTTAGGAAAAAGCGATTATCAGGTTTTTCTTGGGGGAAAATCTGCTCATCCTTTCTCTTTAGGCAAAAATTTATCTTTAGACGCAGAACTTGGAATAAAGGGAGTTGGAGAAGAAAGAACCCAGGCAGTTGGTTCCCTTAAGTTGGACTGGTATATGAAGAAGCACTGGAGATTGGTGGTGGAGGGTAAAAGAAAATTTTATCTACCAGATACATCTGAGCTTTATCTATCCCGGGATTATTCACAAATCAATCCAGAGCTTGATCCAGTAGAAATGACAGGATTTGGTCTTAATATAAACTATGAAAATAATCCCTGGGTGAAAGCCTCTTTGAGTGGATTTTTTGAAAATGGGGAGGATGTTGTATGGCTTTATTCTGATGGATTAATGCCAAGTGTTTCTCCCCAGATTATTCGCCTCTCTAGACAGGTGTGGAGAATAAAGAGTAGCTGGCATGTTTTACCTGTGGTATCTGTAGAGTTATCTCATGCTTGGGTGAATACGGAGAATGAACAGGAAAAAAGTAAAGTTGTTCCTTATGAACCTGAGAATTTTGGAGAGCTTGCTTTAAAATTAGAGACAGATACCTGGTATTTGAGGGTAGGTCAGGAGTGGTTGGGTAAAAGATATTCAACATTTGAAAAACAAAGTCTTTTACCCTCCTCTACAAGAACAAAATTAAAAATTGCTTATAAGAGAAAAAATTGGGAAGCATTCTTTGAGGCAGAGAGTAATAATGATTATTTTCTTTCCGAGGATTTAAAGTTTCCCAATAATAAATTTATCTTGGGAATAAAATTTAAACTATTTTAGCGTATTTCCCTTAGTATTGCAGTTAAATAGCCAAGAGAAGTATTTACCTGTATTTGTACAGGAATACGTTTTGTATCCTGTGAAATCCATACCTTTATCTTGTTAGAGGGAGAGGTTTGTTCGCATAAAAAAGCAAAAATGACTCCTCTATAGGTGTATACTTTCTCAGATGCAGAGATTCGAAAGTGAACTTTTTTAAAATCACCAGTGGAATCAACAAGAAAAATTCCAAATTCGTTACCTATTTTTAACTCCTGAACCCTTATCCAATAAATTAGGCTGACTATGTCAAGATAAGGAGGGGAAACTTTTTGTGTTTTTTTCTTCCCTTCTTTTTTATCCCATACTACAGCTTCTTTTATATCTCCTCTTTCCTTTATTGTGATTTCCAAATTTTCTCTGCGAGAACCCTCCTTAATTTCCATCTTTACTAACCGGGGATATAAAGTTTTCTTATCCACATAACTTTCAATTCTATCATCAAGGGTATAGATGACTGATAAAAGTTCAGAAGCTTTTACTGTACAACTTAAGACATACAAAGGCTCATCATTTAAGACAGTTTCTTTCACCCTTAAAGTTTGGGTACCAATGGGGATGCCAAGTAGCTTTATAATATACGAAAGTTTTTCTCCAACCGAAAAAGAATGCGCCCAGCAAGAGGAAGTGGTGAGGGTAAAAAAGATTAGTAAAAAAAAGATTATCTTCTTCATTTCTATTTTTGTATTTTTACAATATATCATTAATTATAATTTGTCAAAGCTACGATAATAATGCTCATAGCAGTTGAGTATTTTGGTTAAGTATATTTCCCGACCAGCCAACAATATATTATTAATTAAGTTAAATCTAAAGTCTAATCTTACCCAAGAAAACCGGAGAATTTAACTTGACACCCGGGAGGATAAAGGTAGAATCTTAACGGATAATAAGTTTGTTTATCAATCTTTTAACACACATGACAACTCATCAATTTGACATTCATTTTTTCAAAAATTTTTTAGATCTATAAACCAGACATTTTGTTTCATATAGGAGCAGTATGTCTTTTTTTTACTGAAAGATAAGGACAATTTAGACTAGATAAATAGGTTTTACAGGGGGGATTATGAGGTATGAAGGCTTGATAGAAAAGATAACTTATCAGGATATAACCAAGACATCTCCATTAGCCTTTATTGTGTGGACTTTCGATGATTTTAAGGTAATTGACTGGAATAAAAGTGCAGAACGTATCTTTGGCTGGAAAAAAGGGGAGGTCTTAGATAAAAATTTCTTTTGCTTCCTCATTCCAAAAAGTGCGGAAAATAAGGTTAAAAAAGTAATTGAGGCAATAAAAGCCGAGAAAGTTCTCACCTACAGTCTGAATGATAATTTAACCAAGGATGGAAGAATAATAATAAATGAATGGCACAACATTCCTTTAAAAGATAGAAGAGGAAAAATAAACCTTGTAATTTCCATGGCGCATGATGTAACAGAGAGATTTCAAAAAGAAAAGGAGCTTGAGGAAAGCAAGAAAAGACTTCACTCTTTGGTAGAGTCAATGCCCAACGCTATTGTTATAGCTAATGAAAAAGGGAATATTATCTACTGGAACAGATCAGCAGAGAAAATATTTGGCTATTCAAAAAATGAGATAGTTGGGAAGAAGGTTACCATCATTATACCCAAAGAGTTTCGCAAAGCATTTGAGGAAGGATTTAAAAAAGCTGTTTTTCTTAAGCACCCCACAAAAGAGGCTATTGAGGTTCCTGCCCTAAGAAAAGATGGTAGGCAAATTTTCATTGAGTGGAGCTTATCAAACTGGAGGTATAAAAAAAGGCTCTTTTTCGCAGCAATAGGAAAAGATATCACCAAAAGAAAAAAGATTGAAGAAAAACTTAGACAAAGCGAGGAAAAATACCAAAGGTTAGTTGAAAGTGCAAGTGATGGTGTTTGTGTTGTTCAGGATGAGAAGCTCGTGTATGTTAATACTCAGCTTGCAAAAATGTGGGGCGGAAGTGTTGAGGAACTTGTTGGAAAACAATTTACTGAACTTGTACCTCCTGATGAGGTTCCTTACTTGGTTGAGCGCTACAAAAAACGCTTAAAAGGTGAAAAGACTCCTCAGAGATACGAGCTTGTTCTTAAAGGCAAAGATGGTAGAGAGTTTTATGTTGATGTAAGTGCAAATCTTATGATTTATGAAGATAAGCCAGCCGACCTTATAATAGTGCGAGATATAACCGAGAGGAAAAAACAGGAAGAGAAAATAAAAAGACTTTACTCTCTGCAAAAAGCTGTCCGAGAAATAAACCAGATTCTTCTAAGAATTAAAGAAATTGGAACAGAGCCTGAGCTTTTTAGGAAAATTTGCAGGATTCTTGTTGAAGAGATAGAGGACTTTAAGTTTTCCTGGATAGGATTTTTGGAAAAAGAAACCTTCAGGGTAAAACCTGTTGCTTATGCAGGTTTTGAAAAGGGGTATCTTTCTTCTGTTGAGGTAAGGTGGGATAAGTCCGAATATGATATGGGACCTACAGGAATGGCTGTTAAAGAAAGAAGACCTTTTGTGGTGAATGATATAGAAAATGATCCCCGATACTCTCTCTGGAGAGAAGAGGCTTTAAAAAGAGGCTACAGGTCAAGTATAGTTGTTCCTATTGTGGATGAAGATAAATTATTTGGTACTCTTACCATCTACTCTTCCAAAAAGGGTGCTTTTGGAGAGGAAGAAGTTAAATTTTTAGGAGGAGCAGCAGGAGACATTATCATTGGTATAAGGTCTTTAAGAGGGCAAAAAGAACTTGAAAAGACTGTTAAGCAACTGGAAAAAACAACGGATGGGATTGTCTTTACTATAGCAAAGATAGTAGAGACAAGGGATCCTTATACATCGGGACATCAGAAAAGAGTGGCAAATCTTGCCCGAGCTATAGCAGAAGAGATGGGGCTTCCAGAGGAAAAGATTAAAGGAATTTATATGGCTGCAGTTATTCACGATATTGGCAAGATTTATGTCCCTTCTGAGGTTCTTACTAAACCAAGCAAGCTAAGCAAAATCGAATTTGAAATGATCAAACTTCATCCTCAATACGGTTATGACATTTTAAAAGATGTAAACTTTCCCTGGCCAGTTGCTCTTGCTATCTTGCAGCATCATGAAAGACTTGATGGCTCAGGTTATCCCCAGGGACTCAAGGGAGATGAACTTATCCTTGAGGCAAAAATACTTGCAGTTGCAGATGTTGTTGAGGCAATGTCATCTCACAGACCTTATAGACCCGCCCTTGGTATAGATAAGGCGCTTGAAGAAATTGAGAAAAACAGAGGAAAACTTTACGACTTAGAAGTGGTAAATACTTGTGTTAGACTTCTTAAAAAGAAAGGATTTAATTTTTAAAGTCTGTTGCCAAAAAGCCTTTTCTAAAAATGTTTCACTTTCAGCCTGTTAAAATTGACATGTTCATAGATTTTGGTACCATTGTATCCACCATTGGCTTATTTTTTGCCTCTTCTGTAAATTTAAAAGTACACAGCTCTCAAAAGGAGTCTGTCTTTCTTCATGAGAAAGAAAGTAGTTCAATTTGGTGCAGGGAACATTGGTCGAGGATTTTTAGGTCAGCTTTTTCATCAATCAGGATATAAGATAGTTTTTGTGGATATTATCCCGGAGCTTGTATCTTCTTTAAATAAAAAAGGATTTTACCATTTAAGAATTGTAGGAGATAATCCTCAAGATTTAATTATAAACAATATAAAGGCCATAAACGCCAGAAATATTGACGAAGTTGCAGAAGAGATTGTGTCGGCTGATCTTTTAGCTACAGCTGTAGGCGCAAAAAATCTTCCCTCTGTTTCTTCTCTTATCGCAAGAGGAATTGAAAAAAGAGCAAAAGAAGGTGTAAAAGAACCTATCGATCTTATAATCTGCGAGAATATTCCCCAAGCAAGCAAAGTATTAAAGGGATATCTTGTAAAGGAGATTGATCCTCGCTATCTTACCTACCTTGAGGAAAAGTTAGGATTGGTTGAAACAGTAGTAAGTAGAATGGTGCCAATTATTTCTGCAGAACTTAGAAGAAAAGATCCCACTTTTATAATGGCTGAGGAATACAATATTCTCCCAGTTGACAGAAGAGGTTTTAAAGGAAAGATACCCCAAATTAGAGGAATGATTGCCTACGATAATTTATTTGCCTACGAGGAGCAGAAGCTTTTTACTCACAATACAGGACATGCAATATCTGCCTATCTTGGGTACCAAAAAGGATACAGGTATATATGGGAAGCTATTGAGGATGAAGAAATAAAGGATATTGTGCAAAAAGCTTTAATGGAGACAAGTCAGGCTCTTATAAAAAAGCATCATTTTAAGGAAGAAGAGCAGTATAACCTGGTGAAAGATCTTTTACGAAGGTTTGCAAATAAAGCTCTTGGAGATACAGTTCTGAGAGTAGCAAGAGATCCCATACGTAAGCTAGAACCAGAGGAAAGACTTGTTGGAGCAGCTAGGTTGACTGAGAGGTATAAAATTAGACCGGTTTATATATCTAAAGGGATAGCAGCAGCAATTTTTTTTGACCATGAGAGAGATGAGGAAGCTTTAAAATTAAGTAAAATAAGAAAAAAAGAAGGTGTGGATGCTGTACTTAAAAATATCTGTAAAATAGATCCTAAAGAGGACCTTGCTATTTTAATAAAAGAAAACATAAAAGAGGATCGCTTTTATTTTAAGGGAGGCTAAAGTTATGAAAGCAGCAGTATTGAAAGGTATTGAAGATCTTGAGATAAAAGATATACCAAAGCCCAAAATTTCTGAATACGAAATTTTAATTAAAGTTAAAGCATGCACTATATGTGGTACTGATATAAGACTTTTTCATCATGGTCATAAACATTTAAGTTTCCCTCGTGTAACAGGGCATGAGCTTGCAGGGGAAATAGTCGAGATAGGAGATAAGGTAACAGGCTATCAAATTGGACAAAGAGTAGCTGTTGCTCCTGCAGTTCCCTGTGGTAGTTGCTATTATTGCCGAAGAGGGATGCAAAGCATGTGTTTAAACCTTAGAGCCATTGGATACCATTACAATGGAGGGTTTGCTGAATTTATGGCTGTTCCAGAGAACGCAGTGAGAAATGGATGCGTTAATCCTCTCCCTGATAATCTTACCTTTGAGGAAGCCGCTCTTGCTGAACCTCTGGCCTGTGCAATCAATGGACAGGAACTTTCCCATATTGGTTTGGGGGATGTTGTTGTAGTTGTGGGAGCAGGACCTCTTGGATGTATGCACATCCAGCTTGCAAGAGCAAAAGGCGCAACAAAACTCATTTTAATTGAGCTTGCAGAATCTAGAATTAATTTTGCCAAAAAATTTGTAGATCCGGATGTTATAATAAATCCTTCTTTTGAGGATCCTGTGCCAAGAGTTAAGGAAGAAACTGAAGGAAGAGGTGCAGATAAGATAATAATTGCCTGTCCTAGTGCAAAGGCACAGGAAGATTCTTTAAAGATGGTTGCTCCCCGAGGCATTATAAATTTCTTTGGGGGGCTTCCTATGGACAGGCCCTTTATAAATTTTAACTCTAATCTTGTTCACTATGGAGAATTTTATGTAGTTGGAACTCATGGATCAGCACCTTACCATAACGAACTTTCTTTAAAACTCATATCAAGCGGTAAGGTTAAAGTAAAAGAGCTTATAACCCATCGTTTTCCCTTGGAGAGATTTGAAGAGGCTATAAAACTTGCTGAAAGCAAAGAGGCTATGAAAGTGGTAGTTTGTCCTTAACGTAAGGGCTCCTCTTTTATTTTTATTTCCAATGCATTTTTCTCTATAAAATCTAAAGCCTCATCTTGGGTAAAAACTCCAGTAGTGCATCCTATTGCTGTAACTGCTGATGCTCCAACAGCACTTGCAAATCTTAAGGTTTTCTCAAGGTCCCAGCCTTTAAGAATCCCAAATATAAATCCTGCATCAAAGGCATCTCCACCTCCCGAAGGGTCAACAACTTTAACCTTATAGCTTTTGGCATGGATGACCTGTTTTTCTGTTCTGAGAAGAGCCCCATCCTTTCCCATGGTTATAACTGTGGTCATTTTAGGATTGTATTTTAAGAAAGTCTCTGCTTGTTCCTTAGGATTTTCTTTTCCTGTAAGTATTCTTGCTTCATCTTGATTGGGAAGAAAATAATCTGTATATAAGAAAGCATCTTTGCATTCATTTATTAAATCAGGAGAGGGATGGGCAACTACCACATCTAAAAATGTTACAATGCCTTTCTCTTTTGCAAATTTGAAAAGTTTAATAAGTGAGTTTTGATTTAATTTGGGAAGGTCAAGATATCCTCCAACATATAAAACTTTTGCCTGAGATATGTAGTCAAAGTCTATATCTTTGAGAGAAAAATCAGCATTTGCTCCGAAGTTATGAATGAATCTTCTATCCTCATTTTCGGTTAATAAAATTATCGTTTTTGATGTGCCTGATATCTCAGAGCGAGATATCAAGGAAGTATCCACATTTTTTTGTTTAAGATAATCAATAATAAAATCTCCAAAAACATCCTTTCCAGCCTTGCCAATGACTCCTGCTTTTGCTCCCAATTTACTCAAAGAAACTGCAGTATTGGGAGCACATCCTCCGGAGGCAAGATATATTTCTTCTACTGAGATAAGCTCTCCTGGATCAGGAAGTTTGGGAAGGATGCTGGAGAGTATATCAACTACTACAATCCCTACACACGCAACATCAATTTTTTCCATTTGTGTTACTCCTTTACTTACAATGTTTCTTTGAAAAATCAATTTATCTAAAAAAAGAATACTCGTCAAGCATCAGTTTCCAGCCTTTCCTTTACTAACATTAAGTCTTTTAAAAATTGTTCCTTTAGAGGAGGCCTGTAAATGCAAGCTGCTGGATGATAGGTGGGAATAAGTATTCTACCCTCCTCAAGAGAAAAAATTTTTCCTCTAAGAGAGCTAATACCCTGGGTGGTATTTAGAAGAGTCTGAGTTGAGAATTTCCCCAAGGTGCATATTATTTTTGGCTTTATAATTTGTATTTGTTTTTGGAGATAAGGGAAACAAGCGGCAATCTCCTCAGGCTTTGGATCTCTGTTTCTGGGTGGGCGACATTTTAGCACATTGGCTATATAAACATCTTCAAGTGATATTCCAACATCCTTTAAACTTTTCTCAAAAAGTTTACCTGCAGCTCCTACAAATGGTTTTCCCTGAAGATCTTCATCCTTTCCTGGCGCCTCACCAATAAACATTAATTTTGCATTAGGATTTCCCCTACCAAAAACAAGGTTTGTTCTGCTTCTATAAAGTGGACAGCGTTTACAGTTTTTTATCTTTTGATAAAGTTCATCAAGAAAGGCAGAATTTGTAGAATTATCACAAGGGACTATTCTTTTCATCTTTCTTTCAAGATATTCCCGGAAATCTCTTATTATATTAAGATACTCTGAATAAATATCTTCCATTGGATTAACAAAGATTGGACAAATTAGTGTTGAAGGTCAAACATAGAACCAGCGAGAGGTTTTACCACCTCTCTCGGAAGAAGGTTAATTCGACGTAACTTGTAAAAAATATTTTTTTCCTCTCCAGGATCAAGCATAATCTCAAATTTTATATGATGAGCATCCTCTTTTGTATAATCTGTGGGTTCTGATGCTGTTATTTCCCAAGTATCAGGAATATACTCCCTTATAATAACTTTAATTTTCTTCTTTTTCCCATTTTTAATAAAAATCTGATATTTTTCTTGGGTGTCATAAGCTTCGATGTTTCCT
>CAYRAK010000001.1:0-42555 GCA_964422215.1 uncultured Clostridia bacterium | reverse complement strand
TTTCTGTTAGATTTTTTTCCTCAAGTTCCTCTTTTAATGATTTTTGATACTGGAATTTAGGAATTTTGCTCTTTAGCTCAATAAATCCCGGGGTAAACTCGGGTATTACAAGAAGTTCTCTTACCATTTTTAATCTCCTCATCAAGTTTATCTTATCCTGCCTTTGTAGGAAGGTATAATAAATATTTTAGCCTCTTTGTCAAGAAAAACAGAGTCTAAAACATTACAATATTTTTTCATTTCTTTCTTAAAACTTCCCGATTTCGGCAAGTCAAAGTTTGACTTTAGTCTGAATGCAAGGTATATTAAAAAGCGATGAAACTGCTTGTTTTTGTGCTAAACAAAGAGGAACTTTTGGAGGAAATTTTAGAAGCTTTTATAGAGGCAGGAATTCCTGGAGCAACAATCCTGGATTCTGAAGGAATGGGAAGGTTTTTAACCTACGAAGTTCCCCTTTTTGCCGATTTTAGAGAATTTATGAAAGGCAACAAACCTTACAATAAGACAATATTTTCTGTGGTAGATAAAGAAGAGAAAATAAAAAAGGTAGAAAAGCTTATAGAAAAAATATGTGGAAATCTGTCAGAACCTGGAACTGGAATTCTTTTTACCATTCCTGTAGATTATGTTAAGGGCATTATAAAGGAGGAAAAATAAATATGATAAAGTTATCTGAGATACTTGATCCCAAATGTATTAAATTGGAGCTTAATGCCAAAAGAAAAAAAGAGGTTATTTATGAGATGGTAGAGCTTCTTTTTCAAGCAGGTAAGATAAAAGACCCTGAAGAATTGCAACAAAGCCTCATTGAAAGAGAGAAAATAGGAACAACAGGAATAGGAGGAGGAATCGCTATACCTCATGTTATGACAGATAAGGTAAATAAAACTGTAATGGCTTTTGGGAGAAAAAAACAAGGGGTTAAATTTGATGCAATTGATGAACAACCCGTACATCTTATCTTCTTGCTGGTTGGGCCGAAACAAGATGCAAGTCTTCATTTGAAAATACTTTGCAAATTATCTCGCTTTCTTCACAACACTCGATTTAAAAAAGTCCTTCTTGAGGCTGAAAAAGAAGAGTTAATACTTAAAGTTTTTCAACAACAAGAAAAAAGAGAAGGCTAAATTATGGATGTTTTTTTAAAGTGGAAAATTGTAAGAATAATTTTAACCACCTGTTATCTTATAATAGGTTGGATTTTGTTTACCGGTACCTTTGCTCTTTTTTCTCTTTTTCTTGGCACCATATTCTCTTTCTCTGTTGCTCTTTTTACTTACAGTATTTTCATAGAAGAAAAAGAGGTGGCTCGCCGAGCTCTTCTTCCTCAAGTATATTTTCTTTTTATATACTTTGGAGTTTTAATATTTAAAATTTACCTTGCTAGCTTTAAGATGGCTTTTACCATAATTTCCGGAGATATAAACCCTCGTATAGTCCACTTTCGTACCCGACTAAAATCAGAATTGGCAAGGGTTGTCTTAGCTAACTCCATTACACTTACTCCAGGCACTTTAACTCTTGATTTAGATGAAGACCATCTTGTTGTTCATTGGTTAAACGCTTCAACTACTCACTCCCACTATGCAGGAAGGTTAATTAAGGGGCATTTTGAGACATGGTTAAAGAGAATATGGATGTAGATTTTGTTGTTAGCTTTGTTATTTTCGCTCTCGTAGGAATATCCACTATAAGTATGATCAGAATAATTGTGGGACCAACAACAGAGGATAGATTAATTGGATTAAATCTTGTTGTAGCCCAAGTGGTAGGAATTCTTGTAGCAGTAGCAATAAAATTTGATCGTTCCATATATTTAGATGTAGCTCTCGTTTATGCTATACTTGGATTTATAAGTATCCTTGCCATTGCCAGATATCTGGGAGGTAAAAGCTAGCAACAAACCTTTTAAGTTTATTTATCAGGAAATGTGAGGGAGGAATGATTGTAGCTGTTTACTTTTTCCTTGGGTTAGGGATATTCTTTGGCGTTTTAGGTAATATAGGTGTGCTCCGATTTCCAGATGTTTATACACGTCTTCAAGCATCTTCTAAATGTGGCATTACTTCTCTTCTTTCTATCCTTATAGCTTTCATGATTCTTAAAGGCTTTACTCCAATGACTGGTAGAATCTTAGTTATTACCTTATTTTTCCTTATAAGTAGTCCTGTTGCTTCCCATATTATAGGAAGAAGAGCTTGGGAGGAAGGAATTACTCCCTGGAGAAAAAAAAGATAAAAAGGTTTTATTATGGCTCAAATAATTCTTATACTACTTGTAATCTTTAGCATTTTCTCTCTTCAATTCAAAGATCTTCTAACTGCAGTCATCTGTCTTGCAGTTTTTTCCCTTCTTTCTTCTTTGCTTTTTTACTATTTACATGCCCCTGACGTTGCCATTGCTGAGGCTGCAGTAGGAGCAGGTGTAGCAACAGTACTCTTTGTGTTAGTTATAGGGAAAACAGAAAGGATGGAAAAATGAGACAAATCGGTGAGATACTCATCTTTATAATCTTAGGGATTGTTCTTTTTCAAGCAATTGATCCTACCCTAGTTCCTCCTAAGCTTTTAAGAGATTACTTTATAAGTAGCGGAGTGGAACAGACAGGAGCTATAAATCTTGTATCTTCAATATACTTAGGTTACAGGGTGTTTGACACTTTAGGTGAGACAATAGTATTACTTTTATCCGTCTCAGGAATTATTGTAATTTTGAAGAAAAGAAAATGAAAGAATCAGAAATAGTCCATATGGTTTCAAGAAAACTTACTCCCTATATCCTTCTTTTTGGTCTTTATCTTATATCTTACGGACACCTATCTCCCGGAGGGGGTTTTCAAGGAGGAGTTGTACTGGCCTCAGGGGTTATCCTTCTTTGTCTTACAAGAGGAGTCAGGTTAACTCAAACAATTTTTCCGGAGAAAAACTTAGGTTTTGCTGAAATCTGGATGTTTTTTCTTTTTCTTTTAATAGGAATTGGAGGAATCGTAGCAGGTGAGCATTTTCTAGAAAATTTTCTTCCTCTTGGAAAAGCAGGAGAGGTTCCTAGTGCTCAGTTTATCTTCTTTCTTAATATCATTATAGGCCTTAAAGTAGGAATAGGCATAACTCTTATATGCTTTTATCTCTTTGGTGAATAAGATTTTAAATGAATCTTCCAACATAATTATTTTAGAAAAAATTTAACTATAAAGAGTTATCATGATTTTTTACCTGATTGTGATTCTTTTTATTCTGGGAATATGGGGAATGATAAAAAAAGACAACCTCATTAAAAAAGTTATCGCTCTTAATATATTTAATAGCTCTATTGTAATTTTATTTGTCTACCTCGGTTCTCTAACTGGATCAACTGCTCCTATTATGGAAAAGGAGATAAAAGGTGTCCCTGTGGATCCCCTACCCCAAGCGCTAGTTTTAACAGCAATAGTTATTGGAGTGTGTCTAACAGCTCTTGCTCTTTCCTTAATTTTAAGAATTTACCGTCAATATAAAACTTTGAGTATCTCTCAAATAGAAAATTTAATAAAAAAAGAAGAATGGAAAATTTGATTATTCTCCTTATCCTCATACCCTTCCTAGCCTCTTTTATATCCCTTTTAGGAAAATATTTTCTCTCAAAGCAACAGGTTCAGGTAATTGTTGTAGGAGCACTTTGCACCTGTCTAATTTTACTAGCGTTTATTTTTCCTCCTGTTTTTAAAGGAAGCACCATTAGTTATTCAGTGGGAGGTTGGCGTGAGCCTATAGGAATTTGCCTTTATATAGATGGTCTTGCCTGGATCAGCTCTCTTATAGGACTGCTTATCACCCTTTTAGCTTTCCTTTTTGCTATGGGGGAGGAAAAATATGAATACAAATTTTATTTTTTCTTTTTGATCCTTCTTGGGGGAATGCAGGGAGTTATACTTACCGGAGACCTATTTAATATGTTTGTCTTTTTTGAAATACTCTCCATCGCATCTTATATTTTAATAGCCTATCCTCAGAAGGAAAAATCCATAATAGCAAGCTTTAACTATCTTCTTATAAGTAGCCTAGGAATTGGATTTTATCTTTTGGGAATTGCCCTTTTATACCAGCAAACGGGTATCCTTTCTTTAAGAGAGATATCTCATCTTAAAACCCAAATTGAGAAAAACTCTCCTCTTTTTTCCCTTTCCCTTATATCTCTTATAGCAGGAATAGGAGTTAAAGCAGCGTTTATTCCCTTTCATACCTGGCTACCTGATGCTCATGCCTTTGCACCTCATCCTGTTTCTGCAACTCTCTCTGGAGTAATGATTAAAGTATCCTTCCTTGCAGTATGGCGCATATTAGATTTTATACCATTTTTAACCCTTCAAATACTTTTTATGTGGATTGGAGTATTTACTGCTTTTTTAGGAATTATCTGGGCTATAGCTCAAGACGATACAAAGAAGCTTCTTGCCTATTCCTCAATCTCTCAGATGGGATTTATAATAGCAAGCTTTGGAGTCGCAACGTCTGTATCCCTTGTCGCTTCTTTATACCATATATTAAATCATTCTCTTTTTAAAAGTCTTTTATTCTTAACAATAGGTACAGCAATTTACACTACAGGGAAAAGAGAAATTAATAAAATCAGTATCCATGGAGAAAAAATGTTTCTTGTGAAAATAAGTTTTTTAGTAGGTGCCCTTTCTATCTGTGGTATAGCTCCTTTTAATGGTTATGTTAGCAAAAGACTTATCTTTTTTTCTTTTAAAAGATATCCTATCTTATACTATCTCATTTTTGCAGCTAATGTGGGTACAGTAGCCTCCTTTATAAAGCTTTCGCAAATTTTCCGAAGAGGAGAAAAGAAAGTTAATAAAAAAATAATACCGAAAAAAATGTTAGCGCCCCTTATTATTCTCTCCCTGCTTTGCCTTTTTACAGGAATATTTCCCGTCACTGGAACAGAAGTACTCTCAAGACTCCTTTTAAAAGAGAGGATAAGCTTTAACTTGCAGATTTATTCCCTTTCTGGATTAGGACAAAGCATATTTATCTTTAGTTTAGGCCTCTTCCTTTACTTTCTAATTACAAGTTCAAAAGGGGAAAAAGTTCTTAAATTTATAAGAAATATAAGATGCGGCCTCAATAATGCTCTTTTACTTTTTATAGCAGGATTTTTATTTTTCACTCTTTTTCTCTGGATTTTTGGTTAACTTATTTATAGATTAGATACTATATATAAGGGATTTGAAGTGAGTATCAACAGAAAATGGCTAAAAAATTCCCAAAAAGTTGTTAAAAGCTTCTTCCCCTAAACTTTTTTATAAACTTTGACAAAACTGGCAAAATAGATAAAATCAAACAACATACTTTAAAGTATAAATTACAAAAGGAGAGAACAAGTGGAAGCTATGAAGGCTATTCTTTCAAGAAGGAGTATTCGTAGGTATACTTCAAAGGAGATTCCTGAAGAGCTTATAAAGGATCTATTAAAGGCTGCCATGAGTGCACCTTCTGCAGGTAATCAGCAACCCTGGCAGTTTGTAGTAATAAATGACCGTACAATTTTAGATGAAATTCCTAAATTTCATCCTTATGCTCAAATGTTAACACAAGCTCCTGTGGCAATTCTTGTTTGTGGAGATTTAAAGCGAGAGACGCACAGAGGCTACTGGATTCAAGACTGCTCAGCAGCTACACAAAATATTTTACTTGCGGCTCATGCAAAAGGATTGGGAGCAGTTTGGTTAGGTATTTATCCTCGAGAGGAACGCGTTAAAGGAATGCGGAAGCTTCTTAATATTCCGGAACAGGTTATACCTTTTTCTTTAATTTCTATTGGCTACCCAGCTGAACAAAAACCTCCCTCTAATAGATACGACGAATCACGTATCCATTATAATACGTGGTAATCTAAGGTTGTTGGGATGCTTTTTCTACCTTTTTATTAGGGCTTCGGATATCCCACGAAAGACGGCTTCTATCATCTATCCGCATCAGCCTCCAGCTTTTTGGCTATGCTATAACTTCTACTAGGCTTAAGTTTTCTTTGCACCAAAGAGATGTTTAGGGATACTCAAAGCCCCCAAAAGCTGTACAAACGTAGAACTGTCCCAAGCTCAAGTGGTAATTGGTTGACAGTAAGTTCCTCTGGAATTATAATAAACATCATCCATATGCATAAGATAAATTATGAGTTTTTATCCACACCTCTTTAAATCAAGTCAAGATTTCGCAACCAGAGAGTGCTTTCCTGCTTTTTATTTAAGAGGATAAGGACTGTAAGGAAAACTAACAATGAGAAGTATGACCGGTTATGGAGATAAATTAATTATACAGGATGGACTTGAAGTTTTTATCCAGATAAAAACTTTTAACCACCGTTTTTTTGAGATAGATATCTCTTCTTCCGAAGATATTCCCTGGGAACTAGAGAGAAAAATAGAAGACAAAATAAAGGAGAAGATTTCTCGAGGTAAAGTTCTGGTTAACCTCGATATAAAAAGAAAAAAC
The DNA here is from genome assembly GCA_964422215.1 of uncultured Clostridia bacterium. GTDB lineage: Bacteria > Aerophobota > Aerophobia > Aerophobales > B3-G15 > CAYRAK01. The sequence goes on along the minus strand of CAYRAK010000001.1, from coordinate 36,082 downwards.
GCTGACTCTATCTGCATAAAACCAAATTTGGAGCTTGCAAAATCGTATCTTAAGGCATTTAAGAAGCTCGTAGAAGAGCTAAATCTGGAGCATAAAATTCAGCTTTCCTATTTTCTAAATATGCCCGATGTACTTCAAGTTGAGAAAAAGGAACAGCAAATAATAAAGAATGTTGTTGAACAGGGGGTTGAGGAAGTACTTAAACAGGTAATTGAGGCAAGAGAGAAGGAAGGAAAAAAGCATCTTGAAAGTATACTCACACTCATTAAAAAAATTAGAAGTTACATTGATTTTATCCAAGAGAAAGCACCATTAGCACAAAAACAGTACAGGGAAAAAATAAAAAAAGAACTAGAAAAAATTTTACCTCAGGAAAAATTCCCTTTAATTTCCGGTCAAATTGCCTCTATAGTAGATAAAGGTAACATAGAGGAGGAGATAGTTCGTTTTAACTATCATCTTGCTCAATTTAATCAAGTATTACAACAGAAAGAATCCATAGGCAAGAAACTAAAGTTTATTCTTCAAGAAATGCAAAGGGAAATAAACACTATTGGAGCAAAATCCCTTTCTGCGGAAATTTCAGAGAAAGTCGTAGATATAAAGGATAATATAGAAAAAATTCGAGAGCAAATTTACAATATTGAATAAATGGAGTAGGATGTGTTACAAAAAGTAAAGGGCTTAATTGTTGTTATTTCAGCTCCAGCAGGGGCAGGTAAAACTACTCTCTGTAAAAGGCTTTTACAAAGCTGTCCTTCTTTTATAAGTTCGGTTTCCTTTACTACTCGTCCTCCTAGAAAAAACGAAATAGAAGGTGTGGATTATTATTTTGTCTCTCGTGAGGAATTTGAAAAACTTATCGAGAAAAACACCTTTATCGAATGGGCAGAGGTGCACGGACATCTTTACGGGACTTCTGCAGATTTTTTGAAAAAAAACTTAGAAGCAGGTAAAGATGTTGTCTTGGAGGTTGATGTAAATGGTGGAAGGAAAATAAAGGAAAAATATCCACAAGCTATTTTAATATTTATCCTACCCCCTTCCTGGAAGGAGTTAGAGAAGCGTTTGAAAAGCAGAGCCTTAGATGATGAGAAAAGCATAAAAAGAAGACTTGAAAGAGCGAAAGAAGAGATAAAACATCTACCTTTTTATGATTACTTTGTGGTTAACGATGATATTAACAAAGCCTTAAAGCAACTTATTACAATAATTGAGGCAGAACGTAGTAGAATTAGTAGAGTAGATGATAAAACACTATCATCTATAATTAAATAAAAATTAAAAAGGAGGGGACCACTGAGTAGATATTTTATTGATGAGCTTATGCATAAAACAAGGATAGATGATAAGTTTGCTCTTACTTATACTCTTATCCAGCGAGTAAGGGAGCTTGTGAAAGAAAAGGACAAAAGAATACTTCTTAATATTACAAAAAAATTAACCTCTATTGCACTACAGGAATTTAAAGAAGGAAAAGTAATACCACAAAAGCTTGTACAAGAGAACACAAAAACTTCAACAAAAGCTTATTAGTTACCTTGTTCGCCTAAGAGGATAGATTCTGTAAGAATATCTTGAAAATGAGGATTAGCCGCAAGCTCCACATACTGGACTTGGGAGGGAATTTTTTCTGCTTCTTTGCGGTAAGTTTTAGATAGAAGAGCTTTAATAGCACCCATACTTGCAGCATTACCAACATTTTTTATCTCTGCATTAGGAAAGGTAGGAAAAAGTCCTATTTGAAAGGCATTTTGTATGTTTATATAATTTCCAAATGCTCCTGCTATAAGAACTTCCTCTATATGTTCCCTTTCTATATTTGAGAACATAAGAAGCATCTTTATGCCTGTACAAATTGCAGCCTTAGCAAGCTGAAATTCTCGTATATCCTTTTGAGAAATAAAAAGATGAGGTTTTTTTTCTCTTTCTACTAAAATAAATTTACTTCCATTTTCATCTCTCACAACCCTCTTTTTCCATACATCAGGTTGTTCTTCAGGACTCTTTATTCTACCTGATATATCAATTATTCCTTCTCTATAAAGCTCACTTACAATATCTATAAGACCACTTCCACAAATACCTTGTGGTTCCCCACCTCCTATAGTTTGAACAATAACTTTCCCTTCTTCAAGTTTTACTTTTTCTATTGCTCCTTTTTGAGCCCACATTCCTTGAGTTATACGGGCTCCTTCAAAAGCAGGTCCAGCAGCAGTAGATGCAGCTATTAATTTTCCTTTATAAGACAAAACTATCTCTCCATTGGTTCCAATATCAACGGCTAATCTTATTTTTTTATTTTTTTGGTGAAGTCCGGTAGCTAAAATTACTCCTACCGTATCTCCTCCAATAAAAGCTGCAATGTTGGGGAATATGTAAACTTTACCAAAAGGATTGATATCCACTCCAATTTTAAAACTTTGTACAACTACAGGATCCTGGATCACTGGAACATAAGGATATAAAGCCAAATTTAGAGGATTTATACCCAAAAGTAGATGTTGCATTACTGTATTTCCTACAAAAGTTGCCTGATATATATTCTCTTTTTTAACTCCCGTAGTTTTTTGTAAATCACTGATTATTTTATTAATTCCCTCAAGTACCTCCCTTTGAAGTTCGGCTAACCTATTTGGATTTTCCTGAATATAGCTTATTCTAGATATAACATCGTCTCCATAACTTATCTGTGGATTCAAAAGAGCTTTTGTGGCAACTTTTTCCCCTGTATCTAAGTCCACTAAAGTTCCAACAAGAGTAGTAGTACCAATATCAAAAGCAACACCAAAATTTTTTCCTCTCGTATCGTTCTTCTCCAAAGCTATAAGTTCTCCATCATCCACAACTAAAGTAACCTTAAAATCACTTTTGCGTAGTAAGTAAGGGATTTTTTTTGCAATATCCAGTTCTACTTTTAATCTACCAAAACCTTTCTTTTCAAATTCTCTTTTTATGCGGGTTACATCTGAGATTTGATCCTCAAGTGTAGGTTTGGGAAGATGTATATAGAGCTTTTTAACTGAAGGATCTATTTTTAATTTTTCTTTTGAGTATTCTGTTAAAATTTGAAGATCTGATATTAAAGAAGAGGCAGGTATTTCAACCTGGGCATCACCTTTCAGGATAACCTGACAGGCAAGTCGATATCCTTTGTTCAAAAAATCTGAAATAACTTCCTTTTCCTTAGATGTGGGAGAATTTACATTGCCTTCAACTTTGACTTTACATTTGCCGCATAATCCTTTTCCTCCACAAGGAAAACGGAAATCAATATTAGCTTTATTTATAGCTTCTTTTAAGCTTATAGGAGAAATTAAGGTCACCTTTTTGCCTTCAGGTAAAAAGGTGACCTTAATTTTCTCTTTTTTTTCTTCTTTATATCTCATTTTTTTATTAGATAAGTCTTTTTAATCTTTTAGAAAGCTCTTTTCTACTCGTGACTCCTATTACCCTATCCACTACTTCACCATTTTTAAACAAGAAAAAAGTAGGAATACTCCTTACACCATATTCGTAAGTAATAGAAGGATTTTCATCTACATTAAGCTTAAAAAACTTAATATTATCTTTAAATTCCTTGCTTAATGCTTCAATTACAGGTTCCATTCTTTTACAGGGTCCACACCATTCTGCCCAAAAATCTACCAAAACTGGTTTATTAGATTCTAAAACTTCTTTTTTGAAATCGTCTTCTTTTATCTCTTTTACGGCGCTCATCTTAACCTCCTCTCTTTTGATTACATCATCCTATTATATTCCTACTATACTAATTTTACTCTCATTGGCAATTCTTACAACCTCTGGTTTGTGCAGTAATATTACCTTTTCTTTTTCTATAGCTAAAACTCTACATTTCACCTTAGCCATATTCATAAGAGTGGTAGGTCCTACTACTGGAATATCAAACCTCATATCCTGAAAAGGTCTTGCAACTTTAACTACTACATTTCCCTCTCCCCCTAAACGTCCAGCTCTAAGAATAGTTTCATCTGTACCTTCTATCGCCTCTACTGCAATTACGGTTGAATTTTTTACAACCACCGTTTGACCTATGTCTAAATTAGCAAGCTCTTTAGCAATTTTCCACCCAAACTTTATGTCCTCGAGTTCCTTTTTAGTAGGGAAAGTTTTAGTTAATCTCTTCTCCTTTACAAGAAGGTGGGAAAGATAAGATAAAGGCTCTGTAATTTGTATTCCTCTATTTTTAGCTTCTTTATCTATAAGCTTAAAAAAAGAAAGATCTTGTCCATTTTCCAGTTTTGAAAGTATTTTTTTAAAAGAATTAAAAACATTTAAGTGGCGAAAAAGAAGATCTTTGTTAAATTTACCTAATAAAACTATCTTGTGGACTTTTTCTCTCTGAAAAAAATCAAGACATTTATCAAACTCATTGAGATTTAAAAAGTAAACTTTTTTAGCGTTTTCTTTCAATTTTTCTGAAGTTATACCTTTAACACCTACAACAATTACATTTTTTTTCGCATTAGACGCAAAAACAACTGGTAAGTCTCCTCCACCTGCTAAAAGACCTATTACTTCTTCTCTTTTTTTATACATATATAACCTTAGTAAAAGTAGTAGAGGATGTGAATTATTTGGATAACATTTTAAAACATTACCTAGCTTATATTTAACAGGATAAATTCATGGTGGATAACTTGATAATTTTTCCACAGTTTTTCTTGGAAGGAAAAAATTTTTATTTTTTTGTTTAACTTATCCACATCTATACACATATTTTACTCTCTTTTGAACATGTTATTAATAGGTTCTTATCTTATGAATGAGTTCCTCTATTTCTCTATTAAGGTTTTTATTTTTCATTCTTTCCTCTTTTATTTTTCTCCAAGCATAGATAACTGTTGTATGGTCTTTGCCTCCAAACTTTTTTGCAATTTCAGGAAAAGAATACTCTGTAAGCTCTCTACAAAGATACATAGCTATCTGTCTCGGGAAAGCAACAGATTTTACTCTCTTTTTTCCTACCAATTGAGATTCTTTAATTTTATAGTACTGGGCTACATGTTTTTGAATTGCCTCAATTGTAATTGATTTTGTCTCCTTAGGAGGAATTATATCTTTGAGAATTTCTTTTGCTAAATCAACAGTGATCTCCTCATTGTAAAGAGAAGAGTATGCAACAAGTCTCATAAGACATCCTTCAAGTTTGCGGATGTTGGTTTTTACTCTTTCTGCAATAAAAACTGCTATTGAATCATCCAAATTTATATTTTCCAAAGAAGCCTTTTTCTTTAAAATAGCAATTCTTGTTTCGAGATCTGGAGGTTGAATGTCAGTAATCAGTCCCCACTCAAATCTAGAACGAAGTCTCTTTTCCAGTGTTGGAATTTCTGTTGGTGGTCTATCACTTGATAAAACTATTTGGCGATGAGCCTCATATAAAGCGTTAAAGGTGTGAAAAAATTCTTCTTGAGTTCTTTCTTTTCCTGCTAAAAAGTGTATATCATCTACAAGTAGCACATCTGTGTTTCTATACTTTTTTCTAAATTCTACCGTTTTATCATCCCTTATTGCATCAATCAGCTCATTGGTGAATTGTTCAGACGAGAGATATGAGAAAGTAAGTTCAGGTTTATTTTCAAGGATAAAATGAGCAATAGCTTGTAAAAGGTGAGTTTTTCCAAGTCCTACATCACCGTATATAAAAAGGGGATTGTAAGTAGCAGAGGGAGATTGAGCTACTGCAAGTGCAGCAGCATGGGCAAGTCTATTGTTGTTTCCCACCACAAAAGTATCAAAGTTGTAGCGGGGATTTAACCGAGAATAGTAGATGTTCCTACTTGTGAGAAGCGATGTCTTTTCTCGAGTTAATCCCTGCCTTAAGTGATGTTCTTCTTCCTTAGGAGAAACGTAAAATTGGAGTTCTATTTTTTCTTTTTCCAGTTCATTTAGCTTTAGTTGAAGCATAGGGAGATACTTTTCTTCCACTCTTTCTTTAAAGAATTGATTTGGAACCCTTATTACAAGCTTATTAGAGGAGAAAGAATGAAACTGAAGAGGTTTTATCCACAAGTCAAAATTCCTCTTATCTATTTTATCTTTTATTTTCCTTAAAAGCTCTTCCCATAAGTTTTTTCCATTCCTTTCCATAGCTTATCTTTCTTTACCTTTATTGGTAGTTAATCACAGAATTATCCACAGCTGTGGATAACTTGAAACCTAGTAAAAAAGTAAGAAAGAAGAAAAACATAATTTTTTGCCCTCACTCACATTAAGAATGAAAAAGTCTTTTATAAGTTATACACAGAATAATACGATGAGAATGAGAGCACATTTAATTTTACAACCTCTCCTCCCCCTGTCAAGAAATTGACAAAGTCTCTAGATTTGCTATTGTAAAGGCAAAAAAGAGAAAAGCCATGCATAGACTCTGGGCGCCTTGGCGGTCCAAGTATGTTACTGGAGAGAAAAAGGGAAAGTGTATTTTTTGTGAGAAGTCGAAAGAGAAAAAAGATGAGGAAAATTACATTCTTCTAAGAGGCAAAACTTGTTTTGTTATGTTGAATATCTTTCCTTATAATAATGGACATTTGATGATTGCTCCTTACAGGCATATACCATCCGTGGAACAAATGACCTTTGAGGAAATGAAAGAGTTGATACATCTTATAAAGAGGATGATAAAAACTCTGAAAGAAGCAATGAGACCTGAGGGATTTAATATAGGTGCTAACTTGGGAAAAGCTGCAGGGGCGGGAATTGTAGACCACGTTCATTTTCATGTTGTTCCCCGTTGGACTGGAGATTATAATTTTATGCCTCTTTTTTCGGAAACTAAAGTAATCCCAGAGGCCTTGGAGGAAACCTACAGAAAATTAAAGGAAAAATTATAAAAGACAAAATAGGAGGTATGGGGATATGGATCCTGCTCAGTTATGTGAAAGAATATCTTTGTGGATAAAAGAAAAAGTTGAGGAGGCAAATTCAAAAGGTGGTGTTTTAGGATTAAGTGGAGGAATTGACTCTGCTGTTGTTGCTGTTTTATCGAAAAAAGCTCTTGGTGATAAGGTTCTTGGTGTTATTATGCCCTGTTATTCTGATCCCGAGGATGTTAGGTGTGCAAGAGAAGTTGCAGAAAGGTTTAGTATCCCTACTCGAGAAGTTTTTTTAGAGCCTGTTTATGATAAATTCAAAGAAATTCTTCCTCCAGGAAATAAAATAGCTGAGGCCAATATTAAACCAAGAATAAGAATGATCACTCTTTATTATTTTGCAAATACATTAAATTATCTTGTTATAGGAACCGGCAATAAAAGCGAGATAATGATGGGGTACTTCACTAAATACGGGGATGGAGGCGTTGATATACTTCCCATTGGAGGGCTTTTAAAAACAGAAGTGAAAGAGATAGCAAAATATCTTGGGATACCTGACAGTATAGTCAATCGGGTACCAAGTGCAGGGTTATGGTCTGGACAGACAGACGAGGAGGAGATGGGAATAACTTACCATGAGATAGATAAAGCCATTCGTAAAATCGAGGGAGAAAAGAACCTTGAAGTCTCTCCTGCAAGTCTTAACAAAGTAATGAGTGCAATAAAAAGAACATACCACAAAAGATCTCTCCCCCCTATATTTGAAAAATAAAACCCGGAGTATATCATATCATAATTTTAAGTTGAACTTTCAATCAGTTAAAAGCAGGGTTACTATTTCTACTACTCCTATGCCGTTGGGTTGTGATGCAACATACCCACAGTTGGCCTTTACAAGAGTTTTTATTCTTTCCTCAGCATTGGAGGGAGCTGCAGGGATAAAACCAAAGTTTCCGTTAAGCATCTCTTCATCGTTTTGGGAGTCTCCTATAGCAAGAACTTGGGAAGGTTTAATCTTAAAATGTTTTGCTACTCTGACAAGAGATTTTCCTTTTAAAGCGGTAGTTAGGCCAACACTTAAAAAATGCTTGTTACGAATAAAGGTTGTATATTTGAAATTATTCTCTTTTAAAAGGACCTGTCTTACCTTCTCTGCTTCTTGATCACTCTTGAAAGAAATTGTAAATACCCCGTAATCAATAAATTTATCTTCAGGGATAATGCCAAGTTTTTCTTCAATTATTTTTTCCCAAAGTTTACCTCTCCAACCAATTTCCTGACGGAGGATGGCAAGTTCCTCTTCTCTTTTTTCATTCCATTCTTTATCGGCGGTGTAACCTTTTCCTGCAAGATAGTGAATTGATATTCCGTGGTTAGAAATTATAGCTTCAGGGTATCCTTGGGGATAGTTGAGTTTGCTTTGGGATAGGATATTAAGAATATCTTCCAGGTGACGACCTGAATTAATAACAAATTTAATCCCTTTTTTTGGTAATTTAACAAGAAGTTCCTTAACTTCTGGAAGCAAGGAAGTTCCTTCTATTAAAGTCCTATCAAGATCACAAGCTACAAGTTTTATATTCATCTTGTCCTACCTCTTTTTCTCCCATCTTAAGATAGGCACATATTATAACGTCATTTTACGTAATGACAAGAGTAGAACCTGTAGAGGTTGATATATAACCTTATTATGCTAGAATAGGAAAACAGGACGGGAAAATAAAGTATCAGAAGATATTGTTTGCAAATGTATAAATAAGGTTAAAAGGAGGTACTATATGGGGCAGATCACTAAAATTGTTATTCCTTCTGCTGGTTTTGGTACTCGCTTTCTTCCCGCTACCAAAGCGCAACCAAAAGAGATGTTACCTATTGTTGATAAACCAGCTATTCAATACATTGTAGAGGAAGCAGTAGCTTCAGGGATAAAAACAGTTATATTTGTTATAAGTCAAAATAAAACTTCAATAGAGGACCACTTTGACAGAAATCTTGAACTTGAGCGACATTTAGAAAAAAGTGGAAAATTGGAAGTTCTATCTAAGTTACGTAAAATTTCAGAAATGGCTGATTTTATTTTTATTAGACAAAAAGGACCCTACGGCAATGGCACACCTGTTTTAAATGCAAAATCAGTTATAGGAGATGAGCCATTTGCCGTAGTCTGGGGAGATGACCTTGTGGAAAGCAAAAAACCTCGTCTTAAGCAGCTTATGGAGGTTTATGAGGAATATAAAAATCCTGTGCTTACTGCCTATCTTGTAAGTGATGAGGAGACAAAAAAATATGGAATCATAGATGGAGAAGAGGTTAAACCCGGAGTTTTAAGAGTGAAAAATATAGTGGAAAAGCCGGGTCCAGAGAAAGCCCCCTCTAGAATAGCATCAATAGGGGGTTATATTTTAACTCCGGATATCTTCGAAGCTCTAGAAGAAACTCCTCTTGGAAAGGATAATGAACTTTGGCTTGTAGATGGTATTTTTAATTTAGCTAAAAAAAGGCCTATCTACGCATGTCTTATAGAAGGAGAACACCACGATGTGGGTTCTAAGGCTGGTTGGATTAAGGCAAACATAAAATATGCTCTTAAAGATAAAGAAGTTGGACCTGAGATTAAAAGTTATCTTAAAAGTATTGTAAAAGATCTTTAAAAATTTTGCAAAGCATTAAAAGATTACAAGGGAAAATAAAGAGTAAGGTTATGTTTGTTTTAAAACAAAATAACATCCAACTACTACAATGCATCCCCCAACAATTTGTTGCATCGTCATTTTTTCTCCTAAAAAAACAAAGGCAAAAATTACAGTAAGAAAAGAGGTTGAAAGCATAGCTGTATTAGTGATGGTGGCTCCGATTCTTTGCAAAAGAAAATAATACAAAACACCTGCCACCCCTACGAGTAAAAATCCAGAAAGAGAAAGGATAAGGTTGGCATGTAGAGGAGCCTCCATTATCTTCCCAAGTTCTAACATGGCTAAGAAAAAGAGAAAAAAGCAGGTGCATCCACTTACAAAACTCATAGCGGTAAGAGAGTTTATCTGCAGTTTCTGCAAAATCTTTTTTGTCTGTATAGTATACATTGCCCAACAAAAGGTAGCGATAAGAAGAAGAAGTGAACCAAGAGAAAAGGTCAGTTTTTCTTTACTTAAAATTATAATAGCTGCTCCACTAAACGCTAGAACAAAACCTACTATAAAGCTTTTTCTTTTGACGGTTTCTCTTTCCTCAGGTAGTGCTGTCCACCCCATAAGCACAACAAAAATACCTGTCATTTTTGACAAAAATCCAGCTGTATTTGCCTTGCTTAAGCTCACCCCGTAAACAAGAAAAGTCTGCCATAAAAGTAAAAATAAACTTGGAACAATAAAGTGTTTAACATTTTTTATGCATAATTTAAGTTTTTTAGGGAAAAGAAAAAGACTGAGAAGTAGAAGAAATGTTGATGCCGTAAGGTATCTGTAAAAATTTTGGGTCATGGGTGAGAAAAAAAGATCAAGGTATTTGATAACTACTGGGGGGAAACTCCAAATAAGAAGCAGGATAATAAGCGCTCCAAGTGTTTTTTTCTTTAAAGAAGACATTCTAACCTCACTTTCATCAAGTTGCAATCAAGCTTATAAATAAACATATTAAAGAAAAGTGTATTGGCGTCAATTCCAGACTGCCGCCTTAATTTGACAGCTAAAGTGAATTTGTTAGAATATTCTCACTTTTATTTAGAGAGGGCTTAGTTGAGAAAAATAGTATATTCATGAAAGAAGAGGAGGAGAAAGATGAGAAAAAGGTGTATAAAAAAGCTAAAAGGAATTGAAATTATCCTTGCTGTGGGGGTATTTATCCTCACATTAGGATGGGCAGGCTTTATCTGGGCAAAGGAGAAAGAACCCTACAAGATAGGAGCAATATTTGCTATAACAGGGTCAGCATCCTTTCTAGGCGAACCGGAGAAAAACACCGCTCTTATGATTGAGGAGATGATTAATGCCAGAGGGGGAATAAATGGACATCCTCTCAAGCTTATTATTGAGGATACTGCAGGTGACGAGGCAAAGGCTGTAAATGCTGTAAAAAAACTAATTTATCGAGATAAGGTTCTTGCTATAATTGGACCTTCAAGAAGTGGAACAACTATGGCGGTAATCCCTATTGTTGAAAAAGAAAAAGTTTTACTTGTCTCCTGTGCTGCAGCTGAGGCAATTGTATCACCTGTGAAAAAATGGGTGTTTAAAACCCCCCAAAAGGATAGTGATGCTGCCCATAAAATTTATGAATATATGAGAAAAAAAGGAATGTCCAAGGTAGCGATAATTACAGGAACAACTGCATTTGGAGCTCAGGGAAGAAAATGGCTAAAAAAACTTGCTCCTGAGTATGGAATGAAGATAGTGGCAGATGAAACCTATGGTCCAAAAGATACTGATATGACAGCCCAGCTTACAAGAATAAAAGCTACAGATGCGGAAGCTATTGTCAATTGGTCTATAGTACCAGCACAATCTATTGTTGCTAAGAATATGCGTCAGCTAAATATGAATATACCTCTTTTCCAGAGCCATGGGTTTGGAAATATAAAATACGTAGAGGCAGCAGGTGATGCTGCAGAAGGTATTATCTTCCCTGCAGGAAGGCTTCTTGCTGTTGATACGCTTCCTGATGACCATCCACAAAAAGACATACTTGCCTGGTATAAGAAGATGTATGAGGATAGATATAAAGAGGATGTGAGTACTTTTGGAGGACATGCCTGGGATGCTTTATGGCTTGTTATTAATGCACTGGAAGAGGCGGGTCCGAGGCCTGAGGCTATGAGAAAAAACATAGAATATACAAAAGAGTTTGTAGGAACAGGAGGTATATTTAACTTCTCTCCCGAGGATCACAACGGTTTAACAAAGGATGCTTTTGAGCTTCTTGTTGTGAAAGGAGGAAAGTTTGTTGTTTTAGGCGAAGATTAGTTTAAGATAAGCAGGTAGCACTCCATGACTTTTACAAGCCAGCTACTCCAGTATATATTTACTGGAGTAGCTATTGGTGTTATTTACGGAATGATAGCTCTGGGCTTTAATATAATTTACAATGCGACTGGAATTATAAATCTTGCCCAGGGTGAGTTTGTTATGCTTGGTGGGATGATAATGATTTCTCTCACCAAGCTTGCTCATCTTCCTATGCCTTTAGGTTTTTTTATTTCTGTAGCAATAGTTACTCTTATAGGAGCTGCCTTTGAGAGAGGAGCTATTCATCCCTTAAAAAACCCCTCTATCATAACCTTAATTATAATTACCGTTGCAGGCTCTATTCTCTTTAAGGGTGGAGCAATGTTTATCTGGGGAAAACAAACTTACACTCTTCCTCCTTTTTCTTCAGATAAACCAATATCAGTCTTTGGAGCATATCTTTCACCTCAAATCCTATGGATACTGGGTATAATGGTGGCATTAGTGCTTTTTTTGGTTCTTTTCTTCACCTTTACTTTAACTGGAAAAGCTATGCGGGCTTGTTCAGTGAATAAAGTTGCTGCAAGTTTAATGGGGATAAATGTTAAATTAATGATTTTATTTTCCTTTGCTCTTAGTGCAGCTATTGGAGCAATTGCAGGAATTATTATAACGCCTGTTACTTTAATGAACTACGATCGAGGGACAATGCTAGCCATAAAGGGATTTGCTGCGGCAGTGCTGGGTGGACTTGGAAGTAATGTGGGAGCGGTTATTGCCGGTTTTATCATAGGACTTATGGAGTCTCTTGGAGCAGGTTTCATATCTTCTGGATACAAGGATGCAATTGCCCTTTTTGTTCTTTTAGTTGTCTTATTTTTAAGACCTAGTGGAATTATGGGAACAAAGGAATAAAGAAAATTTGTTGGGGGCTTTTTGTGGGAAAGAAAAATCTTTATTCTCTGCTAGTTTTAGTTGGTATTATTTTTGCGCTTCCCCTTATAGTTCGTAATCCTTACTATGTAGGAATTTTGGTATTTGTTGGCATATATAGCTTAATAACTATAGGTCTTAGTCTCCTTATGGGGTATGCAGGGCAAATTTCACTTGGACATGCAGCTTTTTTTGGTCTTGGTGCCTATACCTCAGGCATTCTTTCAACTAGGTTTGGGTTTTCTCCTTGGTTTGGTATGTTTACAGCCGTTTTCCTTACAGCTGGGGTAGCATATCTAATTGGAGCTCCAGCGTTAAAACTTAAGGGCCACTATCTTGCAATGGCAACATTAGCTTTTGGGGAAATTATTTATATTGTTTTTAATGAATGGATAGAATACACTGGAGGACCATCTGGTTTTGGGCAGATTCCAAGATTTTCCTTGGGAAATTTTTCCCTTGACTCAGATGTTGCATATTATTACTTTGTTTGGACAGTCGTTCTTTTGATCCTTCTTATCTGTCTTAACTTAATCCACTCAAGGGTAGGAAGAGCTCTTCGTGCTATTCATGGGAGTGAAGTGGCAGCACAGGCAATGGGTATTAACATTGGAAAATACAAACTTCAGATTTTTATTTTAAGCGCAATTTTTGCAGGAATTGCAGGCAGTCTGTATGCCCATTTTGTTACGTTTGTCTCTCCTAGTAGCTTTACTGTTATGTTTTCTGTAGTTTTGGTGACCATGGTAGCTGTAGGGGGGATGGCAAACATTTGGGGAGCAGTAATGGGAACCGCTCTTTTAGCTATTTTACCTGAGTATTTGAGGATTTTTAAGGATTACGATATACTAATTTATGGAGCAGTGCTTCTCTTAATAATGATTTTTCTTCCTGAAGGCCTTCTTATGGGAGTGTTTAGTATAATAAAAAAAGAAAAAAATGAATAGCCTTTTAAAAGTTGTCGAACTTCGGAAAAAGTTTGGAGGAGTTGTAGCTTTAGATGGAGTTAGTTTTTCTTTATCTAATAACTGTATTAAAGCCATAATAGGTCCTAATGGAGCTGGGAAAACCACTATTTTTAATATTATCTCTGGTGTTTATTCTCCCAGTAGTGGGAAAATCTTATTTAAGGGGGAGCGAATAGATAGATTGAGGGCTCATCTTATTGTGAAAAAGGGAATTTCTCGCACTTTTCAAAATGTGCAGGTTTTTCCTAATATGACCACAGTTGAAAATGTAATGGTTGGTCTTCATTCTCGAACAAAGTCCGAGTTTTTGGCTTGTATTTTTAAATTAAGAAGTGCAAGAAGAGAGGAAAGAAAAATTTATTCTCGAGCTATGGAACTTCTTGAGTTTGTAGGACTTCAAGAAAAAGCAAACAGACCTGTTGATACACTCACCTTTCATCAACAACGTCTTGTGGAGATAGCAAGGGCACTTGCTACAGAGCCGGTCCTTTTGCTCCTCGATGAGCCTGCTGCTGGCCTTAATATAAAAGAAACTCAGCAAATGGCTAAGCTTATATACAAGATAAAAGAGATGGGTATATCTATTCTTCTAGTTGAACACGATATGGATTTAGTGATGGATATATCTGAAGAGGTTGTGGTTCTCAACTCAGGTAAAGTAATAGCAGAGGGAACACCTAGGGAAATTCAAAACAATGAAAAGGTTATTGCTACTTATTTAGGGAGAGAGTAAGTTGCTCAGGATAAGAAATCTTAAAAGTTTTTATGGGCACCTGGAGGCTTTGAAAGGGGTTTCTTTGCATATAGAAGAAGGTGAAATCGTGGTTTTAATTGGAGCGAATGGAGCAGGTAAAACCACTCTTCTTAATTCCATTGCAGGGGTTATATCCTCGAAAAAAGGTAAGATTTCATTTTGTGGAAAAGATATCACTCATATGTCACCTCAAAGGATAGTAAAAGAGGGAATAAGTTTGGTTCCTGAAGGAAGACAGCTTTTTACTTCTCTTTCTGTTATGGATAACCTTCTTCTTGGAGCTTACCAACGCTTTAAGAGAGAGAAGAGATTTCAAATTTTTGGCGATCTTGAGAGAATCTTTGAGTTTTTTCCTATTATAAAAGAGAGGAGAACACAAATCGCAGGAAGTTTATCTGGCGGAGAGCAACAAATGTTGGCAATTGCAAGAGCTCTTATGGCAAAGCCGAAACTTCTTCTCCTGGATGAGCCTTCTATGGGACTTGCTCCCAAGGTAGTAAAAGAGATTTTTCAAATTATTTTAGAATTAAAGAAGAAGGGAACAACTATCTTCCTCGTGGAACAAAATGCCCACGCAGCATTAAAAATTGCAGATAGAGGGTATGTAATCGAAACTGGCAAGGTAGTTATGCAGGGAAACTCTGAGGAACTTTTGGGAAATCAAGAGATAAAAAGGGCTTATCTTGGTAGAGGATATCAAGAGGTATGGGAGTAGAAGAAAAGGAGTGTAAATTGTGGAATCCAAATTTTAAGAGTTTGAATAGGGAAAAAATAGAACAGATCCAGCTTGAGGGTCTGCAGGCTACAGTTAATAGGGTTTACCGAAGTGTGCCTTTTTACAGGAAAAGTTTTGACAAGATAGGAATTATTCCCGAAGATATCGATTCTCTTTCTAAATTGTCATTACTTCCTTTTACCAATAGGCAAACTCTCATTAAAAACTATCCTTATGGTATGTTTGCTGTACCTTTAAGAGAGGTTGTAAGACTTCATTGTACATCCTCTCAAACTGGGGAACCTATTGTTATTGGCTATACTAAAAATGATATAGAGCACTGGACAGAGGTAAGTGCACGAGTTCTAGCAGGGGGCGGAGTAACAAGAGATGATGTTGTGCAAATATGTCTTGATTATGGCTTTTTTGGAGGAGGATTAGGTTTTCACTATGGAGCAGAGCTTATAGGTGCATCAGTTATTCCGGCTCCCAATCTTGATCCAGTAAAACAGTTACTTCTTGCTCGTGACTACCGCACAACAGTTATTCTTTGCACTCCGAGTTTTGCTTTAAAACTTATTGCTGCTATGGAAGAAGAAAATATAAATATTGCCAGTTTACAGCTTAAAATTGGAATTTTTACAGGAGAGCCTTTCTCTGAAGATATGAGAGCTGAAGTTGAGGAAAAGCTTAAGATTAAAGTTGTTGTAAGTTATGGTCCACCCGAGATTCCCGGTCCAAAGGTTTCTGCAGAATGTGAGAAAAGATGTGGTCTTCACATATTTGAGGATCAGTTTATACCAGAGATAGTTGATCCTCAAACTGGAAAGGTTCTTCCTCCTGGTGAGGAAGGAGAACTTGTCCTTACAACTATTACTAAAGAAGCTTTTCCTCTTATAAGATATAGAACCGGAGATTTAACTTCTCTTAATACCTCTTTGTGTGCATGTGGAAGGAGTTTCATCAGAATGCGGAATGTGACAAAGCGTACCGATGATATGCTTATTGTTAATGGTGTGAGTTTTTTCCCAAGTCAGATTCGAGATATTCTTACTCAAATTGAGGGCGCTGAACCTCAATTTCGCCTTATAATCGATCGAGAAGGAACACAGGATGTGGTGGATGTTATGGTGGAGGTATCAGAGGATATTTTTTTTGATGAGATGAAAAAACTTCAAGGACTTAAGGCAAAGATAGAAGAAGTTATTTTTGAGAAACTTGGGATAAGAACAAAAGTTAAACTTGTGGAGAAAAAGTCTTTATCTCAAAAAGGACCTCAAAAGATAGTTACAGATAAAAGGCTCAAATGAAGGGGACTATTGTCTCTTTTGATGTTGATGGGACACTGGTTAAACCTGAATACAATGAGCTTGTCTGGTTTAAAGAGATACCAGAGCTTTATGCAAAAAAATATAAAGTCGATTTTGAAAAGGCAAAAAAACTTGTAATAGAGGAGTATGAGAAGGTTGGTGAAAATGATATAAAATGGTATATGCTTGATTATTGGCTGAAATACTTTGGTTTTGAGGTGAGTGAGATAGAGGTTCTTGAAAAATACGCAAAGGAGGTTAGGCTTTACCCTGAGGTTATTCCTGTCCTAGATTTACTGAAGGGGAAAGATTATATGCTTATTATTGCTTCTGCAATGAGCAAAAATTTTATTGAAGTTAAGTTGAAGGGAAGCGGGATTTACAAATATTTTAAAAAAATTTTTTCAGCTGTTTCCGATTATAAAATGATAAAAAAAGAAAAAAAATTTTATCAAAAAATATGCGAGGAATTAGAAATTTCTCCCTCTTCCCTTATTCATATTGGAGACAACTATGAAGCAGACTACCTTGCTCCTTCCAAGATTGGGGTAAGGGCCTTTTATCTTAATCGAACAAACTCCTCTCTTTCTACTCCCAAATCCTATGAAATTTCTACTTTAGAGGATCTTATTAAAAAGTTAAAGATTTAAATTTTGAGAACTTCTCTTCTTAAGATACTTTACAGCTTTTAAAAATACATCATCTTGTCCAAATCCACCTGTCTTTGTGATAATGGCCTTTCCCTCTGCTTTGCCTCCGTGTATAATACCCACAGGAATGAAAGGTTCTATCTCATCAATTATTTCAATGCCTTCTGCTTCAAGGTTTTCAAGTAATGCCATAGCGGTGTCTCCCCCTGTTGCTATTACGCCCGCAAGAGGATAATTTTTAAGGAAGTATCCTCCAAGAACAGCAAGATATTTAGTAATTGCTTTTTCTACACTTTTATAAGATTTCTCAGGTGTTGCAATTATAAGATCTTTCCTCTGAGCAAGAAAGATCTCGCCCTCTTCTTTGAGGTCTTTTAACTCATCTTCTTCCTTACCAGAGAAAATTGAATTAAGGTGAAGTTCAAGATATCCTGCCTTTTCTTTTTTTAAAAGCAGATTAAGTTGCATTCTTGTTAATCTGTTAAGAGAACCACAAATAATTAAGGAAGGAAGAAAAGAAAATTTTACGGTACAAAAAAGCTCCTCGAACAAACCAGCTGAACCAACGGGTAGCACCTTTAACTTTGATTTGATAATTGCCTCCTTTATATACTTTAGATTCTCCCTGCTATAACAATCACAGACTAAGATCAATTTTTCTTTTTTATACTCCTGTAGCAGTTTATGAACAATACTGTCTAGTCCTGATTCAATGGTTTTTAAATCAATATATCCAACCAAATATTTACTTTGAGCTCTTACAATCTCGGGAAGAAAAGAGGTTTTTTTACCTTCAGCATAAAAGGTTTGGCTAAGAGGTAGTCCCTCTATAATATGATACCCCCCTACAGTTATCCTTTTCATCTCCGGGAGTGCGGGAACTAAAACTGCAATATCTACGCATCCTGTATCCAATATAGCATCTATTTCTTCTCCTACATTTCCCCTCATTGTTGAATCTATTTTTTTATAGATGAGTCTTTTCCTAATCTTTTTTGAAAAGGATATGAGATTTTTTACCTTCCTGTAAGCAATCTTTTCAGATAGATTGCGTGAGTTGAGGTTAAATACTATCCCCTCATATCTTTCCCAGAGCTCCTCAAGAGTTTTCTCATCAACAAAGCCATGCAAAACAAAGCTTTTCTTTCCCTCTCTTGCTATAATAGCAGCAATTTCATTTGCACCCGTAAGATCATCTGCGATTACTGCTACTTTTTCTTTCTGGAGGTTTTTTAGATTTAACATGATATATTAGGCAGGGACTCCCTTTAATTTCAGTTCCCTTGCAAGGTGGCAGGCAACAAAGTGGCCAGGAGATACCTCCTGTAAGGGTGGCTCTTCTTCTCTACATCTTTCTATACAGTAATTGCAGCGGGGATGGAAATAGCATCCAGAGGGAGGATTTGCAGGATTTGCCACCTCTCCTTTGAGAACAATCCTTTCCTTTTTCACCTCAGGATCAGGTATAGGAACAGCTGATAGGAGTGCTTCTGTGTAAGGGTGCTTTGGATTTAGGAAAAGTTCTTCTGTCTCTGCCATTTCAACAAGCTTCCCTACATACATAACTGCTACCCTATCTGATATATGTTCTACCACACTTAGATCATGAGAGATGAAAAGGTAAGTTAGATGAAATTCCTTTTGAAGATCTTGCAGGAGATTTAATATCTGTGCCTGAATAGAGACATCCAAAGCTGAAACAGGCTCGTCGGCAACAATGAAACGAGGATTTGTTGCAAGTGCTCTTGCGATACCAATTCTTTGGCGCTGTCCTCCACTGAATGCATGAGGATAACGTTTTAGATGTTTTATGTTAAGTCCCACAACCTTTGCTAGATCCTTTACCCTCTCTTCCATCTCACGCCCCTTGGCAATTTTATTTACCACCAGGGGTTCGCCTATTATATCTAAAACTGTCATTCTGGGATCAAGAGAGGAGTAGGGATCTTGAAAAATCATCTGCATATCCTTTCTTATTGAGCGAAGCTCTTTTTTATCAAGCTTCGCGATATCTACGATGTCACCCTCATCTTTTCTAAATAAAATTTGTCCTTCTGTTGGTTCAATAGCACGCAAGATACACCTTCCTAAAGTTGTCTTTCCGCATCCTGACTCACCTACAAGACCAACTGTTTCTCCTTCTTTTATAAAAAGATTTACATCATCTACTGCTCTTACATAACCTGCTAATCTTCTCCAGAATCCTTTCTCTATTGGAAAATATTTTTTTAGATTCTTTATTTCAACAAGAACATTTTTTTCCTTTTCAATTCTAGTATCACTCATAAAGAAAACACCTCACTTTATGTCCTTTTTCTATCTCAACTAGGGGGGGTATATCCTTATTGCATATACCTTCTTTTCTTTCTCTGCATCGGCTATAGAAACTACACTCTTTAGGTGGATCTAAAGGCAAAGGAACTATTCCTTCGATTGACTCCAAGCGCACTCTTGCCTTCTTTCCAACCTTCGGGATAGATCTTAATAAAGCTTTTGTATAAGGATGTAAAGGGTTGTGGAATATATCATATACACTTGCTTCCTCCACAACCCTGCCAAGATACATTACTGCAACTTCATCTGACATCTCAGCGATAACTCCAAGATCATGGGTAATAAATAAAATAGACATACCAAACTCACCCTGCAGGTCTTTCATAAGTTCTAAGACCTGAGCCTGCACTGTAACGTCTAAAGCTGTTGTTGGCTCATCTGCAATTAAAAGAGAGGGATTACAGGATAAGGCCATGGCAATCATGGCTCTTTGTCTCATTCCACCTGACAGTTGATGAGGATACTCATCTATCCTTTGGACAGGGTTAGGAATGCCAACTTTGGCAAGCATTTCCAAGGTTATCTCTCTTGCTTCCTTTTTATCATTTGTCCTATGCAAAAGAATTGCTTCCATTATCTGATCACCTATTGTGTGGACAGGAGAGAATGAAGTCATAGGTTCTTGAAAGATCATGGTTATCTCTTTTCCTCTGATAGACCTTATTTCCTCTCCTGAGGGGGAAAGTTTTGCAAGATTTAAAGGAGATTTTTTCTCACCGTTTTCTCTGTAAAGAAGGATATCACCCTCTATAAGTTTTCCAGGAGGAGAGATAATTCTTAGAATGGAAAAAGCAGTAACACTTTTTCCACAACCAGATTCTCCTACAAGCCCTAATGTCTTCCCCTTTTTTATCTCAAGATCAACTCCATCTACTGCTTTTAAAGTTCCCTCATCTAAGAAAAAGTATGTTTTGAGATTATTGATCTTTAAAAGAGGGCTATTTTTTTCTTGAGAGAGAAAAACCACCCTTGCCTCCCATTTGAAATTGTGTTAAATACCATCTTTCTGGTAAATTTTTTATCATATGATAGATTATTTGTCAAGAAAAATTTCCGTCTATATCAATTCAAGGCTGTTTTTTACCAGGATGTCGATTTATCTTCTTCCTACAAGGAGTATTCTAAGATCCATAACGTTTGTATTGGTAGGACCTGTTATGAAAAGACCTCCTATTTTTTTAAAGAAATTATAAGAGTCATTATTGTCCAAAAATTTTTCTGGTATAATGCCTTCTTTTTTTGCTTTTGAGAGAGTCTCAAATGAACAAAATGCTCCTGCAGCATCAGTTGGACCATCTGTTCCATCTGTTCCTGCACTTAAAATAAAAACATCTTCCATGTTTTCCAATTCAGTACAAGCTGCAAGACAAAATTCTTGATTTCTTCCCCCTTTCCCTTTCCCTTTTACTTTTACCGTTGTCTCTCCACCTGAAAGAACACAGGCGGGAGGAGAAACGGGATTTCCAGAGGATAATATTTCCTTTGCTATCGCAATATGAACCTTTGCTACTTCTCTTGTTTCTCCCTCAATCGAAGAGGAAAGAATAAAAGTATTATAACCAAGACTTTCTGCCTTTTGTTTGGCAGCCCTTAAGGCTAGAATGTTGCTACCCACAATTAGATTTTCCACTTTGCAAAAAGCAAGATCTCCAGGTTTGGGCGTCTCTTTCACCTTCCCTTCAAGGCCTCTTTTAAAATGATTTACAACTGATGGGGGAATGTGGGGTTCAAGATGATATTTTTTTACTATATCCCAACAATCCTTAAAGGTGGTGTAATCTGGAACGGTAGGACCTGAAGCAATTGTATCGAGTCTATCTCCCACAACATCAGAAAGAATTAAAGTATGAAGGTAAGAAGGGTAGGCAAGTTTTGCAAGTTGCCCTCCTTTTAATCTTGAAAGGTGCTTTCTTATGGTATTAATCTCTTTAATTGAAGCTCCGCAATCTAAAAGGAGCTTTGTTACCTTTTGTTTTTCTTCAAGAGTTATTCCTTCAACTGGTGCAGGCAAAATTGCCGATCCTCCACCTGAAATAAGACATATAACAAGATCATTCTCCTTTGTCTTTTTTAGAAGAGATATTATTTTTTCTGCCGCCATCATTCCCGCCTCATCCGGAATGGGATGAGATGCCTCAAGAACTTTGATTTTGTCAAGTTTTCCACCATATCCATACTTTACCACAATGTATCCCTCAGAGACTCTATCTTCCAGAACTTCCTCAATTGCTTTTGTCATAGGAAATGCAGCTTTTCCAATCCCAATTATAAAAACACGCTTTATTTTTTTTAAGTTGTAGGCTTTATCCGCAATTTTTAAAATACCATCTTTTCTTTTAACAAATCTTTTCACAGCTTTGTAAGGTTCAACTGCCTCAAGTCCAGCGTAAAATATTAACTTTGCATCTTTCTCAAATTTACTAATTTTATCTTCCTTCCTCAAATCCTCTCCTCGAGAGATTTTTTGATATTAAAATTAAAAAAACAAATTGTCCTAACCCTAGTATCATTTTTAAATATTAGGGTATAAAATAAGATTGTCAAAAGTGAAAAGATAAAAAAGAGAAAGTTCTATGTCAAAGCTATTGCAAATTGACAGGAGTGGAATTTCTCTGTATAATTTTTCAGCAGATAATTTTAAAGGCAGTAAAGGTAAATGAAAATAGAGCTTATCGCCCCTACTTGGACTGATAAGGTGCAGGCAAAAAGAGCCAAAAGAAGAAAGGTTTTTAAAGTGCCTCCCCTTGGGCTTCTCAATGTAGCTGCAGTGACACCGCACGATATTGAAGTAAGTTTAACAGATGAAAATATTGAATCTATTAATTTTGAGAAAAAAGTTGATCTTGTGGGAATAACCACTATGACCTCCACTGCTCCCAGGGCCTATGAAATTGCTGATGAGTTTAGAAAAAGAAAAGTTCCTGTAGTGTTGGGAGGTCCTCATGTTTCAGTTTTACCCCAAGAGGGACTGGAGCATGCTGATGCTATTGTAATTGGAGAGGCAGAGGGCATCTGGGAGAAACTAATAAATGATTTTAAACAAGGAGGAAAGGATAATTTAAAAAAAATTTACAAAAATGAAACTTTTCCTGATCTCTCAAAAATTCCTTTTCCTCGTTGGGATATTTTAGAAAAAAAGGATAAAAAAGATAAATACATTGCTACAAAGGTGCTTCACCTTACAAGGGGCTGTCCTTATAATTGCTCCTTTTGTTCTGTAACTCGACTTTTTGGAAGAAAGATAAGATTTCGCCCCATAGATAAAGTAGTTGAATTTATTAAAGCAAATAGAGGAAAGGGATTGAAAGAGAATTTGTTTGTTTTTTTGGATGATAACATTATGGGTAATAAAAAGTACGCAAAGAAGCTTTTTAAGGCATTAATTCCACTTAAGATAATATGGATGAGTCAATCTTCCATAGATGCTGCCTATGATGAGGAACTTTTGAGACTGGCTGCAGAAAGTGGTTGCAAAGCCTTATTTGTAGGATTGGAGACCGTGTCAGAAGAGGCACTGAAAGAAGTAGGAAAATCTCAGAATAAAGTCGAGTTCTATAAGGAAGCGATAAATAGATTCCATCGGTATGGTATATTTATTCATGGAGCATTCATATTTGGGATGGACGAGCATGATAAAGACATATTTAAGAAAACAGTTGATTTTGCAGTAAAGACAAGGCTCGATGGAGTTCAATATTCTATTCTTACCCCTCTTCCAGGGACAAAACTTGCTGAAGAATTGGAAAAGCAAGGAAGAATTATTGACAGGGACTGGTCCAATTACGACTGTGGACATGTTGTATTTAAACCAAAGAAGATGAGTCCCGCCGAACTAGATGCAGGATTTGCCTGGGCATATGTTAAAACTCTCAGTATATTATCCATTTTTAGGAGACTTTTAGGAATATTTTCAGGAGGAAGATGGAAATATGCTCTTCCTCTCCTTATTTTTAATCTGCATCACAGGAAAACCTGTTCAAGAATGAAGGAAAGAATGATGGCCTCTCTTAGGAGTGTTAAACAGGAAAAGATAAGCTTAACTTCGACAAATTGACCATTTGGGAGTGAGGAGAATGCCTCTGCGCAAGGTAGATTTGCATGTACACTCTGAGTACTCAGAGATTAAAAAAGGTGTGCTAAAAACAATAATTCATTCAGAATCTTACACTCCTCCGAAGCAAGTTTACAGGATTGCCAAAAAAAGAGGAATGGATTTTGTTACCATTACCGATCATGACTCAATTCTGGGTGCATTGGAAATTGCTCATCTAGATGATGTTTTTATTAGTGAAGAGGTTACTGTCACTTTTCCTGAAGATGGATGTCAAATTCATGTTGTTGCCCTCAATATAAATGAGAGACAACATGAGGAAATCCAGAGGCTAAAGGATAATATTTACGAACTTGTAAGATATTTTAGTCTTGAGAGAATAATTCATTTTGTAGCTCATCCTTTTTCTTCTGTTAATGGAAAACTTAAACCTGAGAATTGGGAAAAAATGCTCCTTCTGTTTGATGTTTTTGAGGTTCGAAATGGTGTTCAAAAAGAAAAGGATAATTGCCTTCTAGAGAAAATACTCCAAAATCTTACTCCAGAGAAAATTGAAGAACTCAGCAATCGATACAATCTCTCTCCCGTTTCTAGTACACCCTGGAAAAAATCTATGGTGGGTGGTTCAGATGACCATGGTGGTCTTTACATTGGAGAAACATATACTGTTGGAGAAGGAGAAGGAATAGAGGATTTTTTAATCTCCATAAAAGAGGGAAGATCTAAACCTGGGGGAAAAAGCGGAACTTCTCTAACTATAGGAAGAAGTATCTATGCGACGGGGTATAAGTTCTACAAATATAGATTGAAAGGGAAAAAAATTTCTGGAATTTTCGATAATATAGTTATTGGGAGAATAAAAGGTAGGTTTTTAGAAAAGCTTTTTTTTAAAAGAAAAAAAATAGTCTCACTCTTTTTTAAAGGTTTTCTTCTTTCTTATTTTATAAGGCATTTTTCAAAAAGAATGCATTTTCTACACACTGTAAGAAGTGTGAGAAAGATTAATAAAAATCTCCCTCTTTATACTGCACTTTTTCCTTATCTTTTTGGTCTTGCCTATCAAAATAAAGATAGAAACTTTCTCTGGAGAGTAAAAAAACATTACCTTAACCAAGAGGAGCCTTTAAAAGTTGCTATTTTTGTCGATATAAATGATAATTTTTTGTCCTTTTCCCTACCTGATAATTTACCCCTTTCCAAAAAAGAAAAAATGGAGATTATCTGTTGCAGTAAAAAAGAAAATTTTTCCACAAATGGAATAAAAGTTTTTTCCTCGGTGACAAATTTTCCCTTTCCTCTTTTTCCCGAAATTCGTCTTTACATTCCCTCTCTTTTGGAGATACTTTTTTATTGCGAGGAGAAGGAATTTACCATGATTCATACCTTAACTCCAGGTCCTATGGGAGTTGCTGGAGTTCTTACCTCAAAAATTTTAAACTTACCTGTTGTTGGAGTGTATAATCGAAACTTCTCAAGTTTCATTCAATACTTTGATGGAAGTAGTAGTCTTAAAAGAGTACTATGGCGATACTTTAGCTGGTACTATAGCCAAATGCAGGCCATTATTGTCACTTCAAAGGAATACATAGGAGAACTTAGAGAAAAAAATATTCCTTCCGAGAGAATAAAGCTTCTTTCTATAAAAGAGGGGGAAAAACTTAGCTCTACTCCTGCAGATCTTTTTTCTCCTAATGAATGGCTAAAGAGCATCTTTCAAGAGGATGTATCTATCAAACTGTGGGAAATATACAAACAAATAGCCTACAGTTAACTTTAAGGTGAAGCTTTTTATTTTTTTCTCAAACAAAAGAGAGGCTTAATTTAGCCCCCCTTATGATTTATTAAATTAAACCTGCTTTCTCTAAAACATCTGGGACATATTTGTCCCATCCCAAAGGCATAATATGTACTCCCTGACACATCCCTTTCATCTCTTTTATGAGGGAGGCGGTTATTTCAATGCTTTTTTTTGGGCGTTCTTCTTTGGAAGCTTTTGCCATTATTTTAATTAGTTTATCTGGAACATATACACCTGCAACATTTGCATTCATAAATCGTGCCATACCAGCCGATTTGAGCATAACTATTCCCACCATGATAGGAACTTTAAGATATTCTGTTGCTCGGATAAATTTTTCAAATTGTTTCACATCGTATACGGTTTGAGTTTGAAAAAATTCAGCTCCTGCTTCAACTTTTGCCTCCATTTTTATTATCTGAGGCTCAAGTGGATCTGCCCCAGGGTTCGCAACTGCTCCCAGGCAAAAGTCAGGAGACCCATCTAGATTATTCCCTACCATATCTTTTCCTTCACATAAAGTCTTCGCTGCACGGAGTAAGTTTACTGAGTCAAGATCAAAGACAGGTTTTGATTGAGGATGGTCTCCTAAGACAGTGTGATCCCCGGTGAGACAAAGAACATTTTCTATACCCAAAACATAGGCTGAAAGAAGATCTGATTGTAAAGCAAGTCTATTTCTATCTCTGCATGTGAGCTGAAATACAGGTTCTATCCCTCTATCCTTTAGAAGTTTACACACAGCCATAGAGCCTAATCTCATAACTGAGCTTTGGATATCTGTCACATTTATAGCATCTACTTTTCCTTTAAGTTCTTCTGCTTCCTTAAGCAAAGGTTCTACATTTGTCCCTTTTGGAGGACCGATCTCAGAGGTGATAACAAATTTTCCCTTTTTAAAAAGTTCACTCAGTTTCATTTTACCCCCTCTTTTTCTTTTTCTTCAAATTCAAGGGACCAGAATATAGTGTTTCTTCGTTCAACAGGAGGTTGCATTAAACTGTAGTTCCGAGGAGGATGTATCTTTTTTAAATTATCAACTTTTCCTATCTCCTTCAGTCTTTCATAAATTTTTGCCCAAGCGCAATCCTTTTCAGGATCTACTTCACATTTCCCTTTATTTGAACCACCACAGGCTCCATTTAAAAGATTCTTGGGACAGTTAGCAAAAGGGCATATACCTCCTGTTACATCTAGTCTGCAGTCACCACATTGGATGCATCTTTCATCTGCTGGCCAAACTCCAGGAAATCCACCCATATAAACTGTATTGTCAGCAGGATGAACAGGAATATCTACCATATTTGCAACTGCCTGTACTCCAATTCCACAGGCACTTACAAGGATTGAATCTGAGCTATAAAGACTCTGGGTATATCTTTGAAGTTTAAGAGCCACTAAGACTTTGTTGCAAGCAAAATCAACTACAAAACTCCCTGTTATTTTTTTTCCTTCTTCTAAGAGTTTCTTTTTAAGCTCCTCCAATCCCTTTTTTCCTCCAGTTTGACAAGCATCAGAGCAACCTCCACAGGCTATAATAAAAACATTTTTATCTTCAGCTAAAGACTCTAGTATTTCATTCCAAGGTTTTCTTTCAGAGACAAGCATAATTTATCCTCCCTTCTCTATCTCTTTCATTTGATTGATTCTTTGTTCGTTAGTTAAGAAAAATTTAGTCCTCTTAAAAGCTAGTTTATTCTAAATTCAGCTATTTTCCTCTTTTTTGCATTAATAAGATGGACAGCACAGGCAAGACAAGGATCAAAGGAACGCACACATCGTACAATTTCAAAAGGATTTTTGGGATCCTTTATCTTTAGCCCAGAAAGAGCTTTCTCTAAAGGTCCTGGCTCATCCTTATCATCTCTTGGTGAAGCATTCCATGTTGTTGGAACAACAAGCTGGTAATTATCTATTAGTTTGTCTTTTATTCTTATCCAATGTCCAAGTGCTCCTCTAGGTGCCTCTGTTAATCCTACACCCTCTGCTTCAGGAGGAATTGAGCAGGGAACGTATACCGGCTCATCAACTTTCAGCTGAGTTACCCAAGTTGCCATACTATCGGCTATAAGCTTTGCATCAACTGCTCGTGCAATATGTCTTCCAAGAATGGACGAAAAGAGCTTGACTTCCCCTTTTATGTATGAGAAAATATTTTCTACAGCTTTTTTCACAGGCTCCTTTCCTCCACAGTATCCAACTATCATTCTCGCTGCAGGACCTACCTCACAGGGCATTTCCTTATATCGAGGAGCTTTAATCCAAGAATAACCATTTTTCTTTTCTTCATTTGGCTCTGTTTTACCCTCTGTTGGATGGAGGCTTGATTTATCCTGAGCGTACCAACTGTATTTCACATATTCGGAAATATTGTCAGTATTAAGTGACTCATAGGTTAGGTTTTGATTTACTACTCCTTGCAGAAAAAGACGGTTCTGCTTTGTTTGGTCAATTTCAGAATTATCAAGAATGAAAGCTCCATAAGAGAGGAAACTGCTAGAGGATGACCCTGCATAAAGGTGGTCCTCATAAAATTTGGTCAGAGCTAAAACATCTGGAAGATAAACATTATCGATAAATTCCCTTATCTCATTTAATCGCCAAAGAAAAGATGCTATCTTATCTGAAGTTGGTCTTTCGGTTACTCCTCCTGCAACCATTCCTACATTATGGGGCATTTTCCCTCCAAATATGGCAAGCATTTCATGACATTTTTTTCTTATTTGCAAAGCTTTAATATAATGAGAAGCAAAGTTTTGATTTGTTTTTTTATCAAGTCTGTAATCTCCTTCGTATCTGGGAGCAAAAGGAGCGAGCTTATCTCTTCCAAGAAATTTTTTCAAGGAGAGAAGATCAGGATCATCTCCTTCGTAACTGGAAACTTTTGTTACATCAAAAAAATCAAGTGATGCAAGATGGTAAAAGTGGAGAATGTGAGATTGAAGAAAATTTGCACCCAAGATAAGATTTCTGATAATCCTTGCATTATCAGTTATTAGGCTTTCTATCCCGAAGGCATTATCCAAAGCAAAGCAAGATGCTGTTGCATGAGCAGCAGGGCACACTCCACAGACACGTTGAGTAATTTGAGAAGCATCCCTAGGATCTCTTCCTCCTAAGATGATCTCCCAACCTCTAAAAAGAGTTCCACTTACCCTAGCATCTTTAACTTCGCCGTTATCTATCGTAACCTCGACCTTAAGGTGTCCTTCAATTCTTGTAACAGGGTCTATGACAATTTTTTCCATATTAACTCTCCTTTTTGATCTGCAATTTAAACTTTTCCCAAGCAGATATTTTTTGATAAAAAGGGCCTGATATATCAGGAAATATGGGTTCTGTACATCCAAGGCAGGGAGACCCTGCTCCTATAACCCAGTTTACTCCACCATTCCAATGCCGGATAGGGCAGTCTGCATAGGTAAAAGGACCTTTACAACCAAGTTCATATAGGCATCCTTCCTCACCAAAATTTTTGGCAAATTTTCCTTCATCAAAGTAGGGCCTGCGAGGACAATTCTCATGGAT
The DNA here is from genome assembly GCA_964422215.1 of uncultured Clostridia bacterium. Taxonomy (GTDB): domain Bacteria; phylum Aerophobota; class Aerophobia; order Aerophobales; family B3-G15; genus CAYRAK01. The sequence continues at coordinate 7,265 of CAYRAK010000001.1, read as the reverse complement.
AAGTTTGCCATAGATGAATTTCGGTCGCTTAAGTTCATCAAGTTTTTCCTCAGAAGGAAGACCGTGAAGAATAATGTCAGCAACTGTTCCCACAAACCAATCAGGATGAGGTGGACAACCAGGTACATTGATGTAAGGGGTTTTTATATTTTCCTCCTCAAGCACCTTTGCGACAGATTTTGAACCAGTAGGGTTAGGATGTGCTGCAGGAATTCCTCCAAAAGCAGAGCAATTTCCCAAAGATATTACAGCAACTGCATTCCGAGCAAGTTCCTTAAAGAGGGAAAGAATGGTAAGAGGCTTACCATCTTTTTCACCAATAGTTCCAAATATTCCTCCTTTTGCTGTAGGAATTGCTCCTTCAACTACAAGAAGATAACCTGATTCTTTTTTCTCGCCCAATGTTACCTCAATGGCAAGTTCTCCGCTTGCTGCCATTAAGGTGGGATGAAATAAAAAACTGAGGTGTTTTCCAGGAACAATTTCATCAAGTAGCAGATTTCTTATAGTGGGACTTACACAATTCATGACAGATATAGAACACCCAGTACATCCTGCTCCCTGAAGCCAGATAACAGCTTGTTCTTTTATTTGCATTGTTTCCTCCCAAATACAGAAATGCTAGAGAAAAAATATTACCACAATGCTTTTTCTCTGTCAAATTTGAGGCTAAAGTTGAAGCTATATGAAATTAAAACTATTCCATCAGCCTGCCTGTATTGACTTTTTTAATTTATGTGTTATTGTATCATCTAAAAAAATTTTGATAAAGGAGGATTAGAATGGCAATAACAGAAGTTAGAATTGATGAGGATGCTTGCACAGCTTGTGGGCTTTGTGAGGATACTTGCCCTGAGGTTTTTGAGGTGAATGATGTTGCCACTGTCAAAGAAGATGCAGATTTCAACGAGTTTGAGGAGGAAATAAAACAGGCTGCGGAGGAATGTCCTACTGAGGCGATTCAGTATGAAGAAGAATAGTAGAAGGGGGTTTGAATGATGCAATGGGGGTTTGAAAAGGAGAGGCTGGATGAGGAGAAAGTAGCACACTTAAAAAATTTATCCAAATTGGCACGGGGTGACATTTTAAAAATGACTACAGTGGCTGGCTCCGGTCACCCCGGAGGATCTATGTCTTCTATAGATATATATCTTACCTTATGGTCTTGTGCCAAGGTATGGCCAAATAATCCATACCATCCAGACAGAGACAGAATAGTTATAAGTCATGGCCATACCTCTCCGGGGGTCTATGCTACTTTGGGTCGCTTAGGATTTTTCAATATAGATGATGTTATTGCTCATTTTCGTAGAGCAGGAAGTATGTTTGAGGGACATGTAGAAAAAGATGTTCCTGGGGTCGAATGGAGTACAGGAAACCTAGGGCAGGGGCTTTCTGCAGGTTGTGGTTTTGCTTTAGCTGCCAGACTTCTTGAGAAGGATTTTCACTGCTTTGTAATAATGAGCGATGGAGAACAGACTAAAGGTCAGGTTGGAGAGGCAAGGAGGTTTGCAAAAAAGTACAATTTGAGTAACTTGACTGTAATAATTGATTATAACCTTATTCAACTCTCAGGACCTCTTAGTGAAATTATGCCTCAGAATATAAAAGAAAACTATCTTGCTGATGGATGGGAGGTTTTGGAAATCGATGGTCATGATCATCAGCAGATTTACCAAGCATTGCGAGAGGCGATACACAGAGACGGCCCTGTGGCTATTTTAGCTCGAACAGTTATAGGTAAGGGGGTCTCCTTTATGGAGAATACGCACGAGTATCATGGAAAAGCTTTATCTGTTGAGCAGTGTAGAGAAGCACTTAAAGAGTTAGGCTTGGAAGACGACCTTGAGAAATACTTTTCTTTAAGAAAGTTAAATTCTCCTCCTTCCTCTTCCAAAAAAAGACCCGAGGAAAAAATAAATCTTGATATTGGGAACTTTACTAACTATGAGAAAGGAGAAAAAATAGCAAATAGAAATGCCTTTGGAAAAGCTCTTGCTGATATTGGAGCTGTTAATAAAGGGAAAAAAGATAAAACTCCTATTGCTGTTTTTGACTGCGACCTTCTTGGTTCAGTGAAAACAGATAAATTTGCCAAGATCTGTCCAAAGTGGTTTTTTGAAGGAGGAATCCAAGAACATAACACAGCTACAATTGCTGGTGCTCTTTCTACCCAAGGGGTTGTTGTTTTCTTCTCCGATTTTGGTGTATTTGGAGTTGATGAAACTTATAATCAACACAGACTTAACGATATTAACCACACAAATTTAAAACTTGTGTGTACTCATAACGGGATAGATGTGGGGCAGGATGGAAAAACTCACCAATGTATTGATTATGGAGGAATAATTAACAATCTTTATGGTTTTAAGATAATTGTTCCAGCTGATGCTAATCAAACCGATCGGGTTATAAGATACATAGCATCTCATCCTGGTAACTTCTTTGTGGGAGTTGGACGTTCAAGTCTTCCTATTATAACTTCCGAGGATGGAAAGCCTATATTTGGGGAAGGATATCAATTTGTATATGGTAAAGCCGATTTGGTAAGGGATGGAGATGAAGCAGCTATAGTATCTACAGGAAGTCTCTTGCATAAAGCTATCAAAGCTTGGGAAATTTTAAGAGAGAGAGGACATAAAGTTAAAGTGATAAATATCTCTTGTTGGAGCGATCTTGATGAAGAGGCACTTAGAGAAGCAGCAAAAACAGGAATTATCGTAACTTACGAGGATCATAATGTAAAGACAGGTTTAGGGAGTATAATAGCCAATTTTTTGGTAGAAAACGGTCTTTTCTGTCGTTTCCGCAAGTTGGGTATTAGAAAATACACAGGTTCTGGACTTCCTGATGAGCTTTTCAAGATGGAAGGGTTAGATATAGAAAATCTTGTAAACACAGTAACAGAATTAATCAAGAAAAGCTAAGAGGTATTTTATACCTACCACTTCTGACAGTGAGTAATTAATCAGCAAGTGGAAAATTGGTAATTTTTTTCTTTAAATGTTCTAACCATTTTTTTGCCATGTAAGAACTTCTTACAAAGGGAGAGGATGCAACATAGAGAAAACCTAGCGAATAAGCAACCTCTTTGTACCAATCAAAAGTTAAAGGAGGTACGAATTCTTTAACTTCTATGTGGGTAGGGGAAGGCTGAAGATATTGACCTATAGTTAGTATGTCACAACCTGTATTTCTTAGATCCTTCATTACTTGAATGACTTCGTCACGGGTTTCTCCAAGTCCTACCATAAGACCAGATTTAGTATAAATGCTGGGATTTATTCTCTTACATTCCTCTAAAATTTTAAGGGAACGCTTGTAGTCTGCCTTAGGTCTTACCAGTGGATAGAGTCTGGGAATAGTTTCTATGTTATGATTTAACACAAAAGGCCCTGCCTCAAGCACTTTTTTTAAGGATAGAAAAGATCCACCAAAATCTGGAATTAATACTTCAACATAGGTTTTCTCTCCACAAAGTCTTTTAATGGAAGTTATAGTTTTTGCAAACTGCTCTGCTCCACCATCAGGGAGATCATCTCTAGTTGGGGAAGTTACAACTACATAATCTAATCCTAATTTAGATACAGCTTTTGCTACTCTTTCTGGTTCCTCTGGATCAGGAGGAAGGGGCGTTTTTTTGTCCACGGCACAGAAAGTGCAGTTTCTCGTGCAACGGCTCCCAAGAATCATGAAAGCAGCAGTTTTACGGGAGAAACATTCTCCAATATTGGGACATCTTGCTTCTTGACAAACAGTATGTAAAGATAAACCGTGTATTAGTCTTTCCATCTTGTCCATTGCATCCGATGAAGGTACCCTTTTGGTAAGCCACGGAGGAAGTTTCACTTTACTTTCCTTTAATTTTTGTTATAGATTATAAAAGCTATCGCCGTATTGTCAAAATCAAATTAGCTTTATTTGACAGGTTTTATAGATTTAGCATAATTTCATAGGTTAAAAGTTTTGCGCTAAGGGGATGTAAGGATGCGCTATATCGAGGAGCTTTTTAGTGTAAGCTTTGAGAAAGAAGAGATTGAAGAAAATCCTGTGCCTTACGGTAAGATTTGCAGAAAGTGTACAGAGAAAACAAGGTATGTGGGGATAGCTCAAATACAAAGCGAAGGACCCAGGAATTATAAGCTTGAGAGGATTACTATAGTGATTTTGCCTGGTAGTGATGAGGTTACTTCAGAGAGAAGAAGGAAAATTATAGCTTACGCTGAAGCTCTTGCTAGGAGGAGATACTCTCGTCTTTTGAGAAGTAAAATTTCTGTTGACGTTGACTCTCACATACTTGCCGCATTGAGAGATGCTGATATTTGGATGCCAAGCAAATGTATGCTTTACAGCCAGGTGGAAATAATCGAAGAGTAATATAGATTGGGCCTTTTATAGAAAGGAGAGACAAAATTGATTAAAAAAGTAGTAGGTGTATTTTTCATTTTTTTTCTGTTGCTAGGTGTTGGGTTTAGTTGGGCAAAGATGCCAGAAATTGCCCAGGAGGATTGGGTCAGTATATCAGGAGAGATTGATGAAACAAAAGCAGAGGAGACTATAACTGCTTTATTAAATCTAGAAGCTCAGCCTGAGACCTCTCCTGTCGGAATAAGAATATTTTCCTCCGGTGGCTCTTTAACAGCAGTTATGGCTATATGTGATGTTATTCGAAGTATGCAACGTCCTGTTGTGACTGTTGCCTTAGGTGAGGCTCTTTCAGGAGCGGCTCTTATTTTAAGCTCAGGCGATATAAGATACATTAGTGAACACTCTATAATTATGTTGCATCAACCTAATATTGTTTTTGAGAATTGGAGCTCAAGTTTTGAGGATCTTCGCCAATTAACCGAAGCTTTGAATAAAGTTGAGGATCAAATTTATCTTCTTCTTGCTGAAAATACCGGGAAAACTAAAGAGCAGATAAAAAAGATGCTAGAAAAAGAGATGTGGTTTACTCCAGAGGAAGCAATAGAATTTGGGCTTGCTGACGAACTTTTAAAAGAAGGCGAATTAAGGATAAAGAAAAAACCTGCTTTATTAGAGGAAAAGAAGGAAAAAGAGGAGAAAGAACCAGAAGATTCTACTATTAACTCTCAGAATCACCTTAAAGTATCTGCATGTAAAGGTGGGTTTAGAGAAAGTTGAGTTTTAATCCATAAGGTAGCCGCCATTTAAATTAATTGTCTCACCTGTTATAAAACTTGCTTCGTCTGAGGCTAAAAAGAGAATGGCAAAAGCTACATCTTCTGCAGTTCCTAATCTACGGACAGGGAGTGATTCAATTACTGCTCTCTTTTTTTTCTCATCCCAGTACTCCATCATAGGTGTCATAATGGCATGGGGAGCAACAGCATTTACATTGATTCCGTATGGACCAAGTTGTCTTGCAAGTGATCTTGTTAAGGTAAGGATGGCTCCTTTTGAGGCTCCATAGCAAGGAGCGGTAGTATTATCACCTCGCTTTGCAGTAATGGAGGAGACATTTATTATTTTTCCGTAACGTTGTTTTTTCATATATGGAACTGCAGCTCGGCAAAAGTAAAAAACTCCTTTAAAATTAACATCGAGTACCTTATCTAACATATCATCGTTTACATCTTCAATTGTACCCCGAGCAATAATACCAGCATTATTTACCAAGATATCAAGTCTCCCAAAATTATCTACAGTTTCTTTTACTATTTTTTCTACGGCTTTTACATCAGAAACATCAACTTGGAAAGCAAGACTTTTCTGCCCCATTTTTTCAATCCTTTGCTGGAGAGTACAAAGTCTTTCGAGTTTTATATCAACGAGGGCCAAATGAGCCCCTCTTTTTGCAAAACTTAAAGCTGTAGCTTCTCCTATACCTTGAGCAGCTCCGGTTACAAGAGCTATTTTATCCTTAAAATTCATCAAAGACTCCTTATCGTGTTCTTTAATTATCTTATATTGGAGATATCTTATGTCAAGCTAATTGAGGGGGCAATGCTTCGCATTTCCCCCTCAACGCTTACGCTGCTCCCTCTTAACATAAGGAAAAATTTAATACTTTCCTGTAGAATCAAGGAGTTTTTATCTATAATATCACTTTATTTGACAAAGAGGGGTATCACAATATAATTTTCAAAGCTGGTATATGCTCAAGATAAATATCGTGGCAGCAAGTTTATATCTTGAGGAGGAAAGAATTGTCTTTACCTCTATTTTTACTTACAGTTGCAGGAATTTCCTTGTCAGGTGTTATGATGCCTGGTCCTGTATTTGCTGCAACCGTTGCAAGAAGTTGGAGGTCTAAGTTTACCGGTTCCTTTGTTGCGTTAGGTCACGGGATAGTAGAAATCCCTCTTATGTTTCTTATTTATTTTGGATTTTCTAATTTTTTCCAGAATTTTTGGGTAAAGGTAGTTTTGGGTTTCGTAGGAGGGACAGTTCTCATCTACATGGGAAGAGGAATATTTAACCTTAAAAAAATGAGAATAAATTCTGTGAATGATCCTCCAACAGGCTCTACAGTAGTTGGAATTGTTACAAGTCTGTTTAATCCCTATTTTATTCTATGGTGGGCGACAGTAGGTGCTGCATTAATTGTAAGGTCTGCCAGTTTTGGTCTTTTAGGGTTTGCTCTTTTTATACCTGTACATTGGCTTTGTGATTTCGGTTGGTATTCTTTTCTTTCTTGCCTTGCTCATAAATCAAGCAAAGTTTGGGGTCAAAAGATACAGATTGCGCTTCTTTCAATATCAAGCCTTTTACTTATAGGTTTTGGAGTTTGGTTTATTTTATCTTCCCTTAAGTGGATAAGCTAAAATGAGTATAGCTTTAATTATTTTTTTTGTCTCTTTCATTGTTACTTTTTTTATATCTCCTTGGACTATCTTGCAACTTACAAAATCTGGAATAGTAGGAAAAGATCTTCATAAACCAGGTCAACCAGAGGTTGCTGAAATGGGTGGGCTGGTTATAGTCGCCGGATTCTCAGCTGGAATTGTACTTGCTATTGCTATTAAGGTATTTTTTTCTCAAATTATAGCTTTAGACCTCATATCTACCTTTGCAGTTCTGTCTACTGTACTTTTGATTGCTCTTATTGGCATAATGGATGATCTTATCTTTCTTCCTCAAAGTATTAAAGCTATAACTCCTCTTTTTGCTTCCTTTCCACTTGTGGCTATCAAAGCAGGTCATACGGTAATGAATCTTCCATGGATTGGACAGGTTGATTTTGGTATTTTATATCCTCTTTTTTTTGTTCCTATAGGGATAACAGGAGCAGCAAATGCAGT